>JANQQD010000395.1 GCA_028285185.1 Anaerolineae bacterium | reverse complement strand
GCCGGCAGCAGCCTCGACCCGACCGTGGGCACGGTGATCCTGACGGGCTCGCCGGCGATCACCGTCACCGCCAACAACGATACCCTGCAGGACATGGCGCTGACCTTCGCCGGCGTCGGCACGCCGGGCGCCAACGATATCGGCATCCTGCTGGACGGCACGACGACGGCGAACCTGACCGGCATCAATATCATCAATGTTGACTTTTCGAACCTGCAGGACGGCATCCGCAGCCAGGGCGATATCGGCGACGGCAACGCGGCCACGGTGGACGTGACCATCCGCGGCAACTCCAACACCGACCGCGCCATCTTCGAGGACTTGGTGGATGCCGCCATCGATATCGGCGACACCGACGGTGATGCCGTCTATCTGATCCGCGACCTGACCCTGCGGGACGGGGCCGATGCCAACACGGTCGTCTCTGGCGGCGATGGCATCCGCGTCTTCAGCGATATCGGCGCTGCGACGATCAGGGGCGTCATCATGTCGGCGGATGCGGGCGATGACGGCATCGACATTGCCGCGCAGACCAATTCCGCCATCCAGATCGGCGGTCTCGCGACGGCGGATGTGAACACCATTCTTGGCACCGTCGATGGCATCGCGATCGGCAACGTGACCGGCGGCAGTTCCGTGGTGGCCAACAACACGCTGGTGCGCGGAACGACGGGTGACGGCATAAGCGTCCAGAACATAAGCAACGGCGCCGCCATAGGCATCGTCGGCAATGCGGAGATCCGCGGCGTCGGGGCGGACGGCATCCTTGTGAACAGCATTACCGGCAGCACGCTTTCTATCGCTGGTAATACCAGGATCCTCAGCGATGCTGCGGACGGCCTCTTCATCATCAACGCGCCGACCAACAGCAACGTCGCTATCGGCCCGGCCTTCGTAACCGTGGATGGCGTGAACACGCTGTTCGGCGGCAACGGAACGATCCAAGGGGCCGACAACGGCCTCGACATCGACGGGGTCAACGGTGGCACCTTCACGGTGGCCTTGAATGGCACCATTCTTGGCACCGCGGACAGCGGCATCGAATTCGACAACACCATCAGCAACGGTGCCGTCATCTCGATCGCCGGAAACACCCAGGTCCGCGGCGGTGAGGAAGGCGTCGAGGTCGAACAAGCGGTTAACGCCAGCACGATCAACATCGCCGGCAATACGTCGATTCGCGGCGACACGGCGGAGGGCATCTTCTTCGGTGCGACGCTGACCAACGCCACGATCGTGATCGGCTCGGCGACGGTCTCGGTAGCCGGCACCGATACGGTGTTCGCCGGCAACAACGAGATCATTGGCGCGATCGACGGCGTGAGTGCCGGCAACATCTCCGGCGGCAGCTTCACGGTGGCCAACAACCCGCTGATCCGCGGCAACACCTTCGACGGTATCAGCGTCGGCAATATGACTAACGGTGCGCTGCTGGCGGTGGCCGGCAACACCGAGATTCGCGGCGGCGACGGCAGTGGAACCGCCGGCTTCGACGGCATCGCGGTTTTGAGCGCCGATACCAGCACGATCACGATCGCCGGCAATACCGGGATCTTCGGCGACGCGGACGGGATATTTGTTGAGAACGCGCTGACCAATGCCACTGTCACCATCGGCCCGGCGACCGTGACGGTGAACGGCGTGGCGACCGCCTTCGGCGGCAACACGCAGATCTTCGGGGCTGGGAACGGCATCAGCCTCGGCGCGGTCAGCGGCGGCACGCTGCTCATCGACAGAAACACCCTCATCTCCGGCCTGGACGACGGTATCGATTTCAACGCAGCCGTCAGCAACAATGCCGACGTCGATATCGTCAGCAATGTCGAGATCCTTGGCGGCGAAGACGCGCTCGACATCGGTGCCATCTCCAGCGGCACCTTCACCGTGGCGAACAACACGCGGATCGAAGGAACGGCTGAGAACGGCATTGAGTTCGAGGATCTCATCAACGGCACCGCGCAGGTCGATGTCCGCGACAACGCGCGTATCGCCGGCGGCGAACGCGGCTTCGAGTTCCGCGGCGCGATCGGCGGTACGGCGACCGTGATCGTCGATCGCAACGGCAGGGCGACGCAGGGTGGCGCCGCCTATGACGGCACGCAAGAGGTGGAACTGGCAACGTTCGCCGTCGACACGATCACCGTGAATACGGTCAACTTCGCGACCTCGGTCAGCGGCGGAACTGCCGAGGGCATGCTGTTCAACGATATCGGCGAGAACGCGTCCGTGACCGTCGCCCGCAACATTCTTGACGGCAGCGGCGGCAACGGCATCACCTTCAACAGCTCCATTGCGTCGACGCAAACCACGGCGGTGCACAACAACTTCATCCAGCGCAACGGCGGCAACGGCATCCAGTTCGGCGGTGACGTCGCCGGCCGGACGGAGATCTTCCAAAACTTCATCGACCGCAACGGCGGCGACGGCGTCCGGGTAGGACGGAGCGCGAGCCTCTCTGCCGACAGCCTGTTCGTGCAGATCAACTTCCTGCCAGGTGCTGGCTTCGACAACGGTAATGGTGGCTTCGGCTACAATCAGCTTGGCGTCGGCACGCCGGACCTTGACGGCAACTGGTGGGGCACGCCGTTCGCGGCCGGCATCGTGACTGCGATCAACGGGGCCAGCCTGCCGGGCCTGGTCACGCTGACGACCGGCGACGATGATGCCAACATCTCGCCGCCCTTTGCCAACACGGCGTTTGAGATGTTCGCCTTCCAGCCGGCAACGATCGGCCCGCCGATCTTCGACCTGCTGTTCGACGGCTTCCCGACGGATGTCGAGACGCTGCGGGACGAAGTTCGCGGCCCGGAAAGCCAGCTCGACCGCCCGGGCGGCGCCCAGTTCTTCACCAACGAACTGGCCGAGCCGTTCCAGACCACCGTGTTCACCGACGCCTTCTCCATCGGCGAACTGCAGCCTGCCGCCGGCGATGAGACTAACGGTCCGGTCAATCTTGGCGGGCTTGAGCCCGCCGCCGGCCCCGGCAGCGCCGAGGCGCAGGCCGAGGACATCTGCGTGCAGACCTATTTCGGCGACTTCTGGAACGCCGAAGCGGCGTGTCAGTAGGCCGGCAGGAGGCAGCGCCGAGAGCCGGCGCCCGACAGGCAAGCAGGAGAGGGAAGGAAAAAGGGATGTCGATCCGTCGCGAGGCCATTGTGACCACGGACCGGACCGACACCCCGGCGCTGCGCCGGATGCTGGCGGGCACGACCGCGCTGACCACGGCCGCCGTCTGCGGCTGGCTCTTGGTCGCCGATCCCGCTTGGGCTCTGCCAACCCACGGTACGGTCGTCGAAGGCCAGGCGGAGATCATCTACGGCACCGACAGCGTCACCATTCAGCAGGGTTCGGACCGCGTCATCATCGAGTGGCAGACCTTCGATGTGGCGGCGAACGAGTCCGTCAATTTCATCCAGCCGCATGAACTGGCGGCCGCGCTGAACCGCGTGCTGTCGGGCGAAGCCTCGCAGATCCTGGGCTCGCTCTCGGCCAACGGACAGGTCTTCATCTCCAACCCCGCCGGCGTGGTCTTCGGGCCAGACGCGAATGTCGACGTGCAGTCGATCGTCGCGACGTCGCTCGACATCATGAACGACCGCTTCATGGCGGGCGGTCGGCTGGAGTTCGACATTGCCGGCGACCCGACCGCGGTGGTCGAGAACCGCGGCACGATCAATGCCAACGGCCTGGTCGCGCTAGTCGGCCCGGCGGCGCGGAACTCGGGCGCCATCGTCGCCGATGTGGCGGTCCTGGGCGGCGGCCAAGGTTTCGCGCTCGACTATTACGGCGACGGGCTGGTGAACTTCGCCATCACCGACCCGACGACGCAGTTGCCGGTGGATGCCGAGGGCAATCCGGTCGGCGCGCTGGTGGAGAACACGGGCACAATCATCGCCGATGGCGGCCAGGTAATCCTGACCGCCGATGCGGCCGCAGGCGTGGTCGACAACGTCATCAATCTGAGCGGCGTGATCCAGGCGCGCACGGTCGGCACCGGCGAAGGCCAGGTGGTGCTGCTGGGCGGCGACGAGGGCACGGTGCAGGTCGCCGGCACCATCGATGTCACGGGCGACGGTGCGAGCGAAGCGGGCGGCACCGTCCATGTGCTGGGCGGGCGCCTGGTGCTGGACCTCGGCGCCGAGATCGACGCGTCGGGCCCCGCCGGCGGCGGCACGGTGCTGATCGGCGGGGCGGAGCGCGGCGGGCCGTTGGCGGCTGGCGGCCACATCGCCTATGCGGAGCTTGATCCGGACGAGGGCGGCGGCACGCAGATCTCGATCGATACCACCATGCCGTTCGAGACCGAGAGCTACATCCCGACGGCGGACATCAGTTACGTCGGCGCCGATGTCACGCTGGCGGCCGATGCGACGGACCAGGGCGACGGCGGCACGGTGGTGGTCTGGGGCGATCAGGAAGCGGCGTTCCATGGCCATATCCGCGCGCGCGGGGGTGCCAACGGCGGCAATGGCGGGTTTGCGGAAGTCTCCTCTATCGACCGCTTGTCGTTCGCCGGCACCGCCGATACAGGCGGTGGAACGCTCTTGCTCGATCCAAGGAACATCGAAATCGGCTTGGCGGCAACCCTCGGCTTTGCAAGCTTCATCAACATCTCGGCGATCACCGCTGCATTGGCCACGAACAATGTCGTTATCACCACGAGTGGCGGCGGGGCCGATGCGGGCAATATCCACCTGACATCCGACTTGAACTACGACTCTGCCAACAGCCTGAGCTTCCTCGCCCACGGCAACATCGTCTTTGCGGCTTCGCTGCAGAATTCCAATGCGGCCGGCGGCGACGTCAATCTGGTCGCCGGGTGGGACGGCTTCAGTGGGCTGACAGGCGTGGTGAGCAACGGTCTGCAGACCGATCTCACGTTCAACGCAGCCGTATTCGACAATGCGCCGCTGGCCTCGACCACCTTGTTCGGTCAGGGCGGAGGCTCGGTCACGATTGGCGACGGCAACCAGACGGCCGGCATTGCCGTCGGCTCCCGTTCTGGAAACACCAACGTCTACGCGAATGCGCTTAACGTGCGCGGGTCCAGCGCGGTGGGTACGCTCTTTGGCTATGCACAGCTTGGCTTCCAGGTAAGCGATCAGGGCGCGGCCACGAATGTCACCGGCCCCATCGGCGTCAGGGTCTTGAATGGAATCACAGTACAGGGCGGAGACTCGTTCTACGCGCGTGCTCAGATCGGCCACGTTGGGACCGATTTCGATAGGAGTTTCGCACAAGATGACGATATCGCGCCAATTGTGGAGGCAACCGTAGATGCGGCAATCTCAGTAGAGACGAGAACGACCCAGAACATTGAGTTCCGGGGTGGCAACGGTTTCAGCGCTCACGCCATGCTTGGACATGGCGGCCAGTTTGTCACCGGGGACATAACCGGAGATATCACGGTCGTATCTGCACTAGATCTGATATTCACCGGTGCCGCTACTGGCGAAACCTCGTTCGCCCAGCTTGGACATGGCGGTATGTTTGGCTTTGGAACCATCGGTGGTAACATCGATATAGTATCTGCCAGAAACCTCCTTTTCACTGGTGGTGGATTTTTCGATACCTATGCAAAGCTTGGCCATGGCGGCACGAGTAGGTCCGGGGCAGGTGCCAGCGGCGTCATCACGATCGCAGCGTCGGGAGACCTGGATTTCAGAGCAGGCACTGGGACATTTGCATATGCGCATCTCGGCCACGGCGGTTTGGCATCCGGCAACGGTATTCCTGATGGGGGTCTTGTCAATGTAGGGCAACTGATGACCCTGAGCGGCGAAATCCGCATTACCAGTGCGAACAATATTTCGTTCATCGCACGTGGCGGCTTCGCGCACGCCATGCTTGGGCATGGCTCTTCAATTGGGAGCTTCGGCGGCATTAACGCGAGTGGCGCGATTTCGATCACTTCTACCGGTGACCTGACATTCCGGGGTGGCACGGGCACTTCCGCATTTGCCCAGCTCGGTCATGGCGGAATGGAAGTGAACGGCAATCACGGCGGAACGATCTCAATCCTCTCGGCGCGTAACATTGCGTTCGCAGGAGGGAACGCACGCAGCGCTTATGCGCTGCTCGGTCATGGCGGCACGGGCGCCAATGGCAACCACAGCGGCGCTATCGACGTCACCGTCCTCAATAACCTCATATTGGCCGGCCTGAACACGACCGACCGCTACGCCCTGATCGGTCACGGCGACAATCCCGGCGACGGGGATGCGGGCAACACGGTCAGCGGCGACGTGTTCGTGCGCGTCGGCGGCACGGCGGCGCTGACCAACGCCTTCATCGGCCACCTGATCGATAACGACGGCACCTACACCGCCGGGCGGACCTTCATCGGCGTGGACGGGCTGTTGACGACCGATGCTCTCAGCCAGTTCAACAGCGCGCCGCGGGGAAATGGCGGCGAGCTGCGCATCTATCTGCTGGCCCTCGCCAACGACGGGGTCAACCCGGCGGCATTGCTGAACGGCGTGGCCCATGGCGCTGCCCAGGGACCCAACAACCAGGGGCTGTTCCCGTTTGCAGCCGGCCCCTACGCGCCGGGAACGGCAGTGGGCGGCGGTCCGGTGGTGGACGGCAACTTCGCCTACTACCTCCTGAGCGACGCGCTGCGGGCGCCGGCCATCGAACCGGCCGCGCCGTTCGACGCCCCTGAGCTGCCGACGGATGTGGAGACGCTGCGCGACGAAGTCCGGGGGCCGGAAAGCCAGCTCGACCGCCCGGGCGGGGCGCAGTTCTTCACCAACGAACTGGGCGAGCCGTTCCAGACGACCGTGTTCACCGACGCCTTCGGCATCGGCGGGCTGCAGCCGGCAGCGGGCGGCGGGACGAACGGCCCGGTCAATCTGGGCGGGCTTGAGCCCGCCGCCGGCCCCGGCAGCGAGCAGGCTCAGGCCGAGGACCTCTGTGTGCAGACCTATTTCGGCGACTTCTGGAACGTCGACACCGCGTGTCGATAGGCTGACTCTCAACGGTGGTGGATCTCCGAAGGCACTACGGCAGCGACATCCGGCTGCTCTGCAGCAAGACTGAGGTGGTTCTGCCCCGATGGGCTCCGATTGTGCGCGGCCATGGTCGGTTGGGCATCTGGCGCCGACGACCCCTCGCCTCTGGCAGAAACTACACTTCGTCCCAGGCTGAAGCTGACGGTCGTTGATAGAAGGGGGAAATTCTCGTCTTCGATCTCTGAATTCATTGAAACTCCAAGACTTGTTTAGAGTATTTCCGAAATTTTCGGGCCATTTTATGGAATTTTTGTTGCATTTTAGGTGTGTTCGCATTAAACGCCGGCCCCCAATTGCAGCGTTGAGGACATGGGTTCCTTTCGTGGCGCCGGCACGAGCGTCGACGGCTGCACAAAGCAGGCCCGTGAAGAGGCGCTGTCATAATCAGGCATTGAGCTAGGCGAAAGCCTAATCGGTCGCGATTTGTCCGAGGAAGACAAGGTCAATCGCTATTGATTCGGGGCTGTCTGCATGATTGCGCGTCTGAACTATGTAATTCCCAGCAAATTTTATATAATTTTTCACAAGTTGTTAATGCCGCTTAACCCCATAGTAAGGAATAAACTTAACTGAATTGTTGTACCTATTTACCAATAATGTGTACGGCATTTGACGTTATTTGGTGACGCATTGTCGCACTCATTATAGGATAGATCGTGAAGAACGCTGCCACAGAAGCATCGGCCCGTCGAAGCGCGACAGCCTGGAGAGCAGCAGTGGGAAGGAATGAGACATGTCGATCCGCCGCAACAGCCAGGCCCGTGCCCATTCCCATGCAGCCGTCCGCCGTCCGATAGTGGATCGTCGGCGGTTCGCCGCCTGTCGCGGCAGCGGCGCACCAATCGCAGGCGCACAGGCGGCGGACCGGCCGTCTGCGCTGCGCTATGCACTGGCGGGCACGACGGCACTGACCACGGCGGCCGTGTGCGGTTGGCTCTTGGCCTCCGACCCCGCATGGGCGGCGCCCGCCGGTGGCGTGGTCACGGAAGGCCAGGCCGATATCACCTATGGCGACACCTCCGTCACCATCCATCAGCACACCGACCGCGTCATCATCGAATGGCAGTCCTTCGATGTCGGCGCCGGCGAGACGGTTCATTTCGAGCAGCCCGGTGAGCTTGCGGCGGCGCTGAACATCATCTTTGGCGGCCCGTCCTCCATCGCCGGCTCGATCACCAGCACGGGCCAGGTGTTCCTGTCCAATCCCCAGGGCATCACGTTCGAGCAGACCGCCCAGGTCGACGTGCAGTCGATCGTCGCCACCACGCTCAGCATCGCCGAACGCACGGAGTTCATGGCCGGCGGGTTCGTGGAGTTCGAGCTGGGCACCGGCAGCCCGACCGCGACGGTCGTGAACTACGGCAGCATCAATGCGAGCGGTTTGGCCGCGCTGGTTGCCCCGGGCGTCCGCAACTCCGGCGCGATCGTTGCGAACGTGGCGATCCTCGGTGCCGGTGAGGGCTTCGCGCTGGATTACTACGGCGACGGGCTGGTGAATTTCGCGATCACCAATCCGGTGACGCAGCTTCCCGAGGCGGCGGACGGCACGCCGGTCGAGGCGCTGGTGGTGGACGACGGCACGATCCTGTCCGACGGTGGCCAGGTGATCCTGACGGCCGATGCCGCGGCGGACGTGATCGACACGGTGATCAACCTCGATCATGTGGAGTTCGGGGACGGGATCGTGAACCGCGGCGGCCAGGTCGTCATCTTGGGCGGTGAGACCGGAACGGTCACGGTGGCCGACACCATCGACGTTTCAGGCGAAGGTCCGGGCGATCAGGGCGGCACCGTCCATGTGCTGGGCGAACACCTTGTGCTGGACCTGGGTGCGGAGATTGACGCCTCCGGGCCCAGCGGCGGCGGCACGGTGCTGGTCGGCGGTGCGGAGCGCGGCGGGCCATTGGCGGCCGGCGGCCACATCGCCTATGCGGAGCTTGATCCGGGTGCCGGCGGCGGCACGAGCATCGAGATC
>JANQQD010000391.1 GCA_028285185.1 Anaerolineae bacterium | reverse complement strand
CCGCACGTCGGCGGCATCGTCGTCATTCTTGATCTGGCCGCCGGTCCAGTCATAGGTCTCGATGATGAAGTCGTCACCGGGGTTCACCCATTCCACGATGGGGATGTCGGGATGCCAGCGGTTGTGGATCTTGTCGTTGGTGTATGGGCTTTCTGACAGGTCGACCGCGATCAGGGTTTCGGCCATCGCTCCCTCCTTCTACGACGTGACGGGTATTGGGCTTGCCCGTCGGGTGGTTGTGAATACGGCCCGCGAGGCGGCGACGCCTCAGACCGACAGGAACTTCGAGATCTTGGCCTCGTCGATGCCCTCCCGCGGGGCATCGTGAACGAAGCGGCCATTCTCCAGCACAAGCACCCGGTCGGCGACGTCGAGCGCGAAGCTGAGGACCTGCTCCGAGACGACGATCGACAGCCCCCGCTCGTCACGGATGCGGCGCAGGACGCGGCCCATCTCGCGGATGATCGAGGGCTGGATGCCCTCCGTGGGCTCGTCGAGCAGCAGAACCTTCGGCTCTGACGCGAGCGCGCGCGCGATCGCCAGTTGCTGCTGCTGGCCGCCGGAGAGATTGCCGCCGCGCCGGCCCTTCATCTCCAGCAGCACCGGGAACAGCTCATAGATATCGCCGGAAACCGCTTTCTTGCCGGTCGAAGACAGGCCGGTCTCGACATTCTCCTGAACCGTCATCGTCGAGAAGATCGCGCGGCCCTGGGGAACGTAGCCCATGCCTTCGGCAACCCGCCGATAGGTCTTCAACCGGTTGACGTCGCTGTCGGCGATCCGGACATCGCCCGCCGTTGACGGCACGATACCCATCAGCGCCTTCATCAGGGTCGTCTTGCCCATGCCGTTGCGACCCATGATGGCGACGATCTCGCCGGGCGCGACGCTGAAATCGATGCCGTGAAGCACCTCGGACTGGCCGTAGGCGACATGGAGATCGCGAACCTGCAGCATGACCCTGCCCTCAATGTCCCAGATAGACTTCGACGACCCTGGGGTCCGACTGGACCGTGGCCATCGATCCCTCGGAAAGCACCTTGCCCTGGTGCAACACCGTCACCTTGTGGGCGATGTCTTCCACGAAGTTCATGTCGTGCTCGATCACGATGACCGAACGGTTCTCGATGATCCGGTGAAGCAGTTCCGCGGTCTGCTTTCGCTCGGCAACCGACATGCCGGCGACCGGCTCGTCGAGCATCAGCAGTTCCGGGTCTTGAATGAGCAGCATGCCGATCTCGAGCCACTGCTTCTGGCCATGCGACAGGGCAGCGGCGCGGGTGCTCAGCAGGTCCTTCAAGAAGATCGTCTCGGCGACATCCTCGATCCGGGCGACGACTTCGCTTGATCGCTTGAAGGCCAGCGCGCCGAAGACGGTGTACCCCGTCGGATAGCTCAGCTCGAGGTTTTCGAAGACCGAAAGGTCCTCATAGATCGAGGGGTTCTGGAACTTCCGCCCGACGCCCAAATGCACGATCTGGTCTTCGCGCATGGACAAGAGCTCGCGCTCCTTGAACCGCACCGAGCCACCGGTCGCCTTGGTGCGGCCGCAGATGAGATCGAGGACCGTCGTCTTGCCTGCCCCATTGGGACCGATGATCACGCGGATCTCGTCCTTGTCCACGTAGAAGCTCAGATCGTCGACCGCTCTGAAGCCGTCGAAGGAGACGGTCAGTCCTTCCACCGCCAGCAGAAAGTCGGTGCGATGATGTGGTGTCTTAAGTGGAGGCGTCACGCGATCCTCCCTTCGACGCGAGGGCGTAGCCGCCGCCGACCTGCTCCGTCGGACCGGCAAGGGCGTTGGTGTCGGGACTGCCGCGACGGCGTGGCCAGAGCTGCGCGAGCCACAGGAGTCGCGGCTTGACATGGTCGTCGTAGAGACCCGCCAGGCCGTAAGGGAAGGCGAGGACCACCCCGATGAAGAGGGCGCCCATCGCGAACAGCCAGAGTTCGGGAAAGGTCTCCGAAAAGGCCGTCTTCGCCCAGTTCACCAGCACCGCGCCATAGACCGCGCCCAGAATGGACAGCCGTCCGCCCACCGCGCAGAAGATGACCATTTCGATTGAGGGGACGATGCCGATCAGGGTCGGCGACATGAAGCCGACTTGCAGCGTGAACATCGCACCGCCCACGGCCGCCATGCCGGCACCGACGCAGAAGACGAAGATCTTGAAATTGGCTACGTCGTAGCCGGAGAAGCGGACTCGATCCTCCTGATCGCGGATGGCGATCAGCAATCTGCCCAGCTTCGAGCGGCGGATCAGATGGGCGATCAGAAGGCACCCGAACAGAAGCACGCCGTTGACGAAGTAGAGCGTGGTCTTCGCCTCGTCCGGGCGGATGTCCCAGCCAAGCAGTGTCCGAAGATCCGTGATGCCGTTGACACCCCCAGTGTAGCCCTGCTGCCCGATGATCAGGATCGTCAGGATCGCCGCGATCGCCTGGGTGATGATCGCGAAATAGACGCCGCCAACCCGACGCGTGAACATGGCAAAGCCGATGATGAAGGCGAAAGCCATGGGCACGGCGAGAATGGCGAACAGGGTGAAGGCAAAGTTGTTGAAGGGCTCCCACCACCAGGGCAGCGCCGTCACCTGGTTCCAGTCCATGAAATCGGGGATGCCGGGTGTCGTCTGTATGGATGTCGCCTCGGGGGTCGATGCCTCCAGCTTCAAGAACATGGCCATGCAGTAGCCGCCGAGACCGAAGAAGACGCCCTGCCCCAGCGAAAGGATGCCCCCCGCGCCCCAGCAAAGAACCAGTCCGATGGCGACAAACCCATAGGTTAGGTACTTCCCGAACAGGTTCAGCCGAAACGAGTCCATCACCAGGGGCAGCACCGCGAAGACGATGACGGCGAGAATGATGAAGCCGACGATCTCAGCAGGCGTGAACAGACGTATACGAGCGTGCGCCATCGGCCTCACCTCACTTGCGGATCTTGAGCGTGAACAAGCCCTGCGGGCGCAGCATCAGGATGCCGACGACCGTCAGGAGGGTGAGCACCTTCGCCATGGATCCGGAGAGGAAGAACTCAAGAACGGATTGCGCCTGGCTGATGGTGAAGGCTGACGCGATCGTGCCGAACAGGCTGCCCGCGCCGCCGAAGACGACGACCAGGAAGGTGTCGACGATGTAGAGCTGACCTGCGGTCGGCCCGGTGGATCCGATCATGGTGAAGGCGGAACCAGCGACGCCTGCAATCCCGCAGCCGATGCCGAAGGTCATCCGATCCGTCATCTCGGTGTTGATGCCGACAGCACCCGCCATGGTGCGATCCTGCACGACGGCACGCACCCGCCTGCCCCAGCCAGACCGGAACATCATGAAGGCGACCAGCCCGGCAATCACCGTCGTCAGGGTCATCACGAAGATGCCGTTGATCGGCACCTCGATCAGATCGGTGAGCTGCAGCGAACCGAGCATCCACTCAGGGATGGTGACCCCGACCTCGCGCGCGCCGAATACCGAGCGATAGGTCTGCTGCAGGATGAGGCTCAGGCCCCAAGTTGCCAGCAGCGTGTCGAGCGGACGCCTGTACAGGTGGCGTATGAGCCCCCATTCGACCAGCATTCCAAAAGCACCGGCCACGCAGAACGCGAGCGCCATCGCCACAAAGAAGTAAATACCGTAAAGATTGGGCAAGAATGCCTCAAAGAACTGCGCGCACAGATACGTGACATACGCGCCCAATATCAGGAATTCGCCATGCGCCATATTGATGACGCCCATCTGGCCAAAAATAATAGCCAAGCCGAGCGCCATCAGGACGAACACGGAGAAGAGGATCAAGCCCGCGAATCCCTGCATCGCAAAGATCGCACCCAGCTCGCCCATCGTAAAACCGTCGAACATGGCGTCCCCTGCCGCGCGGTGTCATCGCTGAATGGAATGGAGTGGTGTCGGACCCGGGTACAGACCCGCCAGTACGCGGCTGCTGCCCCGGGTCCGCGCCGTCTCCGCGGTTAGCCGAGGGTTACTGGTAGCCTTCCGGGAATGGATCCGGCTCGACCAGGTCCTCGGTCTCGAAGACCACATCATACTGGCCGTCGTCCCGCGCCCGACCGACCCGCGTTTTCGACCAGAGATGATGGTTCTCGTGGATCCGGACGTAGCCCTCGGGCGCCTCGTTGAACTCGATGCCAGGGCTGGCGGCGCGGACCTGGTCCACGTCGAACGATCCCGCTTGCTCTACTGCGAACTTGTAGAGCCAGGGACCGAGATAGGCGGCCTGCGTCACGTCGCCGATCACCATGTCCTCGCCCCACATTTCCTTGAAGGCTTGGACGAAGGCGAGGTTGTTCTCGTTTTCCAGGCTCTGGAAGTACTTCATGCAGGCATACGCGCCGACAATGTTCTCGCCGCCGATGCCGCGGATCTCGTCTTCGGTGACCGATATCGTCAAGAGAAGCGGTGACTCTTCCGTCATATCGATCCCGGCCGCCTTCAACTGCCTGTAGAAGGCGACATTCGAGCCACCGACCACGATGGCGTAGATCACGTCAGGTCGCCGCAACCGGATCTTGTTCATCACCGAATTGAACTGGGTATGGCCGAGTGGGTAATACTCCTCGCCCACCACCTCCTTGCCGAGGAATTCCTCGATGTGGATGCGGGCGATCTTGTTGGAGGTGCGCGGCCAGATGTAGTCGGAGCCGAGCAGGTAGAACGTCTCAGCACCCTTCTCCCGCGCGACCCAATCCAGGCCGGCGATGATTTGCTGGGTCGCTTCCTGGCCGGTGTAGATGACGTTCGGCGATTGCTCGAGACCCTCGTAAAAGGTCGGATAGTAAAGGAAGCCGTTGTGCTGCTCGAAGACCGGCAGCACGGCCTTGCGCGAAGCCGACGTCCAGCAGCCCATAACAGACGCGACGCGGTCGTTCACGAGAAGCTTGCGGGCCTTCTCGGCGAAGGTCGGCCAGTCGGACGCGCCGTCCTCCTGGATGTACTCGATCTGGCGCCCAAGAATGCCGCCCTGCGCGTTGATCTGCGCGATGGCGAGCTTCTCCGCCTGCACGGAGCCTGTTTCCGAGATCGCCATGGTCCCGGTGATCGAGTGAAGAATCCCGATCGTGACCGTGTCATCCGTGACCGCCAGCCCCGTTGTGTTGACTTGGTCCGTCGGGAAATCCGAAGCGAGCAGCCCCTTCGGCGCAAAAAGTGACGCAGTCAGTGCAGCGCTGCCCTGCAAGACCGATCGCCGTGAGGGCCGGAAACGCGAACCCAACGGTGCCTTGTCGTCGTTCATCAGATTGCCCCTCCTGGAATCTCTAGATCAGTAATGATCTTTTTCGGCTCTAAGGATCGAGGGGATGGTGCATTGCAGCAAGGGGACGAAATACGTAGTGCGGTACGCAAAATTCCCGGGCTAAGGTTTCGCTATCGGACCGGCATTGCTGTTTCGCCGGGATGAGCAGAGGTGTCATCGGCACGGGCGTCGCATCCAGACAATGAGCCAAGCAGAGTCAGTCACGCGCGTTCGACGCACTTACAATCAATGGGTCGCGAACGAAACGCTTGAAGATTTCGCGCTTCGGTATACGGCGCGACGTGCTCGCAAGTGGTCGTATCGCCGGGTCGCGAATACTGCGATCGGGTCGATCTCTTTCCTGGCTCTTGAGGCGATTGGCGGAGCGCTGACATTATCTTTCGGCAGCCACAATGCCATTGCCGCCATCCTTCTGGTGGGCGCGATCCTTTTCCTGACGTCACTGCCCATCAGCTATCATGCGGCCCGCACCGGTGTGGACATCGACCTGCTGACGCGCGGTGCCGGTTTCGGTTACTTGGGATCGACGGTCACATCACTCATCTATGCAAGCTTCACGTTCATCTTCTTTGCGCTTGAAGCGGCAATACTCAGCCACGCGCTGGAACTATGCCTCGGTATTCCGCTTGAGATTGGCTACCTCCTGAACGCCCTTGTCGTCATTCCGCTGGTGACGCATGGGTTCACGCGGATCGGCGTCTTCCAGAAGTGGACGCAGCCATTCTGGATTGCCCTCCAGATCGCGCCCTTCGTGGTCTTCGTCGCCATCGGAACCGACCTCACCCCATGGTTCGCCCATGAAGGTCGGCTCGGCGACGCCAGCGACGGGATCGATCTCGTTCTGGTGGCCGCCGCAGCCGGCATTGCGCTGTCGCTGATCGCCCAGGTCGGCGAGCAGGTCGATTTTCTGCGCTTTCTGCCGGAGCCGAAGACCCGGAGAGACCGCGTCGCGTGGTGGACGGCTTTGCTCGCGGCCGGGCCCGGTTGGGCGGTGATCGGGACCTTGAAGATGCTCGCGGGATCGTTCCTGGCCGTGCTTCTCGTCGGCAACGGTGTGCCGGCGGAAGAAGCCGTTGAGCCAACCCAAATGTATCTCGCGGCCTTCAGCGAATTTGCGCCAGCGGAAACGGCTCTGCTGCTAACCGGGTTCTTCGTCATTCTCGCCCAACTCAAGATCAATGTGACGAACGCCTATGCCGGTTCGATTGCCTGGTCCAATTTCTTTTCGCGTCTGACGCACAGCCATCCGGGCCGGGTTGTCTGGCTCGTGTTCAACGTCCTTATCGCCCTGATGCTGATGGAATTCGGCGCCTTCGGCGCGCTGGAAACCGTGCTTGGCGTCTATTCGCATGTCGCAGTGGCCTGGGTCGGCACGATCACCGCGGACCTCGTCATCAACCGTCCCCTCGGGCTGCGTCCACGAAACGTAGAGTTCAGACGCGGCTACCTCTTTGACGTCAATCCGATCGGCGTCGGCGCCATGGCGTCGGCGACCGTGATATCGCTGCTGTGCTTCACCGGGCTCTTGGGATCGGTGTTTGCCGCGTTCTCAAGCCTGATCGCGCTCGGCATCGCGCTGGTCGCCACACCGTTGCTAGCGGTCGTCGCCGGGGGGCACTACTACCTAGCCCGCGCGCCGCAGAACCACGCCAAGGAACACGCATGCAATTCAGCCGGCGAACACCGGTGCATTATCTGCGAGCATTCGTTCGATCCCGAGGACATCGTCGATTGCCCGTTCCACAGCGGGCTGATCTGCTCGCTGTGCTGCTCGCTTGAGGCGCGCTGCGCCGATCTGTGCAAGCCGCACGGCCGGGTGGACTTACAGATCGGCCGTTTGGCGGACCGCTTCCTGCCACCTGGCATCAGACCGATAGTGCAAGGTCGCTACGGCCTCTTCACCCTGGTGGCGGGCACCTTCGCCCTGCTCATCGGGGCGGCTTTCTGGATGATCCATCATCAATCGACGCTCAAGGCGCCGAACGGTGCTGGCGAGGTCGGCTGGGCCTTGGCGCTGGCCTTCGGGATGATGTTGATCATCGTGGGCGTGGCGACTTGGCTGTACACGCTGGCCCATGAGAGCCGTACGCTCGCCAATCGCGAGCGAGAGCGACAGACCAGCCGCCTGCTTGCTGAGATCCGCGCGCATGGCCGGACGGCCGCGGAACTGCAGCGGGCCAAGGAGGCTGCAGAGGCCGCAAACGAGGCGAAGAGCCGCTATGTGGTCGGCATCAGCCACGAACTGCGCACACCGCTCAACGCCATTCTCGGATACGCCCAGCTTCTCGAATCCGACCCGACCATTCCGGCGCACCGAAAGCCGGGCGTCCGCCTGATCCGCCGATCGTCGGAGCATCTGGCCGGCTTGATCGAAGGCCTTCTCGACATCTCCAAGATCGAAGCGGGGCGGTTGCAGGTCGACCGGGCGGAAATGAGTCTTCGCGAGCTGCTCGACCAAGTGTCCGCGATCTTCAGGATGGAAGCAGCACAAAGCAATCTGCGCTTCCACGATGACATCGCGCCCAACGTCCCGGAGATCGTTAAGGCCGACGAGCGGCGGCTGCGGCAGATCCTCATCAACCTGCTGTCCAACGCGGTCCGCTATACGTCTGAGGGCGAGATCCGATTTGAGGTTGGGTACCGCACCGAGATTGCGACGTTCACGGTCTCCGATACCGGGCGCGGTATCGCGGAGAAGGATCAAGAGCGGATCTTCGCACCCTTCGAACGCGTGGAGGACCCGAGCGCCCCGGTCCGCGGGACAGGTCTCGGCCTGACCATCACCAAGCATCTGGTGGCGATGCTGGGCGGTGATCTGCGGCTGGAGAGCGTTCCCGGGCAGGGGTCGGCCTTTCAGGTGCGCCTGATGCTGCCGCGTTGCGACGGCCCGAAGAGGGCGCAGGCGGCAAAGCGGATCTACGGGTATCGGGGGGCCAGGCGCCAGGTGCTGGTGGTCGACGACAACCCGGAGCACCGGGCCCTGCTGGAGGATGCGCTGAGGCCCCTCGGGTTCCGCGTCGCTCTCGCCGAGTCCGGCGAAGCGGCGCTGTCGATGGTCAAGGCCGTGCCGCCCGATATCCTTTTGGTCGATGTGGCCATGCCGAACATGTCGGGGTGGTCTCTGGCGGCACGTCTTCGCACCGAACATGATCTCAAGGCACCGATCATCATGGTGTCGGCCCATGCTGCCGACGATCGGCTTTCGGGCGAGACGATGGTCCTGCACGACGACTTCCTTCCGAAGCCGGTGATCATCGAAACCCTGCTGCAGAAGATCGAACGCCATCTGAGGCTCGAATGGCTGGTCGACGCCGCGGCCGGCGAGCCTGGGCCGAAGCCGCGCGCACCGCAGGACGTGCTGGAACGCCTCGAAGAGATGATTGCGATCGGCCATGTACGCGGTGCCGAAGACGTGCTGCGCACCGTGGAAGTCACCGATGCGGGCATCGACGCGTTCGTCAACCGCGCGCAGCAGCATCTGGAACAGATCGATCTGCGCGGCCTCAGCGCACTGTTGAATGAGGCGCGCTGTGGCTGAAAGCAATCACAAGGATCAGAGCATCGTCCTCCTGGTCGACGACAATCCCGAGACCCTCGGCATGCTGATTGCCGCGCTGGAAGAGGCCGGACTGATGGCGATCGTCGCCCGGGACGGCACCTCGGCGCTGCAACTGCTGGGGCGGATCGAACCGGACCTGATCCTGCTCGACGCGCTAATGCCGGGGCTCGATGGCTTCGAGACCTGCCGTCGGATCAAGGCGTTGCCTCAGCTTGCCACAACGCCGGTCGTCTTCATGACGGGGCTGAGCGACAGCGAGCATGTGCTGGCCGGGCTGCGTGCCGGTGGCGTCGACTATGTGCTGAAGCCGATCAAGCCCGACGAGCTGATTGCCCGCATCTCCGTGCATGTCGCCAATGCCCGGATGATCTCCGAAGCGCGGGAGGCACTCGATACGGCCGAACACGGCGTTGTCGCCTTTCGGCCGTCCTGGACAGTTTCGTGGACGTCGCCGCGCGGCAGCGCACTTCTCGCCGACGCCAGCGAGACGCGCGATCCCTTGAAGGACGAACGCCTCGTCGCCTGGCTGGAAACGGCGGCCAATCAGCCGATCTCGAACAGCAGCGAACTCGAACTCGGCTGCGCCGATGGGCAGGGCGTGCGGATTACGCTGATCGGTCGATCGGCGGCGGGCGACATCCTCGCCCGCATCGGCCTCAAGCAGAGGCTCAGCCAGCCCGATGTCCTCAGCGGCGCGCTCGGGATTTCAACCCGCGAAGGGGAAGTCCTTGCCTGGCTGGCACATGGCAAATCGAACCGCGACATCGCGGACATCCTGACGCTCAGCCCGCGCACGGTGACCAAGCACGTCGAACAGATCTTTTTGAAGCTTGGCGTGGAAAACCGAACGGCCGCCGCCGCCATCGCCCTGCGCCATCTCTTCAATGCAGAGAGCAATTGACCTGGGACTCTCAGGCGGATCAGCGGCCAAAGCTATGGCTCACACCCATCCCAAAAAGACGTCCTCACCGAACGGGTCGCTGACTGGGCCTCCCGGACGCGTATCGAACGATGTGTGTGGCGCCGAAGACCGATCTTCGTCTGCTCCTGGAGCAGGTTCGAATACACACGGCGGCGACATGAATTCGCCCCAGCTTACCGGCGCCCGCCCCGCTCCACGGCGCCCCCGACCTGCTGGGAGCGGCGGGCATCGGCCCTCTTCAGTAGACTGGGGCCGGTCGGCGAACTCCGGCCGCTCACCATCGCGGCATCGATGTCGCCTGAACGGCTCCTGGAAGCGGCGGGGGCGGTTAGCGCTGGAATACTACCGCGAACGGCCGAGGCCTGGTATCTGATGACCAGCAGCCACTCCTATCGATGTATCGGGCATCCCGCAGCGCCGCCTATTAATTCGGGCCAGATCTCGGGTATCCCTCCCAGGCTACTCTCCCCTGAGCCGTTTCGGCCTGACACGGCCCAACTCATCCAATTCCTTTGCTCGCCTTCCCGGCACGCCCACATATTCATCGACAGAACGCCGCCCCCTCTTGTTTTCCACGGTTACGATGTATCGGCGACCGAGCGAATCCACGGCGTATCTGGCGGTCAATTCTCGGAACTCGCTAGCCTCTACTCCGTGCTTCCTGCAGAAACCCGGCAAGACTTCAGCGTAGGCCCCAATCGCGCGGGCGAGTTCCTCGGACGTTGGGTTACCTGACGACGTGCCAGCCAGAAAATCGACCAATATGTAGCCATCCGGTCCCTGATCTGCCTCACCGAATACGTCCATGTCGTAGACGCCAATAAGCAGGCCGTTCCCGCTCGCCAGCGAATCCGCGATGTTGTGGCCGATGGACGTCAATGCGGCGAATTTCACTTCCTAGGCTCCACTGATTTGGTGGGGATCGCCGTTTCGATGGTGAGGCACAGCAACGCCTTGTGACTGACCGGCCCCCAAGAGGGTGGTGCTAGTCGAACCTTGGCTCATGGTTGGCGCTCTAAACAGGGTTATCGGCAAATCCCCGGGACGGTTCCCGAGAACTCGGCACAGGGAATGATCGATGTGCTTGCTCCCTCTCGCTCAAGGGCATAGGCAAAGGCCTGCCCGTCGCACGAAACCGGCACATAGACATAGTTGCCCTCCTCGACGCCCGGTCCGGTCACAAGATCCCCGCTGCACGAGTGCCCCACCAGGTCTAGGGTCAGACGGATCTGCCCAACTTGCTCTGCGTTCGGTGCGTTCAAGAAACTATCGGCGGCGCTTGACACCATGAGATCTTCGAAAGGCTCCGGTGAGGAACGGTAGCTGGCCGGCTGCCCCGGCAGCTGACCACTCACCAGGTAATGGGCTCCCACGTAGGCTCCGGCCGCTGCTATCCCGGCAAAGAGATATCCGACCAATTTCTTTCCCCTATTCGTCGACATGATCAAGCATTCCTTAGTTCGCTGGGATCCGAGATGGGCCCCGCGGGGTGGCTCGATTTGAAAGGTGGTTCCTGGCCTGTCTTGTGAGCAGGCGGCGAGGATACGAGGATGGTGTCTCCTGAGGCGACTCCGTCATTCCCGCCTAACCGATCAGGAGGTCGCCCTCGGAGTACATGAAGCCGAGCGCCGCACCGGTGAACTCCGGGTTCGTCGGCAGGCCGAACACGAAGGCGACATCGCTCCAGTCTCCGTCCATGTGCGCTTGCAGCACGACGCCACCGAAGGTTTCGAAGGGCATCATGCGCAGGATCTGTCCGAGATCGGCGGGGTCGCCCGTCCATCGACCGGGGGTGAACATCTCGTCTTCGAAGGCGAAACGATCGATCCCCATCTGAAAGTCCCAGATCGAGTCCACGGCGTCATGGCCTGCTTCGAACGCGAAGGTATCGGCGCCCGACTGCACGCCAGAGGGTGGGAAGATCCCTTCGTCCGTGCGAACGGCATCGCCGTAGAGGGAGTCGGACCCGCGACCGCCGAT
The DNA here is from genome assembly GCA_028285185.1 of Anaerolineae bacterium. Classification (GTDB taxonomy): domain Bacteria; phylum Pseudomonadota; class Alphaproteobacteria; order DSM-16000; family Inquilinaceae; genus JACKIG01. The sequence continues at coordinate 19,953 of JANQQD010000391.1, read as the reverse complement.
GATCAGGTCATCGCCCGCGCCGCCGAACAGGGCGTCGTCGCCGTTCTCGCCGCGCAGCACATCGTTGCCGGTGCCGCCCTCCAGATCGTCGTTGCCGGCGCCGCCGGCGGCCAGATCCTGGCCATCGTCGCCCCGGATCTCGTCGTTCCCATCACCGCCATGTAGCTGATCGTCCCCGATGCCGCCCTGCAGCAGATCGTGACCGCCGGCGCCGCTCAGCAGGTCGCGACCTGCACCGCCCGACAATTCGTTGCGACCACCGTTGCCGACGAGGGTGTCATGATGGGCGCTGCCGACGACCGCCTCGATGTCGGTCAGCACGTCGCTGCCGTCGCCCCCGCTGGCCGTGCCGGTGCTGAGATCGACGACCACCCCGCTGCCGGCAAAGGTAAACCGCGCTTCGTCATACCCGGCGCCGCCTTCAATCAGGTCGTCGCCGCGCCCGCCCGTCAGCGTGTCGTCGCCGTCTCCACCAACCAACCAGTCACGTTCATCGCCGCCGTCGAGATAGTCCGAGCCGTCGCCGCCAATCACGACATCGGCGCCACCCTGACCGAACAGCGTGTCGTTGCCGTTGTCGCCGGTGACCGTATCGCCGTCGCCGCCGGCATAGATCAGATCGTCGCCACCATGGCCGGACAGTCGGTTTCCCTCGCTGTCGCCGTAGATGACATCGCCGAAATGGCTGCCGTCGACGTTCTCGATGTCCGACAGCGTGTCGTTGCCGCCGCCGCCATAGGCGCGGCCGGTGTTGAGGTAGACCTGAACGGCACTGCCGACCGCGAGCCAGCTCGCCGTGTCGGTGCCGGCGCCACCTAGAAGCTGGTCGTTGCCCGCCCCTCCATCGAAGACGTCATTGCCGGCACCGCCGATCAGTATGTCGTTGCCGCCATTGCCCCAAAGACGGTCGTCGCCGGAATAGCCCTCCAGCCGATTGGCCACGTTGTTGCCGGTCAGGCTGTCGTCGTATCGGCCGGTTGCGGCGTTTTCGATGTTGATGAGCGTGTCTTCGCCATCGGCGCCGTAGGATCGCCCGATGGCAAAGTTCACGATCACTGCACCCGTCGCGGCGGTGTAGACGGCCGTGTCGATGCCGCTGCCCCCGTCCATGTGGTCGTTGCCGCGGCCGCCGTTCAGCTCGTCATTTGAGCTACCGCCGAACAGCGCGTCACCGCCGTCGCCACCGGACAGGTAGTCCCGGCCGGCGCCGCCATCCATCAGGTCGATGCCGTCCTGACCGTAAAGACGGTCAACGCCGTCGCCCCCGGTCAGCAAATCGTTGCCGTCGCCCCCATAGAGGGAGTCGTTGCCGTCGCCGCCGCTCAGTCGGTTGTTGCCGTTGTTGCCGACCAGGTAGTCGCCATGCCGGCTGCCCTCGACGTTCTCGATCGAGATCAGCGTGTCTCGGCCGGCGCCGCCGTAGGCTCGGCCCGTGCTGAGGTAGACCTGAACACCGCTGCCGGCCTGGGAGTAGCGTGCGGTATCGACACCGCTGCCGCCGTTCAGAATATCGGCATCGGTCCCGCCGCCGCCCAAGAGGATGTCGTCGCCCGCTCCACCGTAGAGTCGGTCGCTGTCCGCTCCACCGTCGAGCAGGTCGTTGCCGGCTTCGCCGTAGAGGTGGTCGGCTCCCCATTCGCCGTAGAGGACGTCGTCGTCTTGCCCGCCGAACAGGAAGTCGTTGCCGGCCCCGCCGAAGACCGTATCCCGGCCGCGCCCGCTCAGTATCGTGTCATTGCCGCCGTTGGCAAAGATCAGGTCATCGGCTGCGAATGCACGCGACCGGTCGAGCGTGTTGCTGCGGTCGTCGAGCCACCAGGTGAGGGCCATGATCGTCTCCATCGCAATCAAGCGGTTGGCCTTGGCAATGCGGGATCTCCGCCGGCTACCGTTTCTGCCTGGAGGAAAGATGAGCGGCGCGACGCGGGCGCGGAATCGGGCAGATGCTGTAAATCGCCTACTGCATTTGCCCCATTTTTCGGCTTTTCAGTGCCTGCGGCCGGTACTGTTCGGTCCAATCGGAGGCGCACAGCCTGTCCGCTTTTGGCAAACGAGCCGGAGGTGATCAGCCACGCTGAACCTTCCGGCCGCGGCAAGAGACGCCGGCACCATGGTCAATCACTGACGCAGCGGATCCAGCTCTGATCCGCATTCGGCGCAGCTGAAATCGTCCTCTTTGATCACCGTGATCGATCGGCATTTGCGGCAGCGCCCGAAGCGAAACGCGTATTCAAAGCCGTCGGGGCGGTCGAGTCCGGCAGCATCCAGTGCTTCTGCAAGAGCGTGCCAGCACTCCGGTTCTGGGCAGTAGCCAGTCGACTGGTTGGTCGCCGCGAGAATCTCGAACTCCTTCACCGACAGGTCGACGGTCAGTTCGCCGGCGGCCAGCACCGGTTCGCCACGCGCGCAGGCGATATGCTCAACGTGACGCTCTGCGACCCAAACCATGCCGCGTTGGTCGACGATGTATGTCAACGTCAGCTCCGTCATACCCAGGTCCCGGATTTCGAGCTCGGACAGCAGGTCCGGCGCGCGCGCCTTGGGATGGAGCCGGTAGCGCGGGATTCCGGCCGTCGCATCCGGCCTTAACCGGTCCGGGCCGACGAACTCATAGAGGCGTTTCATTGCGTATAGTCCGAGCGGCTCAAGTCCATGCGATGCCCAGCTGCTTTCTTCGTGCCGCTTCGATGCCGATCCGTCGGGCTCCGCCTAAGCTGCGGGAGGCTCTGCACTCTCCCGGACCCGGGCAAGACGGAAGCCCATGCCGTCGCCGCGGATGTCCTGCGCTTCCCCTTCCCGGCATGCGGACCGAACGAGGCGGGCGGAGTCTTCCCACGACCCGCCGCGGAGCACCCGGTATGCGCCGACCTGGGCATCCGCCTCAATCCAGGCCCGGTCGTCGGTTGGCGCCCCATCGTAATCGGGGTTCCAGTCATCCGCGCACCATTCCCACACATTGCCCAGCATATCGCAGACACCCCAGGCGTTCGGCGCCTTCAGACCCACAAGCCGCGTGCCGGCCTTCCCATGGGGATACTGCTTGTCCGGCCAACCTGAGCTGTCGACGCCTTGCTCAAGCTCGAACCCTCGACCGCTGTTGCCGGCGTACCAGGCGATCGGGTCCAGGGCCGGTGCACTCCTATCGCCGAGGATCTCGATCCCGCCGGTGTAGAGCGCCGTCGCCGTTCCTGCGCGGCAAGCATATTCCCACTGCGCTTCCGACGGCAGGCAGAGGTTGAGCCCCGGAACGCGCGTTGATCCGGTCCGGGAACGCCTGGACGTCATGCCAGCTCAAACTCTCCACAGGCCGGGTCGGATGCCCGAACCCGCTCGGGTTCCGCCCTGTCACCACTTGCCAGAGCGCCTATGCAGACAACACCAAGAAGAAACATCAGACCACCCGCATAGAGGTTTGCCAAAAAACCCACGGAAAGGCATCCGACGAAGCATGCCAGCATGAAAACAGATATTAAAGTGGATCCAGGAACTGGTGTATCTTTTTCGAATGCTGAAGCGCTCTGTTTTTGTTGATAACAAATTTTACCTCGCCCGACTGCCACTGTTTCTTGACTTCGACTGGGTCAATCATGGCGACTTACCCTCCTGGAAGCCGCGATCCTGTTCGAACAGGACGGCGGCGAAGAGCCGTGTGATGGCGGCTCCGTGTCGATGAACTCGTGCCATGGCATCACGCTGCCGCATCGGGACGGTCGCAGCGGCGGGTCTCGGCGAGATCGACCTCTGCGGGCTCTGACCCCGGGTCGGGCGCCAGGATCCTGAGCCTGGTCGGCCAGGGGAGTTCAGGGTTGGCGGGGGGATAGGAAGGCACGGTCATGCGCCATCCTCTACGGCTGCGAACTTGCCGGCAAGCGGCTCGCCACAGCGGCTCTCTTCCGGGCGCGCTGCGACAGAGGCGGCGGCCAACTGCTTGCCGTTGAAGCACCAACCGCCACAGGAGGCCTGCTTCCTCGAGGTCTCGGGGCAGCGCAGTGCGGGACTTCCTCTGGGTCGGTGATCCCTGCGCGACGCGCATCGCCGTCGACCGCTGGCTTGCGGCTACTGCAGATGCATCAACGGCGGGTCGTGGGACATCTGCGCGTGGTGATTTGGGTCAGCTTGCCGATACCGAGGGCCGGTCGTGGCCACGACACTCTTACGCGCAACCGGCCGGACCTCCCGGCCCTTTCCACGAGAGAGAAGGAGACCACGAAATGGTAACCAAACGCCCGCAGATGTTCGACATGCATCGCAAGATCATCGACCCTTACACGGTGAAGGACGGGGTCGAGGACCAGTTCCTTGCTACCGGAGCTGCAGTCGAGTCGAAACCGGCGTCGCGCGGTCCCGAGAACGACAGCGCTGGCAGAGAACCCGACTATACCGGCGTCGACCAAGGGCCGATCACACCGGCGACCACGTGGGGATCGGTCGGACAGGCGAACGGTGACGATAAGGCGAACACGCTCTACGGCACCTCCACCCGCGACGTCATCTACGGCAATGGCGGCGACGACCGCATCTACGGTCGGGCAGGCGACGACGACCTTTACGGTAATCGCGGAAACGACCGCCTCGGGGGAGAGGATGGCAACGACCGCCTCCATGGCGGCGACGGCAATGATGAGCTGCGCGGCGGTGCCGGAAACGACTATCTCTATGGCGGCAACGGTGCCGACAGGCTGCTCGGCGGCAGCGGCAACGACCGCGCAGAGGGTGGCAACGGTGACGACGTCGTGGAAGGCGGCGACGGCGACGACGACCTGTTCGGCAATAGTGGGAACGACCAGCTCTCGGGCGGCGACGGCAACGACCGCCTGACCGGCGGCAATGGCGACGACGTTCTGAACGGCGGCCGGGGCAACGATGCGCTCTATGGCGGGCATGACGACGACCGGCTTTCGGGCGGCGACGGCGACGACCGGCTGGATGGCGGCGATGGCGACGACGTGCTGATCGGCGGTGACGGGATCGACGAATTCTTCGGCGGCTCCGGTCGCGATATGGTCGACTATTCCTACTCGTCAGGCGGGTGGGGCATCGATCTCGGTGATGGCACCGCCCGGTCGCTCGGCGGTTCGGCGGTCGAGAACCTCCATTCGATCGAGAGCGCGACCGGCGGCGGTGGCGATGACATCATGACCGCCAGCGAGCAAGGCAGTTGGCTCTACGGCGGCTATGGCGACGACCGGCTGACCGGCAACACCTTCAACGATCTCTTGTCGGGCGATCACGGGGCCGACGAGATCTACGGCGATGCCGGCGACGACCTAATCCAGGGTGGCAGCGGCGATGACCAAATCGCGGACGGATCCGGGAACGATGTCATCGACCTGGGATCGGGCGACGATTCCTTCGTCTGGAACGGCGGCGACGACGTCGTGACCGCCGGCGGCGGGGCCGATACCTTCTCGATTGCGCTCGCGCCGCAGCTTTCCAATCTGCCGCCGGCAAGCAACTACGAACGCGCGGACTACAGCACTGGCGGGACGCTCACGATCGATGGGTTCGACGATGACGACCAGATCTCGATCCTCCTGCAGCAGTACGAGCTGTTCGACTACTTCCGCCCGGATCGCAATGGCGATGGCATGGTCGATGCGCGGGACCAAGGCGTTCGCGGCGTAAATGGGGACCTGCACATAGACCTCGTGCAGTGGGTCGAGCCGCCCTCGCACCTCACCTACTATGACGACACCTATTTTGACGGGGGAACGCTGATCCTGACCGAAACCACCGCGGTCGACGCCGATCAGTTCACCGATTGGGGCATGTCGCCCTTCGGGTAAGCCCGCGCAACGTCTCTTGCGCCGCAAACTCGCCCGGAGGCCCTCCGGGCGGGTTTTTCGCGTACACCCCCGGCACCGTGTCGAGGGCGCCCGCTGATGCACCTGTCGGACCGCCAGGTGGGGCATCTGCGCTCACGCAAATGCTGCAGATGCCCGATACAGGCGATCGCTGACATCCGCCACTTTCGAGGTCGGAAGCGGGCCGCAGCGGTCCGTGCGAACCCCTCAGAACGCGGAGGACACCATGAAAACGCTCAGTCTTTCAACAACGCGGACGACGCAGTCATCCGACGGGGGCGGCCGCAAGCACGAGTACAAGACGCTCTATGAAGTGCCGGCACACAAGGTGACGGGTCTCGGCTGGGCTTCGATCGACCAGGCCAATGGTGACGACGGGGACAACGTCCTTTACGGGACCTCCACCCGCGACGTGCTCTACGGCTTCGGTGGCGATGATTTCATCTACGGCGGCGGTGACGACGACAGTCTCTACGGCGGCGACGGCGACGATTACGTGACCGGCGAGGACGGAGACGACCTGATCTACGGTGAAGACGGAGCCGACACGCTGCGCGGCGAGGATGGGAGCGACATCCTTTACGGCGGTGCCGGCCATGACGACCTGACCGGCGGCGCGGGCGACGACCGCCTCTACGGCGATGGGGGCCGCGACGATCTGAACGGCGGGCTCGGCGCAGACCGGCTCTACGGCGGTGGCGGCGACGACCGTCTCTGGGGCAATGACGACGCCGACCACCTCTACGGCGACGGCGGCGACGATCGCCTGTTCGGCGGCGCTGGGGACGATCTGATCTATGGCGGCGCGGGCGACGATTTCCTGGTGGGCGGCAGCGGGACGGACATGCTGCATGGCGGCGACGGAAACGACACCGTCGACTATTCGCTGGAAGACAGGTCGGTCTATGTCGCCCTCGGCGATTTCGACTGGGTCCCCGATCAGGAGAGCGGCGTGACGCTCCACTCGGGCTACGCCCGCGTCTATGAGCCGACGGAGGGCCTCCCCAACAGGAAGGTGACCGAGATCCTGACATCGATCGAGAACGTAATCGGCGGGTCGGCCGACGACGTTCTCGTCGCCCGAACCTTCGAGGGCAGCCGGCTCGAGGGCCGCGACGGGGACGACGAACTTTTTGGCCAGTACGGCAACGACGCGCTTCTCGCCGGTTCCGGCGACGACGATGTCCTGGACGGTCTCGGCGACGACAGCGTCGATCTCGGCTCGGGCGATGACGTCTTCTGGTGGAATGGCGGCACCGACAGCGTCCGGGGCGGGGCCGGCGCGGACAGGTTCTACATCGACCCTGTGCGAGAGGGGTTCGAATATGAGCCGGGGGACAGGCTGAGCTTCGGGGGCACGCTCACGATCGAAGACCTTGCGGCGGCCGACACCATCCTCCTCGACATCGGCTACGGGTACGTCGTGGACAGCAACGGCAACGGTGTCGTCGATGGCTGGGACGAGGGCGTCCACGTTGAGGGCGGCAACCTTCATCTCCGGCTGCCGACCGACCTGCCGGTGACCGAAGACCATCCAGACCCCTATGTGGAGTCGACGATCACCCTCATCGGCATGACCGAGGTCTCAGCCGATGTCTTCGAGATCATGTGAGGCAAGTGGCGTAGACAGCCGGCCCGCACGGCAGCAGGGGCATGCGGGCCTCAGATCAGGGTCCATACCGGTCGATGCGGTCGATGAGCGGTGCTAGACCCAGCGCGGTGCCGATCCGGTGCGCCTCATCAAGGTCAGCTGCCGCCGCGTCCGGTTGGCCCATGGCCCGGCGCGCTTCCGCGCGGCGGAGGAGCGACCAGCCTTGCCCGGCTCGATCGCCGGTCTGCTCGGCATCGGCGACCCCCCGCTCGGCGGCGCGGAGAGCCTGCTCGGCTGATCCCACGGCGAGCAATGCCGCCGCATACTGCGCGTAGAGGAGCGGCCGGAGAAAGGTGAACCGCTTTGCCTCCAAGAGATCGACCGCGCGCGACAGAAGCGAGAGCCCCTCGTCCGAAGACCCACTCTCGACAAGGGCGGGGCCGAGGCTCATGGCGAGCAGCCCGAAAAAGACCGTATAGGAAGTCTCGCACATCTCGGCGAGAGGGCCGATGCGGTCGATTACCGGCCTATGCTGCCCGGCCAGACTGTCAATCCGGGCGGCGACGATATTCATCCAGAGCCCGACATGGGCATTGCCTTCGACGCCCTGAACCGCACGCTCGGCCACGGCGATGTCGACTCTCGCCGCGCCCGACTGGCCTAGCTCGTTGTGGACGAATGCCGTCCAGGTCTTGCTGGCGGCCGTGTTGCCGGCCAAGAACAAGTCGATCAGAACCTCATCGCCGATCTTACCTGCCTCGACGAAGGCGGGGAGTGCCGAAGCAAAGCGGCCCATGGCGACGTTGCTCCGCCCTTGCGCGCCCAGGGCGTAGATCATCTCCTTCGGTTCAAGCGCTTTGCGCGCGATCGTAGCGGCATCCTTCGCGAGGGCCAGAGCCTCGCTCGGTCGCCCGCTGTTGCAGAGATTGTAGCTCTTGCTCAGCAGTATGAATTTCAGCCGCTGGCGATCATCGAGCCGCCGGGCCAGAGCCTCGGCCTCGTCGATCAGCGCGATCAAGGCCTGAATGTCTGCGTCGTACACGCTGCCGAGCCGTTGGTGGACCAAGAAGTCGCAAATCTCAGCGTCTCGGACGCGCGCGTCCTCGATCGCCTCTGCCGCGGCCCTGCCTGCCCGGCAGAGTGCTGCACCTTCGCGACCGGCCCCCGTCTTCAAGGCCGCCCTGGCGGCCTTCATCCAGTAGGGAACCGACCGCGCGGCCGCGTCGCCTGCGACGAGGTGGTGCGCAATCCGCTCTGGTGGTGTGGCGTCGCCAGCCTCCTGCCGCGCGATCAACCGCTCGGCCAGCGCCAGATGCAGCGCGCGCCGCTCGGCCCGGAGCAGTCCGTCGTAGCCGGCATCGCGAATGAGAGCGTGGCGGAACTGATAGCTGTCGTCCATCCCGGCTCGCCCGATGATGATCCGGGTTTCGATGAGCTTGGCCAACGCCATCTGAAGCGCCTTAGCACTCTGCGGCAGGAGTTCCGCGAGGAGATCCTTGTCGAACTCTCGCCCGATGACCGCGGCAGCCTGCGCGACCTGGCGCGCCGCGCCCAGACGGTCGAGACGCCCGGCGAGCAACGAGGCCAGCGAGGAGGGCACGTCGTCGATCCCCTGGCCGAGTTCCTGATGGGCGCGGGCGATCTCCTCGATGAAGAGCGGCACGCCTTCGGCACGGGTTGCGATACGGTCAACGATGTCTGACGCCCCGCGTCCATCGAACTGGGCGCTGACGAGGCGTGCAGCGTCCTCCTTGGAAAGGCGACCGAGGACAAGTGTGGAAATCGGCGCCCCCCGTGCCGGCAGAACGAGATCGGGCCGGGCCGTCACGATGACGAGGATCGGCAGTGCCGCGATCTTCGCGCCCAGCGTAGACAGCCAGTCGATCATGGTCGGGTCTGCCCAGTGTGCATCTTCCACAAGAACTACAAGCGGACCCGGCACCGCCTGTGTTGACAGGAACCGGTCGAGCAGCGCGAGCAGCCGTGACTGCGTGACGTCGGCCGTGCCGTCCGTCTGTGCGCCGCCGTCTGCAAACAGCAGGGAAAGCGCCGCACGATCCCGCGCCGGGTCATCAATCGCCTCGGCAAAGAGAGCCATCGCCGCATCGAGCGGCTTGGTCGCACCGTCTCCAGCTCTTGCGCGGATCATGGCGGCGACGGCGTGAAGGGCCGAATTGCCCGCATCCGGCTGGCATTGGAAGACGACAAGGTCGTCGTCGCTCACGTCTGCGGCGGCAAGGACGGCCCGCGCAAACCGTGACTTGCCGATGCCCGCCTCTCCGCTGACGTGCACAACCTGCCCCTCGCCCTCGGCGGCACGCTGGTAGAGCGTTTCGAGAAACCCGATCTCGCGGCTGCGGCCGACAAAGGGGCTGAGGCGGTATCCGGTCTGAGCCTCAAAGCGGCTCGGTGCGTCGGAGAGTGCGGCGACAGCGAAGGCGTCCGGCCGTGGCGGGTTGGCAACGGGCCCGATCGGCACGGCTTCGATCATCTCGCGGAGCGCCGCACGCGTCCGGGGACAAACGACGACATCGCCGGCACCCGCCGTCTGTGCAAGCTCGAGAGCCGCATGCACGAGGGGTCGAAGAGCGGTGGCGGCCTGCCCCGTCAGTGCCACCGCCCCCGTCTGCACGACGGCGCGAATAGCGACATCCTGACCGGTCTCGCGCGCAACCACACGGTGTAGGCCCATCGCGCATCTGGTCGCGCGCTCGGCATCGGTCTCGCCGGCTCGAGCAAGGCCGAACGCGCCCATTGCTTCGGCTCCGGAGCTCTGCAGGGGTTGGCCGCCGAAGCGTCTGATTTCGGACGCGGCGGCACTGCGAAAACGCTCGATGATCTCGCCAGCGTCCTCAGGGTCGCGGCTGTCGAGCGCTTCGCCGATCGACGCGACAACCAGTGTCATCTGGCGGCGTCCACCCGGCCTGTCAGACCTACCCGGATCATGGCTGGCCACGGCCGGGGCCTCTGCGGCGCCATCAAGAGCGCGGAGAAGAGCGATCTTTGTGACGACGCCGAGCTTACGGTAGATCGTGCCAAGGTGAGTGCGCACCGTCGCGGGAGCGATCCCAAGGTCCCTGGCAATCACCTTGTAGCTCGCTCCGCCGGCATAGGCCTCTGCGATCTGGAACTCGCGCCGGCTGAGCGGTTCGGGCTGAGCGTCGGTCGTCGTTGCCATATCCGCACTCTATCCCGATCTGCACCATCAAGCGACGCCCTGGCGCCTAAGCTGCGCTGTCCATACTCGCTTGCCTCAATGTTGGGTTTTGGCGACGACGGCGCCGGAAGACGGGATCGTGCTCCTGGCGGCTGCGGTTCGACGAGGAGGTGCTGGCCTGGGTGCGCAATGCCCTGCACGCCAGCCACGCGGACCAGCGACGCGAGCATGAGGACGCGATCCGGCGACTCCAGGCGGAGAACGAGCGCCTCGGCGACCGCATCAACACCATGTACATCGACAAGCTGGGCGGAAGATCGCCGGCGACTTCTACGACCAGATGACCGGGCAGTGGCGTGAAGAACAGGAGTGCTGCCTGCGCGAGATCGCCCGGCACGAGGCGGCAGAGCAGTCCTACATGGATGAGGGCGTGCAGATTCTCGAACTCGCCCGGAACGCCCAATCCCTATTCGAACGCCTGCCTGCCCGCGAGAAAAGGCGGCTGCTCCACTTCGTACTATCGAACTGCACCTGGTAGGACGGCAAGGTCGTCGCCACCTTCCGCGAACCCTTTGATTTTCTTGCACAAACAATTGCTGCCGCCGAGCAGACGGCGGAGGACCAAGGGACAAATCCGGGGAAAAACGAGGTTTGGCTGGGGGACCTGGATTCGAACCAGGGCTCTCGGAGTCAGAGTCCGATGTCCTACCGCTAGACGATCCCCCAAACGGAAGAGACGACTTCCTAGCACAGCACCCGGCGCGTGTTAAGCCCCGGCCGCCAGCCGATCGCGTCGCATCTTCCCGACGGTTTTTTCGCGAGGTGTGACGGCGGACACAGCGGTCGCCCGCACTGCCCCCTACCCTGTTCCATGAGACAGGCCCGGATCAGCGGACGAATTCACCAGCTTGTTCAGTCACAGGCTGGCGATCAGACGCTGGCTTGGGCTAGCATGACTCTTACAGAAAGGCGGCACTCGACAGCGTGCCGCCCAATGAAACGGCAGGACCATGAGGGCGGACCCCCCTGAGCCCGCGGCTTCCCGTCGGCCGCCGGCACGGCACAATGGCGGTGACCCGAGATATCGGCCGGTCGCCGCCATCGATCTGGGCAGCAACAATTGCCGATTGCTGGTCGCACGGCCTAACGGCGTGCGTTTCCACGTGATCGACGCGTTCAGCCGCATCGTGCGATTGGGCGAAGGCGTCGGCCAGACCGGCATGCTGTCGCCGACGGCCATCGACCGCTGCCTGGAGGCGCTGGGCGTCTGTGCCGCCAAGATGCGCCGCCGCGGCGTCAGCCGGCACCGTGCCGTCGCCACGGAGGCCTGTCGCCGTGCCGGCAACTTCGCCGACTTCCAGGATCAGGTGGCCGGGGCCACCGGCATTGCGCTGGAAGTGATCTCGCCCGGCGAGGAGGCGCGCCTGGCGCTGAAGGGCTGTGCGGAGCTGTTGGATCCCGCCCTTTCGCGCGCGCTCATGTTCGACATCGGCGGCGGGTCGACCGAGCTCGTCTGGCTGAAGGTCGACGGCGACCGGCGCGCACGGCCGTCGGTGATCGATGCCATCAGCCTGCCGCTCGGCGTGATGCTGCTGGCCGAACGCCATGGCGGCGACCAGGTGCCGCCGGAGACCTACGAATCGATGGTCGCCGAAACGCGCAAGAGCTTGGAGAATTTCGACCGTCGCCACGGCATCCGCGAGCTGATCGCCGAAGGCCAGGTGCAGATGATCGGCTCGTCCGGCACGGTGACCACGCTCGGCGGCGTGTTCCAGGGGCTGCCGCGTTACGACCGCTCTGTGGTCGACGGCAGCTTCCTGGACTTCTGCGAGGTGGCGCGCATCAGCCGCGAGCTTTGCGCCCTGGATTTCGACGGGCGCGCCGCTCATCCGTGCATCGGCCGGGAACGCGCCGACCTTGTGGTCGGCGGCTGTGCGGTGCTGGAGGCCATCTGCCGGCTCTGGCCCGTCGGCCGCCTGCGAATCGCCGACCGGGGCGTGCGCGAAGGCATCCTGATCGACCTGATCGCCGGCCGCGGCGGAAAGCCGCTGAGCGCTGGACCGTCCGACCCGCCCCCGTCCCGCGCCGCCCTGCCGTGACCCGCAAGAGACCGGACGGTGGCCGGACCGGCGCCCGCCGGCCGGCCACCCGCGTCAAGACGGCCCGCGGCCGGGCGCCCTCGTCGACCCGCTGGCTGGCCCGGCAGCTGAACGATCCCTATGTCGCCGAGGCGCAGCAGCGCGGCTACCGCAGCCGTGCGGCCTTCAAGCTGATCCAGCTGGACGAGCGCTTCCGGCTGTTTCGCCGGGGTCAGCGGGTGATCGATCTGGGCGCGGCACCCGGCGGCTGGACGCAGGTGGCCGTGGAACGCGCCGGCCGGGGCGGCGTGGTCGCGCTGGACCTGCTGGCGATGGACCCGGTGCCGGGTGCTGCGATCCTGTGCCTGGACTTTCTGGATGACAGCGCGCCGGCCCGCCTGACCGAAGCGCTCGGGGGGCCGGCGGATCTGGTGCTGAGCGACATGGCAGCCCCGACAACCGGCCATGCGGCGACGGATCATCTCCGCATCATGGCGCTGGCCGAAGTGGCGTTCGACTTCGCACAGACCGTGCTGGCACCGGGCGGCGCCTTCGTTTGCAAGCTGTTTCAGGGCGGGGCGGAGGCGCATCTGCTCAACACGATCAAGCAGCGCTTCGAGAAGGTCCGCCATGCCAAGCCGCCCGCCAGCCGCAGCGAATCGGCGGAGACCTATCTGGTCGCCACCGGCTTCCGCGCACCACCCGACGGAGGCTGAGCGCGGTCCGACAATTGCGCCGGGACGGTGGGTTTCGGATCACAAATGTCCTTCCGCCGCCCCGTGCCCAACCGCCGCCTCGACAGGACGGGCGCCATCACTATAGTGCCCGCCACCTTTTTTCGGGGAGGGACACCCATGCAGATCCGCGAGGCCCTCACCTTCGACGACGTGCTGTTGGCGCCCGCCGCGTCCGCCGTGCTGCCAGCGGCCGCCGAAACCCGGACGCGGCTGACCCGCGAGATCGAGCTCGGCATCCCGCTTCTGTCCGCTGCCATGGACACGGTGACAGAAGCGCCGCTCGCCATCGCCATGGCCCAGGCCGGCGGCATCGGGGTGATCCACCGCAACCTGGATATCCAGCGCCAGGCCGACGAGGTCCGCAAGGTCAAGCGGTTCGAGAGCGGCATGGTGGTCAACCCGATCACCATCGGCCCCGGCGCGACGCTGGCGCAGGCGCTGGAGCTGATGCAGCACAACCGCATCTCCGGCATCCCTGTCGTCGAGCCTAGCGGCAAGCTTGTGGGCATCCTGACCAACCGCGATGTCCGCTTTGCGGAGAACCCCGACCAGCCGGTCACCGAGCTGATGACCAAAGACCAGCTGATCACCGTGCGCGACGGCGTCGCACCGGACGAGGCCAAGCGGCTTCTGCACCAGCATCGCATCGAAAAGCTGCTGGTGGTCGACGGCGACTACCGTTGCGTCGGCCTGATCACGGTCAAGGACATCGAGAAGGCGCGGCTGCATCCGCTGGCCTGCAAGGACGAGAGGGGCCGGCTGCGTGTGGCGGCCGCGACAGGGACCGGGCCTGACGGCATCGAACGGGCCCGCGCCCTGTTCGATGCGGGTGTCGACATCCTGGTGATCGACACGGCCCACGGCCATTCCGAAGGTGTGCTGAACACGGTTGCCGGTGCGCGGCGCCTCAGCAACTACACCCAGATCGTCGCCGGCAATGTGGCCACGGCCGATGGCGCCAAGGCGTTGATCGATGCCGGCGCGGACTCCGTGAAGGTCGGTATCGGCCCGGGTTCGATCTGCACGACGCGCATGGTCGCCGGCGTCGGCGTGCCGCAGCTGACGGCCATCCTTGATGTGGCGGAGGCCTGCCACGATCAGGGCATCCCGGCCATCGCCGATGGCGGCATCAAGTATTCTGGCGATTTGGCCAAGGCGATCGCCGCCGGCGCCGATTGCGCCATGGTGGGCTCGCTGCTCGCCGGTACCGACGAAGCACCGGGCGAGGTGATTCTCTATCAGGGCCGATCCTACAAGAGCTATCGCGGCATGGGCTCCGTCGGTGCCATGGCGCGCGGGTCCGCCGACCGCTATTTCCAGGCCGAGGTGTCGGACACGCTGAAGCTGGTGCCCGAGGGCGTCGAAGGCCGCGTGCCCTACAAAGGGCCGGTCGCCAGCGTGCTGCACCAGCTGGTCGGCGGGCTGAAGGCTGCCATGGGCTATACCGGCAACCGAACGATTGCGGAGATGCAGCAGCGATGCTCGTTCCTGCGCATCACCAATGCGGGCCTGCGCGAAAGCCACGTGCACGACATCACGGTGACCCGCGAAGCCCCGAATTACCGCCGGGAGTTCTGAGCCGGCGGGCGCGTTCGTCGGCCACGCCAGCCGCAATCCGCTGAAGCGCCGAGAGCAAGCTTCAGCCCCGGGCACGGTTCGGGGTCAGCCCCGCACCGTGCCTGGGGCGCCGTTTCACGGATCAAAGGTTGCCGGCCGCCATCTCCCGACCGATATGCTCGGCTTGGCGGATCGCCAGGGTGACGATGGTCAACGTGGGGTTCTCCGCACCGCCGGTCGTGAACTGGCTGCCGTCGCTGATGAACAGGTTGGGCACGTCATGGGCCCTGCCCCACTTGTTCACCACCCCGTCCTCGGGCCGTTCGCTCATCCGGCAGGTGCCGAGATTGTGCGTCGAGGGATAGGGCGGCGTGCGATAGGTCTTCAGCGCCCCCGCCGCTTCATAGACCGCCGCCCCCTGGCGGAAGGCGTGCTGGCGCATCTTGATGTCGTTCTGGTGATCGTCGAACCGCACGTCCGGTACCGGCAGACCATGCTGATCCTTGATCTCCGGATGCAGCGCGACGGCGTTGCTTTCCTGGGGCATGTCTTCGCCCACCAGCCACATGCCCGCCATATGGTCGTACCGGTCCATCGCCCAGGTAAAGTCCCGCCCCCAGGCGCCGGGGTCCAGGAATGCTGCCATGAACGGCACACCCAGCGACAACGTCTCCATCTCGTACCCACCGACGAAGCCGCGGGACGGGTCGTTGATGGACTCGTCCTGAATGATGCCGGCCATGGTGGTGCCGCGGTACATGTTCACCGGCTGGTCGAAGACGGCATAGACGGACCCCGTCATGTGCCGCATGTAGTTGCGGCCCACCTGGCCCGACCCGTTGGCAAGGCCGTCGGGGAACTTGGCGCTGGCGGAGTTCAAGAGCAGCCGGGGTGTTTCGATACTGTTGCCGGCGACGCAGACCGCGCGAGCCTTCTGGCGATGCTGGTTGCCCTCCGCATCGGCGTAGACGACGCCGGTGACGCGGCCAGCATCGTCATGCTCGATCTGCAGCACTTGGCTTTGTGGGCGTACCTCCAGATGGCCGGTATCTTCGCCCTTGGGGATCTCGGCATAGAGCGTCGACCACTTGGCACCCGACATGCAGCCCTGGAAGCAGAAGCCGATCTGCAGGCACGAGCTGCGACCGTCCCGATCCTCGGAATTGATCGCCATGTTGCCGGTGTGATAGCGGTTGTAGCCGAGCCGTTCGGCCCCCGCTGCCATGACCTTGTAGTTGTTGTTGCCCGGCAGCCGCGGGATACCGTGGGTGCCGGTGACGCCCATCTTGTCTTCGGCCCGGTCGTAATAGGGCTCCAGCTCTTCCAGCGTCAGCGGCCAGTCCAGCAGATTGGCGCCGTGCACGGCCCCATATTCCGTCAACACGCGGAACTCATGGGGCTGGAACCTGAGCGATGCACCGGCCCAGTGCACGGTAGACCCGCCGACGGCCTTGACGATCCAGGCCGGCAGGTTGGGAAAATCGCGCGCGACGCGCCATGAGCCTGAGGTCGTGCGCATGTCCAGCCATGAGATCTGGCCGAACATGCCCCATTCGTCGTTGACGAAATCGTTGATCTCATGCCGGCCGCCGGCTTCCAGGATGACGGTGTCGATACCCTGCTGGGCAAGTTCGTTGCCGAGCGTGCCGCCGCCGGCACCGGAGCCGACGATGACGACCACGCTGTCGTCATTGAGGTCGAAGGGCGCTGCCATGGTTCGTTCCTCCCGTTCCTTCTTGTTCGTTTGGGCTAGAGCCAGTTCAGGTCGTCGAAGCCACGGTCGATATAGCCGCCCTGCGATGCCGACGGCCCCTCGTAGCCCAGCCGCTGCCAGACCTCGGGCTGGTTGTAGAGCGAGACGACGAGGTCTCCCCTCAGCTTCTTGAACAGCGCCGAATTCTCGATCTCATGCAGCAGGCCGACGCGGTCGTCCTCGCTCTCGATCGCGGCATAGGCCGCGCCATGGCGGTCCTGCGCCCTCGAATTCAGCGCCGCCGTTCCCTCCTCGATCAAGGAATGGAGATCCGCATCTTCGCCCGCCTGCTGGTCATAGGGCTCGATGGCGCGGGCGTAATAGCTGTCGTCCAGCGCATCGTGCGGGAAGATGTCGCGAGCCATCTGCAACATCGTCGACGCCGCATCCGCCGACAGGGTGGAGACGCTGAGCGCCCAGGCGCCGTCTGCGCCAATGATGACACCGCCGCTGGCCACGGCCCCTACACCGGCAGCCGTCGCCGCCCCCGATGCCAGGAATCCCCGTCGGCCGACCTGAAGCCGTTTGTCGATGACGCGCATGTCTTGGTGTCTCCTCTCCTTGTTGATCGTATTTGTTTTTATTGTTTGTCTTCGGTTTGGTTTTGCATGGCCGCTACCGGTAGCGGCCATGCTGCTGCAGTACCTCGATCTTGTAGCCGTCTGGGTCCTGTACGAAGAAGAACCGGGCCATGAGCTGCCCGTCCCTGTGGAACTCTTTGATATCGTTTGGGTTGTAGCCCAGCCCTGCGAACCGGGTATGCTCGGCATCCAAGTCCTCGACGGCCAAGGCGATGTGGCCGTAGCCGCTGCCATGGGTGTAGGGCTCTTGCTGACCCTTGTTGACGGTCAGTTCAACCTCGAAGTCGTTTTCGGGGTTCCGCAGGTAGACCAACGTAAAGCCGTCGAAGTCGAATCGATCCGCAACGTCCAGCCCGAAAGCATTGCGGTAGAACTCGGTGGACGCTGCTTCGTCGAGCACTCTGATCATCATGTGAATGGCTTTGGCCATGGTCACGCCAGCTCCCTGTTCCCGTTGGTCCTGTAGAAATTCGGATGGGCGCATGGTCGGGCGGGTTGCGCGGGTCTGCGGCCGCTCCGGCTGCCGCCGAGCATCGCGCTTACGGGAGCGGCGGTCCGTAGCCGGACGCGGTATGGCGGCCCGCGCCGCCGACAGTCCCGTGATCATTCCTCCCCGCGGTGCCTGAGGCACTCTCGACCATTAGATTGGATAGTAACGATAATGCCACATTCCGGACACTGGCAAGCCTGCGTGGCTCGGCACGTCCGCGCCGAGACGCCTGCGCCGGACGGTGCGGCCGACGGCAAGACAGCAAGCTGTTGTTACTGATGAGATCCGGCCCAGTCTCTGGCCGGCGGGCCGAGCGCGGGGCGGCGATGCAGCGCCGTTATGCCCCGTCGTCGCGCACCACCGTCAGCCGCAACTGCCCCGGCGGCAAGACGTCGTCCACCCAGGGGTCGTCGGGCAGCCCCTCGGCCAGCTGCGTGATCCGCTGGTTCCACCATTGCCGCTGCTCGACGAGTTGATCGTAGTCGAGCTGCGACTGTCGCCAGGCACCGTCCGCCTCGGAAAAAGTGACGAGGTCGATCGGGTACCCGACATCAGTCGAGCTGAAACGCGCCGAATCGAAAGACAGATAGGCCAGCTTCAGGGCATGGCGCATGGACGTGTCGAACTTCAGGGCGCGATCGAGGATGGGCTTGCCATACGCCGTCGACCCGATCGACAGATACGGCTGCCGTTCGTCCACCTCGATCCAGTTGCCTTCGGGATAGACCAGATAGACGGTCGGCTGCTTGTCGTCGGCCAGCTTGCCGCCGATCAGGGCATGCAGATTGAATTGCAGCTGCGAGGCTTCGATGGCCTCGCGATCCTCCTTCGCGACCTCCCTCAGCTCCCGGCCGAAGGCCGTAACGACGCTGAGAATCGACTGGAACCCCTCATCCGCGAAATAGCCGTCGCGCGTCAGATAGGTCATCACCTTGTCGCGCAGGCTGCGCAGGCCCGACGTCATGATGAAGAATCGGCTGTCGCCATCCCCCAGCATGGTCAGCTTGCGCGTGACGCCCATCTGACTGCCGCTGGTGACACGGCCATCGGCCAGCGCAACCAGGCCGTCGCGGGTTCTGATAGCGAGGCAATAGGTCATCGGCTCGATTTTCGAGGGAATCCGGGCAGTCGCGGCGATGCTCGCACGGCCCGTCATCCGCCGCAAGAGTGGGGTGAGCAGCGCTCGGCGACCGGTTATTGTGCACTGCACAAAAAAGCGCTTGAACGATTCCCTAGATGGCATATATTTGGATCATGTTGCACTGCAGCATTTTCGGAACGCAAGCCGGATGCTGTGGGGCGGCCGAAGCGCATGATTGTCGGCTAAAACAATGGGTTAAGGGGAACAGCGATGCCTACTACCGCCAAACCGCGGACACCCGCAAGCAGGGCCGCCAAGGCTCCCGTACCTGTCGCCGCCGCGCGGACACGGCAGGTCTCCAGTCGGGCCAGCGCTCAGTCGGCCGTCGGCAAATCCGTCCCGCAGGCCCCCGCAAACGAGGAGCGTACAATGAACACCTTCCAGTTCCCGAACACCTTCCAACTCCCCCAATTCCCGAAGAACGAGCAGGTCGCCGAGATGGCCAAGGCGAATGTCGAAGCGTGGGTCGCTTGCGGCACCGCCGTGACGAAGGGCATGGAAGAGCTGACGAAGGCCTGGTTCGGTTTCGTCAATACCCTGACAGAGCAGAGCGTGGCCGCCGCTAAGGCGACGATGACGGCGAAGTCGTTCACCGAGGTGCTGGACGTGCAGAGCGACTATGCGCGCAACGTCTACGATGCGGCCCTGGCCGAGAGCAGCAAAGTGTCGGAGCTGTCGCTGAAGGTCGCCAACACGGCCAGCGCGCCGCTGAACGCCCGCGTCAAGGAAGCCTGGACCACTCTGGTCCCCGCGGCCGCCTGACAGTCTAAGCCAGTGTCGGTTCCGCTTAGCGGACCGGCCGGGTGAGAAATGGGGCCCGGTGGCCGATCAAGGTCACCGGGCCCCGTTCGTTTTCGGCTCCCGGATACCTGCAGCAGCGGGCACATCGAGCCGGTGGCCGGCTTCGGGTGGCAACATCATGCTGCCGGCCCTATCTCATCACGTGGTACTTCCGTGCAGTCCCACCTATCTCCTATGATGCTCCAACCTAGAGGCAACCATGGGATCCATCGGAAGGGTGGCACTGGATGAGCGAACACGAAAAGGACCCGGGCGGGAATGTC
>JANQQD010000389.1 GCA_028285185.1 Anaerolineae bacterium | reverse complement strand
CATCTCTGCTGCGGCTCCGCCGGCACGTACAATCTGCTGCAGCCGGAGCTGGCGACCGAACTGCGGACCCGCAAGGTCGCCAACATCGAGCGCACCAGGCCCGACTTCATCGCCACCGGCAATATCGGTTGCATGACCCAGATCGGCGGCGGCACCGACCTGCCGATTGTCCATACCGTGCACCTCCTGGACTGGGTCACGGGCGGCCCCAAGCCCGACGCGATTGCCCATTTGCCGGACACGGTGGTGCCGGCAGCGGCCGGGGTTGCGGCGGAGTAAGGCACTTGCCGGCTGGGTGCTGTCGTCAGCCCTCGGAGACGGCGCCGACATTGCCGCTCCGTGCCCCGTACCAGGAAGGTCCTCGCCTTCGCGAGGACGACGCCCTGGTTGATAAATGGCGAGAAGACAAATCCCAGGACCGTCATGCCCGCGTAGGCGGGCATCTCCGGCCTTGTTGAACGGCGCCTATCCAGTGTTCTTCCGGCACACCATGGCCACAAGCTAGCGACCATGGGCCGAGACCCTGTCATTCGACGGCGTCGCCACGAGCCGCTCAGCGACGCCGAAGACCGCCTTTACCTGGAATTGCACCTGATGGCGGAAGCCAGGCGAGCGCCGGAATTGTCGGCGATCATCAGCACGGGTTCGGGTGCATCGCCGAGATCGAGGCTGTAGGCGTCGACCGTCGTCTCTTTGCCGCGCAGCTTGACGGCGCCCTGGGCGAGGAAGTCGTGGCCGGCGGCATTGGCCGCAACCGCGCTGCTGACCAGGCACCGCGTCCCGAGCTCGCGGTTGGCACCCTCCAGGCGTGCGGCCGTGTTCACCACATCGCCCAGTGCTGTGTACGAGAAACGATCGCGAGCCCCGACATTGCCGACGAAGGCATAGCCCCGGTGCAGCGCGAAGCGGGTGATCAGCGGTCGCTCATACCGGGCTTGGCGTGCTGCGTTGAAGGCGTCGAGGCGACGGGAGATCTCGACCACTGCATCGCAGGCATGGCGACTGTGCTCCGCGTCGTCGCGCGGCGCGCCCCAGAAGGCCATCACCGAATCCCCGATGAACTTGTCGACCGTGCCCCCATGTTCGGCAATCACGCTGCAGATGATCTCGAAGTACTCCGCCAGCGCATCGATCATGCGCTCATGCTGTTCCGTTTCGGTGTGCTGGGTGAAGCCCTGGATGTCGGTGAACAGCACGGTGATCTCGCGCCGCCGTCCGCCCAGCCGCAGGGGGTGGCGCAGGTGCAGCAGATCGCGCACCAGTTCTTTCGGCACGTACCGCCCGAAGCTTCTGAGGGCCGTCTGGGTCACGGCAACGGAGGCGTTCAGGCTGTCGATTTCCGCCAGTGCCGAGCGTTCCGGCGGTGTCGCCTCGATCTCGTCCAGCGCGGACATGGCATCCATCGCGCTGATGGCCTTGCGGATCGGCCGCGCGACGGCCCGGGCGATGAAGATGCCGGCGAAGACGACCACGGCGGCCAGCCCCAGGGTCAGCACCAGCGTATAGTCCGCAAGCCGGTCGGCCGCCGCCGTGAAGTCCGACAGCGGGGCGCCCACATAGAGATCGGCCGCAAACCCGAACTGCCCTTCCAGCCGAAGCCGTCGGCCGAGGATCGTCTGGCCTTCTGACGTTACAGAGACGCTGTCGTCGGCGTGTCCGTCGAATGCCTCGAACACGCGCAGGTCAAGCCGCCCGGGCATCCGGAAGTCGAAGAAGGTCGGCTGCAGAGCGTCAGGATCCTGGCTCAGTGCATCAGCCGTCATCGCCGGATGCGCGATCAGCGAGCCGTTCGGCTCCGCAATGAAGGCGAAGCCGTTCTCGCTGATCGGCAGTTGGCGCAGAAAGGCCGTCAAGTCGTCCACCCGCAGGTCGACGCCCAGAACCCCGACCAAGGTCCCATCGGCGTCACGAAGGCTGGTGGTGAGCGTGATGCCGAAGCTGTCTTCCACATGGAAGCGGTAGAGACCGGTCCACACCGGGCTCTCCGCCTCGGCGCCGATCCGGTACCAGGGCCGGGCACGGGGATCGTAGTCGATCGGCAGCCTATGCGCGGAAATCCACGCGCCGGTTTCCCGGTACGACCAGCGGTCGACGGGATGCTGGGCGGTCCAGTCACGCTCCAACCGCAGATACGGCGTGGTCGTCTCCTGCGGCAGCCCAGCCAGCGTCAAGAGGTCGGGGGTGGCGCGGCCCAGGAAGACGAAGGATCCGTCGGCGTAACCGATATAGGCGGCGTAGATCTGGGTGTTGAACGACGGAACGATCTCGATGGACTCAAAGAAGCGGACGAATTCCGAGGCCCGGCTTTCCGGCTGGGCTTGCGCGATCTCTTCCGTCGGAATGGCCAGTATGTGCCGGGCGATCACGGCGGCTGGGGCCAGCAGCGCTTCGGTGCGGGTCAGAACGGCTTGCGCCGATGCGGCCAGCGTCCGGTCGGCTTCCGCTCGGGCGTGCCGCTCGAACTGGACGGCGTGCAGGACCGTGACGCCGGCCACGCCGGACAGCACCAGCGCGCTGATCACCACCACCAAGAGAACGCGCAGGTTAAGGCGCGGCGCTGTCCGTACGGGGTGATCTGATCTCCGCTGAGCATTCATGATGCCCCTCCCTTGTCGAAATCCCTGGCTCCAATCCGGTGCTTCGGCGCCGTACCGCGTTATTGGCGCGGCTTCGGGCCCATACGATCTGTGCTGCGAAAATGAACCGGCGCCCTTGTCGGGCGCCAGTTAGTCACTGTGAGAAATCGGGGTTAGGTCTGGCTCTGGTCGCCGGTGTAGCTGCTGACCAGACGGGCGATCAGGATGGCGAGGTAGAACGTGCCGCACACCACCTCGATCATCGCCCAGGACCGGGCGATCGGAATTGCGGGCAGGATATCGCCGTAGCCCAGCGTGGTCAGCGTGGTGAAGCTGAAATAGAGCAAGGCGTTCCAGGGTGCTGCGGCATCCTCCGGCGACAGGGCGAAGGCGCCCGGATGCAGCGTTTCCAGGATGGTATAGGCCCCTGCCCAGCCAACGCCGAACAGAACATAAGCTGCGATGGCGGCGCAGATCACCTCCGCATCGACGACGCGGGCCGTGAGCGCACGGCGCAGCGCGCTCTCGATCGTGACCGCCGCGAGGACCACGAGCGTCGCATCCATGGCAACCTCACCGGCCACGCCGCTGCCCAGCGGCCGAACCCAGGTCAGCACCAGCCACACACCCGCCACCGTGCAGGCCAGCGCCGTGCGCTTGGCCGCCGTCGCGAACCCCAGCACCACCAGCGAGAACAAGAGGGCTGCGTCCGCCTCTCCGCGCGGGTCATCCCCCAGCAGCGGCACCAGCAGCAGGAGTGCCATCAGCGAGGCGAGCAGCAGGGCGAACCGCCGGCGTGCCAGCACGGTCCGCCCCGCCATCGCGAGCGTCTCAGTCATCGGACCCACGGGCGTGCAGCGCCTCGCCGATGCGCCGCAGCTCCAGGATGATGGCGCCCAGGGCGATCAGCATCGCGCTCTGCAGCAGGCCCTGATTGAAGGCGTCTTCGATGACGATCTGTTCGACCGCCAGCCCCGTGCGCTCGTAGATCGTCATGCCCACGGTGGCCAGCAGGCTCCACGCCCCCCAGACGACGACGCCGATGCCCGTCGTCAGGCCCAGCAGGCCGCTCAGCTTCAGCATCACCCGGTTCACGATGCTGTTGGCCGCACGCTCTTCTCTCTCCAGTTCGGTCATGGTCAGGATCCTCCTTGTCGATCGGTGTTGATGGTTCACAGACAGGGTCCGAGCCTGGCGAGGTCGGCCGATGTCGGCTCGTGGTCGTCGACCCCGTTCAGGCTGTGGCGCAAGCGCTGGCTTTCTTCGTAGACCCGCTTGCGGCACCTCTGGATGCCGCCAAGCGGCTGGTGCTCCGGTGCTGAGTGCCAAGGCGTGTAGGACAGGTGCTCACAGAATTCGAACTGCTCGGGTGCGGTGAAGTCCTGCGCCGGCAGGGTGAGCGTCGCGACGATCTCAAACGGCGTCGGCCAGAGCGACATGGCGTCCTCGATCGGGGTCGTCGCCTCGTCGACGTAAGCCTGCGCCGCCAGCACGAACTTCGCCTCTCTGCCTTGCCGGACGAAGTGGTCTTCCAGCGCCTCACGCAGGCCGTCCGGCGTGGTCACCGGATCGCGGCCGGAGACGTTGGCGACGTCTGGGATCAAGGTCAGCCGTGCCGCGCCGCCGCCCATGGCGATCGGCACTTCGGACCAGTACTGGCGTTCCAGATGGCTGGCGATGACCACGTTGAAGGTCAGGTTCAGCCCGAACTCGCGCGGCCGGCTCTTGAAGAACCCTGCAGCGGACGGGTCGGTTTGGGCTGCCTCGAAGAAGCTGACATAGTCCGCAACGTCACGGATGAAGAAGGTCGGTTGGTCCAGCAGGATGAAATCCTGCGTGCCTACCGGCGAGCCGGGCACGTCCAGCAGCTTGATGGCCATGGCGTGCGGGTTGGGGTCGGACTCCTTCGGCATCGGGCCCGTGGAGGCACGCACAAGGGCGTCGAACCGGGCGGGTGCGGCGAACACGCCGGCGCGCAGGCTTTCCGGCACGCTGTCCGCGACCTCGAAGACACCCCGCAGCAGCGCCTGCTGCTTTGGGTGCTGACCGCGCCTCTTCGGGTCGCGGCCTTTCATGATTTCGATCTGAAGCGCGGTCACGCGCTCGATCATGTCCGCTTCATCCAACGGGATGCGCTCGAGCGGATGGGGGGCGATGTGGCCCATGGATGGATGCTCCCTTGTCAGAAGTTGCCGGCGGCGATGCCCTTCAGGGCCGTGATGCCGGGGGCAAAGAAGTACTCCCCGCCCTGGACGGTGACGAACTGGCGGAGATCGAACAGGAAGGGCATGTCCGCACCCGGCACGGTGAACTGGCCGCCGTTGCCATTGGTGCCGATCAGGGGGTCCTTCTCGTCGCTGGGCAGGCCGATGAAATCGCCCTTCTGCACCCATTCCGCCTGGATGAACTCGAACTGCAGTTCGATATCGGCGACCACGAACACGCCGGCTTGGCCGCGCGCGATGCCGTCATCAGGCGCGCCTTCTGGCAGCGGCGGGCCGAATTCCAGACCGCGGCGCAGGATTCGCTTGCGGTTGACATCGATCGTCGTGGTCAGCCTTGAGGCCCGCGGATTTGTGCGGCGCAGATGGGCGCCCAAGGGGCATTTCAAGCCATCGGGGTCGTCTGCATAGTCGAAGTCGTTGACCCGGTTGGGATCCGACGCGATCGCCGGATCGTCATGGTCGGGCGACAGCGCCAGCGGGCAGCCCGACCGCCAGCGCCCGACGATCTTCGCGGCCATCTTCTCCCGATGTGCCTCGTCGTAGGCACCCCACAGGGCCATCGCACCTTGTTTCAGGTAGTCGCGGAACCCGGCCACGTCCTGCGCTGCCTTGCGGAAGACGACGAACGTCCCGTTCAACCCCAGTTCCGACGGTGTCGGGGTCGCCGTAGCCTCACCCAATTCGTTGACGTAGCCGAGCAGGAACTCGCCCGGCGCGAGCGGTCGCCAGCCGTCACCGTCGCGTGCACCGTCGCCGGGGGCGGCGTCACCCAGCCCGGCGATGGCGGGCTGCGAGATGGGGTCGACATAGCCGAAATGGGCAGACGGACAGCCCGATCGCCGGTCGAACACGACCGCCGCATCGACATGATGCCTCTCCTCGACCTGGCGTGTGCGCGCGTCGGCCGAGAGTGCCTGGCGCCATTGATCGATGGTAATTGCGTCCGGGCCGGTGATGGCCACCATGGCGTGGATGTCGGGCGTACCTAGGCCACCTTCCCAGTTCGCCGGGTCGGCGGGGCCGCTGTCGCCCAGCCGATGGGCGCGGGCCGCCATGCCTTCGCGGAACACCTGCGGGAAGCTTGCGAGCACGGCGTCGGAGAGGCCCAGCGCTTTGAGACCGTTGGCAGACAGCGCGACATTCAGCGTGCGCTCAGGCCCTTCGGCCGCGCTCGTCACCCGTCCGGCGAGATCGGCCAGCCAAGCGCGGCCGGAGGCGACGTCGCCAATGCGGTAGAAGACATAGCTGCAGGCGAGCGTGTCGTATTCTTCCAACAGACCGCCCTGGATGTCGTTCAGGTTGGCCTTCAGGTCCGCTGCGGTGCGCGGCCCAGTCCGCTGATCGAGCATTGTTCCCTCCCTGTTCGGTTTTCTGGGCCCTGACCGGCCGGATGGCTGGTCAGGGCGGGGGACCGGTGCCGTGTCAGAGGGCGGAGGCCGTCGCGCCCCAGGCGACCTTTCCGGCCGGCCGGGCAAGGGACTTCTGGAACTCCATGATCTTCATGCGCCAATCGGCGTCGCGGCGGATCTGGTTAACCGTCAGCTCCGGATAGCCGGAGAAGTAGGCGATGACGTCGACCTGGCCGGCGGCGACGAACTCGAGCAAATTCGTGAAATCCGCATCAGCACCAGGCGCGCCTTCAAAGTGGGCCAGCACCTCGCGCAGCGGCGCCTCGAGCGTCTTGAAGCCTTCGAAATAGGCCACGACGTCGCCGTCGAAATTGGTCTGGAACAGAACCTCTTCGTGGCTGATCCGCGAAAAGCTGAAGATGTGGATCACCGCCATTTCAGCGATGGCTTCACCGAACTCTTTCGTGCCGATGATCTGGGCGAGGGCGCGGGCGTGACCATCCGGGTCGTCCTGCTTCAGCGTGTAGATCGCCGCGAACGGCGTGGCATTGCCCGCAATGCTAACGGTGGGGCGGAGGCCGTATTTCAGCGTGGCCATCTGGTCCATGATCGTGCTCCCGGAGTAAGCGGCGCAGCCATCCCGCGCCGTCGATGTCGCTGAAGCATGCCCATCGGATGGGGGATGTGAGAGTGAGACACTGTGAGGTGCCGGTTAGTCTCGGCTGGTAGGCCGCCGGACAGGGTCGACGCTGCAGGGACGCGGCTCTCTCGAAGCCCTACCCCTTGATGGGGGAGGGTTGGGTGGGGGTGATCGTGCCGGCAGAAAGGTCGGTGAAAAGGAACCCTGTCGACGGTGCCATTGAATGGGCACGGACGTTGGGTGCCGTGACGACGGACGCGGAGACCAAGCTGTCGCGAACCCTCAGGCGTCCGATTGACGATGGCCGGGGAAGGGCGGCGCGATCACCCCCACCCTAACCCTCCCCCATCAAGGCAGGGCTATCGCATTTGGGAAAAGAGGGAGAGAAGGAAGTCGTCGTCCCATCCGGCACGTTTGATCTTTCTTCTGATCGAGGACTTGCTCTGGTCGG
>JANQQD010000372.1 GCA_028285185.1 Anaerolineae bacterium | reverse complement strand
GCACCGCCATTTCTCTTACTGGCGACGGGCCTCGAAATTCGCGTTGCAGCACCCTATGTGCAGTGCACAATGAAGCGGCGACGTTGTTGCCGACGGGCGGGCCGCAGGGCGCCGCGCCTTTCGGCATCCCCTCTTGGCAAATGAGCGGACAGCAGCCGATGACAGAGCTGATCGAGAACCGGACATTCGACGAAATCGCGATCGGGGATACGGCCAGCCTGACCCGCGCCTTCGGCCGCGACGATCTGGAAACCTGGGCCGCGATGACCGGCAATGTCGGGCTGGTGCACGCTTATGAGGCTGCGGCACGGGAGGGCACGGCCAGCGAAGGGGGCGCGCATGGGCATTGGGCGGCCGCCCTGATTTCCACCATCATCGGCACGCAGCTTCCGGGTGCCGGGACGGTCATCCGCACCACCAATATCCGCTTCCATCGCCCGTTGTCGCTCGGCTCGAAGGTCACCGGGACGGTGACGGTCAGCGGGAAGTCCGCCGAAGACAGGTCGGTCTTGCTTGACTGCCGTTGCGCGGATGCGCACGGGGCTGAGATTGCCACCGGCACCATCGAGGTGATCGCACCCGCCAAGAAGATCAGCGAGCCCGTCAACACGCTTCCGCAGGTGCAGCTTCGCCGTGAGGACCGCTATCTTGAACTCTTGAAGATGTGCGACGGCTTGCCGGCGGCGACCACGGCGATCGTCCATCCCTGCAGCGACGATGCGTTGACCGGCGCCGTCCAGGCGGCAGAGCAGGGGCTGATCAGCCCCATCCTGGTGGGGCCGGAGGCCCGGATCAAGGCGGTGGCGGAGGCCGAGGGGATCGACATCTCTTCCTATCCTCTGGTGCCGACAGACCATAGCCACCACGCAGCGGAAATGGCCGTGGCCATGGTCAGGTCCGGGGATGCCGAGCTCTTGATGAAGGGCAGCCTGCATACCGACGAACTGCTAACCGAAGTGCTGCGGCGCGACACCGGCATCCGTACCGAAAGGCGGCTGAGCCATTGCTTCTTGTTGAGCGTGCCCACCTATGCCCGCCCCTTCATCCTGACCGACGCGGCCATCAACATTGCACCGGACCTGATGGCCAAGCGCGACATCTGCCAGAACGCCATCGATCTGGCGCGGTCCATGGGCATGGCCGAGCCGAAGGTGGCGATCCTCGCAGCCGTTGAAACCGTGAATCCCGGCATGCCGGCCACCCTGGATGCTGCGGCACTGTGCAAGATGGCCGACCGGAAGCAGATCACCGGCGGGATCCTGGACGGGCCGCTGGCCTTCGACAACGCAGCCGATGAAGAGGCGGCGCGCACCAAAGGCATCGTCTCACCGGTCGCGGGCAAGGCCGACATCCTGGTGGTGCCGGACCTGGAGGCAGGCAACATGCTGGCCAAGCAGCTGACCTTCATGGCCGACGCCGATGCGGCCGGCATCGTCTGCGGCGCACGCGTGCCGATCATCCTGACCAGCCGCGCCGACAGCGTGCGCACGCGCCTGGCGTCCTGCGCGGTGGCCAACCTGCTGGCCGACGCCATCCGCCGCGGTGCGGCCGGGCGCAAGGCGGCGGAGTGACGGCCATGACCGATGCCATCCTGGTAATCAATGCCGGATCGTCCAGCATCAAGTTCGCGGGCTATGCCGTCTCGAACGAGGGCGATCCCCCTCTGTTGGGCAAGGGGCAGGTCGAGGGCCTCAAGACCGAGCCGCGCTTTGAGGTCGAGGATGCCAACGGCACCACCGTCGGCGAGCATGCCTGGCCCGGGCCGATCCGCCATGGGGCCGCGATCGACTTCATCATCGACTGGATCCAGGCCAATGCGACAGACACCCGTATCGTCGCGGCCGGCCATCGCGTCGTCTTCGGCGGCGCGGATTACGCTGGGCCGGTTCTGATCGATGCGGGCGCCATCGCGGCGATCGAGGCGCTGATACCGTTCTTCCCCCTACATCTGCCGCACAACCTGGCCGCCATCCGCGCGCTGGCCGATGACCATCCGGAGCTGCCCCAGGTAGCCTGCTTCGACAACACGTTTCACCAGACGCTGCCGCGGCTGGCCCAGATGTTCGCGCTGCCGCGCAAACTGTTCGACCAGGGCATCCGCCGCTACGGCTTCCACGGGCTTTCTTATGAGTACATAGCCCGAAAACTGCCCGAATATGCGCCGGAGGCGCGCAACGTGGTCGTCGCCCATCTGGGCAGCGGCGCCAGCCTGTGCGCGATGCGCGAAGGCAAAAGCGTCGAGACGACACTGTCGTTCAGCGGCCTCGACGGACTGCCGATGGGCACCCGCACCGGATCCATCGACCCCGGCGTGCTGCTCTACCTGATGCAGGACCAGGGCATGGACGCTGCGGCGCTGGAACGTCTGCTCTATCGGGAGTCCGGCCTTCTCGGCGTCTCCGGCGTCAGCAACGACATGCGCGACCTGCTGGCCAGCGCCGATCCGCATGCGGCCGAAGCGGTCGAGCTGTTCGCCTATCACATTGCCAAGCAGGTAGGGGCGCTGGCCGCTGCGCTTGAGGGGCTTGACGCTCTGGTCTTCACCGCCGGCATCGGCGAGAACGCGCCGGAGATCCGGGCCAAGGTGTGCCACCGCGCCCAATGGCTGGACCTGCGGTTGGACGCGGCCGCGAACGCCACGGGCGGCCCCCGCATCAGCACCGCAGACAGCCCCGTTTCCGCCTGGGTGATCCCGACGGACGAGGAACGGATGATCGCCCTGCACACCGCTGACCTGCTGGAACACCGGCCCAGCGGCTGATTTTACTGCCGAGAAGAGGGAGCCGATCCCATGTCGACCGAGATGACGGATGCCGAACGGTTCTTCGACGACCTGGCCAAGGACACGAAGAAGCCGCTGGAGGGCAAGAAGGCGCTGGTTGTCGGCATCGCCAACAACCAGTCCATCGCCTATGGCTGCGCGCTCGCGTTCCGGGCCTTCGGGGCGGAACTGGCGATCACGTACCTGAACGAGAAGTCGAAGAAGTACACCGAGCCGCTGGCGGAACGCCTCGAAGCGCCGCTCTATCTGCCCTGCGACGTGCGCGAGGAAGGGCAGCTTGAGGCGGTGTTCGCGGCCATCGAACAGGCCTGGGGCCGGCTCGACATCGGGCTGCATTCGATCGCCTTCGCGCCGCGCGAAGACCTGCACGGGCGGGTCGTCGACTGCTCCAAGGAAGGCTTTGCCATGGCCATGGATGTGTCGTGCCATTCGTTCATCCGCATGGCCAGGCTCGCCGAGCCGCTGATGACCAATGGCGGTGCCCTGTTCACCATGAGCTATTACGGCGCGGAGAAAGTGGTGGAGCGGTACAACGTCATGGGGCCCGTGAAGGCGGCCCTGGAGGCCTCGGCGCGATACCTGGCGGCCGAGCTGGGGCCGAAAGGCATCCGCGTCAACCCGATCTCGCCCGGTCCGATCCGCACCCGCGCCGCCTCGGGCATCGACCGTTTCGACAAGCTGATGGAAGAGGCCGCCGAGCGCGCGCCCAGCCGCATGCTGGTGACCATCGAAGATGTCGGCATGGCGACCGCCTTCTTGGCCACCGACTATGCCCGCCTGATTACCGGCGACACGGCCTATATCGACGGCGGCTATCACATCGTCGGTTGAGCCGCATTTTCGGCCGCAGGGCCGCATCAAGAGCACGGTATGAGTGGGGACGCCGGGTTAGTGGGCGTAGAGCGTCCCCTTGTGCTGGAAGTGGCTAAGGCCCATCTGGTCGACGCGAACGTAAAGTTCCGCGGGCGAGATCTTCACCTTATTCGCCCCGATCGTGTAGTCGAACCCGAACACGCCCGTATGGCCGATGTCCTTTGCCGCCCAATGATAACAAAACGTGACAAAGTGAGAGCAGAAGAACCGGATGTTCATGTCCGAACCTTCCTTTACCCAAGCATCAAATTGCTCCTCAAAATCTTCTACCGTTTTGTACTTCTTGCCTTTCCAATGCAGCAGCGCCGTGCCCAGCATTTTCCCGACGCTGTAGCTTGCACTTCCGCCACTCTGCTGCACGGTATCCCAGAGCAGTTCGGCCTTGTCGCCGGCGGCCGGTCCAAGCTCCTCGTTATTGGATCGATAGACCTCGTACCGAAAGCCCTTGCGTGAGTCGAGCTTCATGCCGCCGCGCACGAACCCGTAGCCCTTCTGGAAAATGATCTGGAAAAGCGACGCGCCGCCTTCGTCAAACTCCATCACGTCGTCCGGCCCGACGGCCATGGCGACATGGGTCAGGCCCGTCGCGAAGTCCTTGCCGCCGAACGGCACGACATTGACCGCCCAGAGCGCGTGGTCGTAGTGCGGCGACTGTCCTTTGGCGATCTGCTGACTGATGGCCGACTTGTCAGCATGCTTGAACAGAATGTCGCCGGCTTTGAGTTGCTTGCCCAGAATTGGCATCTGATCCTCCGCCGCTTAGACGAGATCCACGCCGCGAATAACCGTACGAATGCTCAGACTCTTGATGGTCGCCGAGACCGTCCGAACGTGCAACCCGAACTTTGTCCCGCGGCCGGCCGAGAGGCGACTGGACCAAGCGGACCTCCGGCGGGAACCTTTCAAGCCGGAGATTTCGGCTCAAGCGTCGCTTCTGGCGTGGAGAGGCACGCTCAAACTCCGACATTGCGGGGCGGCACACAATCTTCGCCGCCCCGCAAACCCCGCACCGACGCTCAGTTGCGGCCGGCCATGACGCCGCCGTCGACATCCCAGACGGCGCCGGTGACCCAGCGACTGTCATCGGACAGGAGGTAGTCGATCGTCTTGGCCACGTCTTGCGGTTGCCCCACCCGGCCTATCGGGTGGAAGGCATCGAAGCCGTTTTTCAAGGTTTCCTCGATGGCGTCCGGTTCGATGAACGCGCCGTAGATCGGCGTGACGACCACGGCTGGGGATACGGCGTTCACGCGGATGTCATGGTCGGCCAGTTCCATGGCGAGGTGCTGGGTCAGGGCATGCAGGCCGGCCTTGGCCATGGAATAGGCGGAAGACGGCGTCGCCTTGATGGCCTGCTTCGCCCACATGGAACCGATGGTCACGACCGAGCCGCCACCATGGGCCTTCATGTTGCGGGCGACGGCCTGGGTGATGAAAAAGAACGCGCGGTTCAGGCCCATATAGGTGTCGTAGTCGGCTTCTGTGTGCTCCAGAAAGGGCGTGGGCTTGAATGCGCCGGCGGCGTTCACCAAGCGCCGGATGGGGCGGGTTTCGGCATCGATGCGGGCGATCAGCGCATCGACGGCCTGCGTGTCATGCAGATCGGCGACGACGACATCGATTGCGCCGCCTGGCTCTTCGGCGAGGCTGGCGCGCGCCGCCTCAAGCTTGTCCGCGTTCTGCGATACGAGGATCAGGTCCAAGCCGCGGTTGCGCAGCAGGCGGGCCGTTTCCAGACCCATACCGCTGGAACCGCCAACAACCAAGGCAACGGGGTTCTGGGTTGCGTTCATCGTGGGTGTCCTATTTGTGGCAATTAAACTATCTAACGATAGGTAGATTACTCCTCATATGGCGTTGCCCTCTCCGCCGTCAACCCCTATCTAACGATCGTTAGAATCTGGAGGCAGGCCAGTGAGTGACCGATCGGCGAAAGCGGAAGAAATCCTGGACGCGGCCGAGCAGATGGCGCGGACGGGTGGCTACAACGGCTTCAGCTTCCGTGAAATCGCGAAGCGGGTGGGCATAAAAGCCGCTAGCGTGCATTACCATTTCCCCGGCAAGGACGATCTCGGGGCGACC
This sequence comes from Anaerolineae bacterium, assembly GCA_028285185.1. Lineage (GTDB taxonomy): Bacteria > Pseudomonadota > Alphaproteobacteria > DSM-16000 > Inquilinaceae > JACKIG01. The sequence goes on along the minus strand of JANQQD010000372.1, from coordinate 381 downwards.
TTGGCCAAGCGATACACGGACCGGTTCCTGGACGCGCTTGGCGACCCCCATGATGCCGGCATACCGCCCGAAACGCTGCTGCGTCGCTATGTGCAGGCGTATCGGTCGGCGCTGGTGGACGACGGCCTCATGTGCCTCTGCGGCATGTTAGGGGCAGAGATCGCCTATCTTCCGGACATTGTGGCCGCGGAGGCCCGGCGCTTCTTTGAGCGGAACATCGATTGGCTGGTCCGCGTGTTGGCCCGCATGCCGGACATCGTGCCGGCGGACCGCTCTCGGACGGCGGCGCTCAGCATGATCGCCGCGCTGGAAGGCGCGATGATCCTGGCAAGGACCTTGGGCAACCAGGGCATCTTCGACGACGTGGCAGAAGACATTTTC
>JANQQD010000359.1 GCA_028285185.1 Anaerolineae bacterium | reverse complement strand
ATTGAAGTCTTCGGCGTCGCCCTGGCCGTGATAGGCCAGCACGGCCGCCGGGCGGTTGCCGCCCTGGCCGCGGATCAGCCCCGCATCGAAGCTGGCGATCCCGCCTTCGCCGGTCGTAGCCTCGCCCAGCACCGTGTTGTTGCGCGACAGCAGCGTCAGGCGCGTGCCGTCCAGAGGCGTGCCGTCGGACAGCGACCGCACCGCAACGTGCAGACCGTCATTGCCGCTGAAGGTCAGGATGCCGAGATCGGTCAGCACCAGCCATTGCGTGCCGCGATTGTCGTAAAGCCATTGCTCGGTATCGTCCGCATCGCGGGCGGCAAGGATGTAGATGCCGGGCTCCGTCTCCGATATCGCCTCGCCGATCGGCACGGCGGTGGTGACGGAGCGGTTGCGCTCGCCCTCCACCTCCATGCTGCCTTCCCAGACGACCTCGCCAACTGTCCCCGCGATCTCACGTACGTCATAGCCGTCGATCGAGCCGCCGATGCGGTCTTCCAGGATCTGTTGCAGCAAGTTGCGGTCGTTGATGCGCAAGAGCTGCAGTTCCACCTCGCTGATGTTCACGGTGGTTAGCGGGGCGGTGGCGGCGCCATGGCGCGGCAGCACATAGGTGTTGGCGCGGAAGCCCACCTGCGGCTCCCGCTCGTCGACCGTCTGTTCGAAGATATCGTCGCCGATCAGGCGCTCGCCGTCTTCCGACGGAATGCCGGCCAGCACCGTGATCTCGTAGCTCTGGCCGTGGCGCACGCCTTCGATGCACAGGTCGCCGTCTTCGACCAGAACCTCCACGGGGATCTCGGGGTCGATGCGCACATAGTCGGCATGGCGGACATAGCGCGGATCCATCAGCGGGTCGGAGAACTGCAGGCAGATCTGCGGTACGTCGCGGTCGAAATTGACCACGGTCTCGTTGATGTGGAAGCCGTATTGCCGGCGCAGCCAGTCCCGGCGCTCCGCGAACGTCCCGTCTTCCGGTAGCAGTCGTGACAGCTCATCGAACACGGCCGTGGCCAGGCGCCAGCGCTGCTGGTCCTGCAGGCTTTCCGCGATCAGCAGCAGCGAGTCGGCGCGGGTCAGCGGGTCCGGCGGGGCATAGCGGTAGGCATTGAAGGCGGCAGAGAGACCGGCCGGCGCCAGCGGATCGAAAGAGGCCCAGACGGTGGCGAGGTCCAGCCAGACCTCGTGGTCTTCAGGTGCCTGGCCGGCCAGAACCTCGTAGATCTCAACCGCGTCGTTCCAGCGTTCTTCGATCGTCGCCAGTTTGGCGAGGCGGTAGAGCTCGCTCCGCGCCGGTACGGGCTCGGTCGCCGCAGAGGCAGCTTCGACCAGGGATTGGCGATAGATGTCTGCCTCGCGCGCCAAGTCGGGTGCGTCCAGTGCCAGCGTGACCCTGGGCACGAACAGGGACAGAAGAGCGCCGAAGCCGACGATCAGAACGAAGCGAGCCAGTTGAGGCATCTGCGGTTTCCTTCTTCGTGGCAGTCCCGGCGCCATACGTTCGCGGGCCTGCCGAACCAGACCTGGCGGGATCAGTGCGGTTCCACCAGCTCGCTAGCATCCCAAAGACCGCGGCGGGTGGCGCCGCCGGGCTGTACCTGTTCGCCATACCCGGTGAAGGCCCAGCCGCCGTCGCCGCTGCGGCGCCATTCGCCGGCGACGCGGAAGCCATCCTGATTGACGAAAACGCCGAAGCCGTGGAAGGGGCCGTCCAGGAACTCGCCACGCCAGACCCGGCCGTCCGGCTTGTGAAAGGCACCGAAGCCGCGGCGGTCGTCTTCCACGAACTCGCCTTCGTACCGGTCGCCGTCGGTTTCGTAATGGATGCCATGCCCGTTGCGGCGATTGGCGTGGAACTGGCCCTCATAGCGCGTGCCGTCTTCCCAGATGAAGACGCCCAAGCCCTGGCGCACGCCGCCGGCCATCTCTCCGCGATAGCCGGGCGCGTCCTCGTCGCCCAGCGGGTCGCGTTCGGCGGCGCCCAGCGCGGCTTCGGACCGCTGGCGCCCCATCGCAGCCGCCTCCTGCCCCAGGCGGGCGGCCGCCTCGGCCGCTGCGACGGCAAGGGCGACACGCTGTCCGCGTGACAGCGTTGCGGTCGCTTCAGCGTCCAGAGAGCGCTGGAAGCTGGCGATCGCGGTGCGCGTCTGGGCGGCGAAATACCCGTCAACGCCACCTGCGAGATAGCCGAGCAGTTCCAGCGCACGCTCGACACGTCGCCGTTCGTTGCGGTCCCATCCGGCCTCCCAGGCGACCAGATGCGGCTCGGGCGCATTCACGCCGGCGGTATCCGCGGCGACGTCCAGGCGATAGCCGGTGCTGCCGGCAAAGGCAAAGACGCGCACCCGATAGGTTCCCGGCCGCAGAGCCGCTGAAACGAACTCCGCCGCACCGTCGAGATTGTTGGAGATGGCGACGAGCTGTCCATCCTCGTCGTAGAGTTCCAGATCCGCATCGGCCGACAGCTCGGCCAGCGCGATCGTGATGTCCGCCGGGCCGGAAAGCGTCACGGCGTAGTAGTCGTCCGTGTCGGCCAGGCCAACCCAGTCGCGGATGGTGCGCGAACCGACCGTGGGATCGCCGATATCGCTGGCACCCTCCGGCGCATTGCCGCCGGCATCCGTCGGCGGGGGTACGGCCCCCGCTGCGTCGGCCGACAATAGGGCCTGGATCTGTTCGGCTGTCAGCCAGCCGCTAGCCGGCGCGCCGATAGTATCCTGAAAGGCGCGGATCGCCGCTCGGGTGCCGGGCCCGAACGCCGCATCGATTTCTCCGTCATAGAGGTCCAGCTGCGCCAAGGCCCGCTGCAGATCAGCCCGCTCCGACACCGTCAGGCTGGACTCGAGCCGCTGCAACTGATCGATGGATGGACCCTGATCCTGCGCGCCCGCAGACGGGAGGCCCGCCCCGAGAACGCAGACCGCAATCGCAATGACAGCAACGAGCCTTGCCAAGGACGCCTCCCCAACCCGTTTCATGAAGCCTTATGCGGTGTCTGATAACACGCTTTGGACTGTCACGCTGCCATGGGATTGCGGCAGAACCGTGCTGTCACTTCATCAGGCTGTCGACCGTTTCTTGGTCGACCGTGTCCGCATGGCCATGAATGATCGCACTGGCCTTGTCGACCATCTGGCCAAGACGCTCGACCGTGTCGCCGCATTGTGCGGCTAGGCGAACACTATCGCCGCCAGCGATCGACTGCTCGATATCCACGATGGCCGAAGCGACAAGCGCGTCCATCTGACGGACGACATCGTCGAACGGTTCGCGATACCGGGCGGGCGCGTTCTCATAGGCGAAAATGGCCAGATCCTTGTCGGTGAACACACTGTCCCGGAAGTGATCCTGGTACGACTTCGGCTGCCACTGACGGACGTCTTCCAGACAGTCGGGGATGTCGGGAAGGATCTCCAGCAGCATGACGATCTCGTTGAAATGGTTGAGATAGTCTGTCGCCAGCAGGGTCTCGGGCTCGATGTTCTTGCCAGCCACCAGTCTGGCAAGCGTTCGCGAATAGCCCGGAATGGACGGCGAGCCGCCAGACGATCTGTCACCGATGTTTTGGCGCTCCGGTCCGTCCGGCACCCTTCTGGTACTCCCGATGCGGATCACGGCATGACGCCCGATCACCTAACACGACAGTGCACCCTGTCAGCGTGAAGAAATGCTTAAATTTCTTGTTAAATAACTTCCGTCGGACGACCCGTGAAAACCTGGTTCACCGATGGTCCTTGCGGGGCTCGTCAGCTTGCGGTTCGTCATCTTCGTCGTCGAACAGGATCCGCTCGGCAGCACCCTCCAGGTCATCGAACTGGCCGGACCGGAGCGCCCAGAGAAACGCGCCGAGGCCCACGAGTCCAAGGAAGAGCGCAACCGGGATCAGGTAGATCAGCCCGCTCATCGCTGTCGGGCTGCTGCCAGGCGCAGCGCGTTGCCCACCACGAGAATGGACGAGGCTGACATCGCGACTGCGGCGATCAGCGGCGTCACCAGCCCGGCGACTGCCAGGGGCACGGCCAGCATGTTGTAGCCGAACGCCAACGCAAAGTTCTGCTTCACCAGCCGGTCTGCGCGCCGGGCCACTGTCAGCACCTCCGTGACGGGGTGCAGGCGTTCGCCCTGGAACACAGCGTCAGCGGTCGTCTGCGTGATGTCTGCGGCGGTAGCTGGGGACATGGAGACGGTCGCCGCCGCCAGGGCCGGCGCATCATTCAGTCCATCGCCCACCATCAGCACAGTGCGGCCGCCTTGGACCAGGGATTCCAGATGCGCCGTCTTGTCCGCGGGGCGGATGGCGGACCGCCAGCTCTCGATCCCCAGCATGCGGGCGATCGCCCCGACGCTGGCTTCACGATCTCCCGACAGGATTTCGACAGACATTCCCTGGTGCTTCAGTCGACGGACGACCTCCGCCGCGTCCGGCCTTGGCGTGTCGCGGAACTGAAATCGCGCCGGTTGGTAGTCGGGCCGGGCGAGCCAGAGCTCGGGACCTTCCGACCCCGCATCGTCATCCGCGACACCGCACCAGGCGCGGCTGCCGAGACGCACCACCCCGGCGGGGGAATTCCATTCCAGCCCGCACCCAGGCACCTCGACGACGCCGGAGGCGCTCGGCCCTTCTGGTGCCGCGGCGGCCAGTGCCCGGGCCAGCGGATGCCGGCTGGCACGCGCGATCTTCGCGGCGTCAGCCATCGCCTTATCATCGGCAGGCGGATCCACCAGCGCCAACCTGCCGGTGGTCAGCGTGCCGGTCTTGTCGAAGACGACGGTGTCGATGTCGACCAGCCGTTCCAGAGCCGTAGCCGTCTTCAGCAGGATACCCTGGCGCATCAGGCGGCCGCTGGCGATGACCTGCACAGCCGGAACGGCAAGGCCGATGGCGCACGGGCAAGTGATGATCAGCACGGCGACGGCGATCATCAGCGCCTCTTGCCAGGCGATGCCGACAAGCAGGGTCCAGCCCAGGAACGTCAACAGCGCCAGGGCGTGCACCACCGGTGCGTAATGCCGGGCGATGCGGTCGGCCAGGGTGATGAACCGGGCGCGGCGCTGTTCCGCCAGCTCCATCAGCCTGACGATCTCGCCCAACAGCGTATCGTCGCCCACCGCAGTGATGCTGAGGCTGATGGGCCCGGTCTGGTTCAACGTTCCGGCAAAGACCGAGTCACCGGGACCGACCGGCTCGGGCACCGTTTCGCCGCTGATCAGGCTCAGATCCACGTCGGACCGGCCTTCGATCACCCGGCCGTCGACCGCGATTCGCTGTCCAGCCGCGACGAAGGCTGTCATGCCGGGCCGTGCCTGGTCGATGCGCACGTGCTGTTGGCGGCCGGTCTCGTCCAGCACGGTCACGGCGTCCGCACCCAGAGACAACAGCCGCTCTGCCGCCGCGCGGGCGCGGCCGCGGGCGCGGCGGTCGAGGAACCGGCCGATCAAGAGGAAGAACAGCAGCATTACGGCGCTGTCGAAATAGGCATGCGGCCCGCTGCGCATCGTCTCCCACAGGCTCACGCCCCCCGCCAGCAAGACGGCCAGCGAAATGGGCACGTCCATGTTGGTGTGGCGCTTCGAGAGCGCAGCCCAGGCCGAATGGAAGAATGGCCGGCCGGCATAGAGGATGGCGGGCAGGGCGATCAGGGCGGAAAACCAGTGCAACAGGTCACGCGTCGCCTGTCCCATACCCTGGGCATGACCCGCCCAGACCGAGACGGAGAGCAGCATGACGTTCGCCGCGGCAAATCCGGCGACCGCCATGGCGCGCAGCAGCTTCTTCTCCTCCTCCGCGTCGCCGCGGTCGATCTTCGCCGGGTCGAACGGGATCACGCGGAAGCCGAGGCCCTCGACCGTGTCGGCCAGAGTGTCCGCCCGGTCCTGCAGGCCATCCCAGCGCACCACCAGCCGTTTGGTGGTCAGGTTCAGGCGTGCGTGGGTGACGTCGCCGAAGCCGCCCAAGGCCCGTTCGATCTTGCGAACGCAGCCGCCGCAATGGGCACCGTCCACCATCAGGTGCAGCGAGAACTGGCCGTCCGCATCGGCTGTGGCGAAAGAGGCAAATCGGCCGGGGGAGGGGGCGAGACCATCGCTGCCCGGCGACGCGGCCCTGGGTTCTTCATCGGCCGGCCTTGGTGCCGCCGGCGGGGACAGAACCTCTGTCATGGACTGAGGAAGATCCGCTCCTCAAACCGATAGGGGCGTCCTTCATGCTCGATCAAGAGCTTCAGATCCCAGACACCCGGCAGGGGGAAGTCCACCACTGCGGCATAGCCTGCACTGGCAGGCTGAACCTCGACGCTGAAATCCTGTCCCTGCTGGGTCGGGCGTACGAATGTTGCCGTGACCGATGCCCATGTCAGGGGAGTCCCGCGCTCGTCGGCGGCATGAACCTGAAGCTCGCCAACCTCCGGTCCGGCCTGTGCGAATGCCACATCAACCGTCCAGCCGAGCGCATATTGCGTCTCGGCCTCGGCCAGTCGGTCGTTGTATTGCAGACCTTGGATATAGGCCTCTTCAGTCTGGACGCCGGTCCATGACGTGAACGCGATCGTGACCATGATCGCGTTGACGGCGAAAACGACCAGGAAGAAGCCGACGAAGGCCCAGGGGATCCAGGCGCTGCGGCGCTTGGGTTGCGGTGTGGCGACGCTCATTACGGCCCCCTGAAGGTGGTGTCGTATCGGGCGGTGCGGTCACGGTCGAGATCGGTCAGCACGAAGTCCACGGGCGTGGTTTCGCCGTCCAGCGCTTCGCGCGGGAGCGCCACGTGGACGCGATAGGTGGTCACGCTGTCCGCATCCGCCGTCAGTCGCACGGTTTCTTCCGTCACACCTTCCTGCCCCACAACGGTGACCAGGGCGCCTTCGACCCCCTCGATCGCCAGGGCATAGCTGTGCGGATCGCGCGTCTGGTTCAGGATCTTGACGGTGAAGCCGTTGCGGATGCTGCCGTCGGACAGGGGTACGAAAAGCGGGCTGCGCTCGCGCTGCACGGTGATGTCCAGGCCGCTGCGGCCGATAAGGCCGATCAACAGGATCGACAGGACGGTCGCGATCAGCACGCAGTAGATAATGGTGCGGGTGCGCACCAGCCGCTTCGTCCACTTCTCCGGCTGTTGCCCCGCCGCGATGCGGGCCTGGTTGCGCTCGGAATCGAAGCGGACGAGGCCGCGCGGCAGCCCCACCTTGTCCATCACGCTGTCGCAGGCATCGATGCACAAGCCGCAGCCGATGCATTGGAGCTGAAGGCCGTCGCGGATGTCGATGCCGGTGGGGCAGACAGCGACGCATTTCCGGTCATCGATGCAGTGGCCACGGCCTTCCCAGGAGGTACCCTTCTTGTGATGGCCTCGTGGCTCGCCACGCACACGTTCGTAGGTGACGACCAGGCTGTCTTCGTCCAACAGCGCCGCCTGGAACCGCGGCCACGGGCACATATAGACGCAGACCTGTTCCCGAGCGATGCCACCCAAGAGATACGTCGTCGCGGTGAACAGCCCGACGAAGAAATAGACGGCCATCGGCGCCGCACCGGTGAAGAACTCAGCCACCAGGGTCGGTGCGTCGTAGAAATACATGATCCAGGCGCCGCCGGTGAGCAGGGCGATCAACAGCCAGACGGCGTGCTTCGTCGTCCGCTTCCGGAATTTGGTCAGGCTCATCGGGGCCTTATCGAGCCGGATGCGGGCATTGCGGTCGCCCTCGATCCGGCGCTCCACCCACATGAATAGGTCGGTCCAGACAGTCTGCGGGCAGGTATAGCCGCACCAGACGCGGCCGCCGATGCTGGTGGCCAGGAAAAGGGCTAGGGCAGCCAGGATCAGCAATGCCGTCAGGTAGTAGATTTCCTGCGGCCAGATCTCGATCCAGAAGAAATAGAAGCGCCGATTGGGCAGATCGACCAGCAGCGCCTGGTCGGGCGCGCCAGGGCCGCGATCCCAGCGGATCCAGGGCCCCAGATAGTAAGCGCCGAGGCACAAACCCAAGACGATCCACTTGATGCGGCGAACCGTACCGCGGATGTCCATGGGGTGGACCTTGACGCGGCCGGCGTAAAGGGGTTCGCGCTTCTGCTCTTTGCGCGACAGCACGTCCTCTACAGGGACGACACTATCCATCATTTAAAACGAGCTCCGCAGCTCCGCTACTGGCCGCCCCCAAGCGCGTGCACATAGACCGAAACCATCTTGATGGTGGCATCGTCGAGCCGATCAATCCATGCAGGCATGACGCCGTATTGGGGATTGTGCACCTGTGCAGTGATCTCCGCGACGGTGCCGCCATAGAGCCAGATCTGGTCGCCTAGGGCCGGGGCACCCAGAAACACGTTACCTTCTGCGTTCTCGCCATGGCATGTGACACAAAGATCCGGGCGCTGGTAGAGCTCAGCACCGCGCGCGGCCGCCTCGGCATCCTCCGTCTCGCCCGACAGCGAGACGACGTAATGGGCGATGTCGGTGATCTCCTCCCGCGTCAGGATCCCGTCGACGCCGTAGGCCGGCATAATGCCAAAGCGGGTCTGCGGGTGGTCCGAGCGGATGCCGTAGAGCAGCGTGGCATAGATGTCGTCCAGCGTGCCGCCCCAAATCCAGGCATCGTCGGCGAGGGCGGGATAGCCCCCCTGCTGTCCGCCGCCGCCCAGGCCATGGCACGGCGCGCAGTTCTCGGCGAAGGCGGCGCGGCCGCCGCCGCGCACCGCGAAGTCCAGCAGTTCGTCGTCTTCCCGGATCTCCGCCAGCGAAGCCCCTTCTATGCGCGTTAGCAGTTCACCCCGAAACTCGCGAACTTCGGCGAGCTGGCGATCCAGATCGGTGCGCTGGTCATAATCTAGGACGCCGCGCGTGAACCCGTTCACCCAGGGGATCGCGGGATAGAATACGAAGTACCCCAGGGACCAAATGATGGTGGCGTACATCACGTACAGCCACCACTTGGGCAGCGGCGTGTTCAGCTCTTTGATGCCGTCCCATTCATGGCCGGTGGTCTCAGTGCCGGTGATGGCGTCCTTCTCGACCTCGCTCGGCATCGCCTCACGTCTCCTAGTTATCGTCGTCCAGCGGGATGCGGCCGTATCGTTCCATCTCGGCCTTCCGTTTTGGCCGGTAGGCCCAGATCACGAGGCCGACAAACAGCCCCATCAGCCAGACGACCCAGAATGACCTCAGGAACTCGAAGATTGCCTCCAAGGACATGTCCCCTCGTCGTGACCGCGGCTATTGCCGCAGATCCTCAGTCGTGTATTGCGAGAAATCGACCATCTGCCCCAGGATCTGCAGGTACGCCACCAGCGCGTCCATCTCCGTCAGCACCTCGGGGTTGCCGTCGATATCGCCGACCGTGGCGCCCGGGTACCGCTCCAACAGCCCGTTGTGGTCGCCCAGCGGATCGGCCTGGGCGAACAGGTCGGCCTCGGCAGCCGCGATCATCTCTTCGGTGTAGGGAACGCCGACGACCACGTTGGCTTCCAGATGCGCCGCGATATCGCCGATGTTCAGCGCGTTTTCCGCCAGGAACGGGTATTGCGGCATGACCGATCCGGGGACCAGCGACTGCGGGTCGATCATGTGCGCGACGTGCCAGGCGTTGGAATACTTGCCCCCGACTCGCGCCAGATCGGGCCCGGTGCGCTTGGAGCCCCATTGGAACGGATGGTCGTACATGCTCTCCGCGGCGAGGCTGTAATGGCCGTAGCGTTCCACCTCGTCACGGAAGGGGCGCACCATCTGACTGTGGCAGTTGTAGCAGCCCTCGCGCATGTAGATGCGGCGACCGGCCAGCTCCAGCGGTGAGTACGGGCGTACGCCCTCCACCTCTTCGATCGTGCTCTCTATCGTGTGCAGCGGCACGATCTCCACGATCCCGCCGATGGACACGGTGATCAGGATACCTGCGGCGAGGATCAGCACGTTCTTTTCAAAGATGGCATGCCATTTCATTGGCCTGCGGCTCCTTCAGGCGTGGCGCGCGGCTATTCGGCAGAGACGGCGGCAGCCGGACGCACGGGCGCCAGCCCCGCTTCCTGGCGTATGTCGCCCCGGATCGTCCGGATCAGGTTGTAGACCATCACCAGCGCGCCCAAGAGGAACAGGATGCCGCCCAGGGCACGGATCACGTAGAAGGGGTGCATCCGCTCCACGGTCTCGATGAAGCTGTACTGCAGGAAGCCGAGGCTGTCGTAGGACCGCCACATCAGGCCCTGCATGATGCCCGAGACCCACATCGCCGTGATGTAGAGAACGATGCCGACCGTCGCGATCCAGAAGTGGACCGACACCAGCTTCAGCGAGTAGAGCTCGCGCCGCTTCCACAGCTTCGGCACCAGATAGTAGACCGCGCCGAAGGAGACGAAGGCGACCCAACCCAGCGCGCCGGAATGGACGTGCCCGACGGTCCAGTCCGTGTAGTGGCTGAGTGCGTTGACCGGCTTCACCGACATCAGCGGGCCTTCGAACGTGCTCATGCCGTAGAAGGCGACGGAGACGACCAGGAACCGCAGCACCGGGTCCGTGCGCAGTTTGTCCCAGGCGCCCGACAGCGTCATGATGCCGTTGATCATGCCGCCCCAGGACGGCATCCACAGCATGACGGAGAAGGTCATGCCCAGCGTCTGCGCCCAGTCCGGCAGGGCCGTATAGTGCAGGTGGTGCGGGCCGGCCCAGATGTAGAGGAAGATCAGCGACCAGAAGTGGACGATCGACAGCCGGTAGGAATAGACCGGCCGCTCAGCCCGCTTTGGCACGAAGTAGTACATGATGCCCAGGAACCCGGCCGTCAGGAAGAAGCCGACCGCGTTGTGGCCATACCACCACTGGGTCAAGGCATCCTGCACGCCGGAGAACAGGGAATAGCTTATGACACCGGTAAACGACACCGGTACCGCCAGGTTGTTGACGATGTGCAGCATCGCGACGGTGATGATGAACGCCAGGTAGAACCAGTTGGCGACGTAGATGTGCGGCTCTTGGCGCTTGAACAGCGTGCCGGCGAAGACGATCAGATAGGCGACCCAGACGATCGTCAGCCACAGGTCCACGTACCATTCCGGCTCGGCATATTCGCGGCCCTGGGTGATGCCCAGCACATAGCCGCTTGCCGCCAGCACGATGAACAGCTGGTAGCCCCAGAACAGGAAGTTGGCGAGATCACGCCCGCCGAACAGCGAGGCGCGGCAGGTGCGTTGCACCACGTAGAGCGATGTGGCGAACAGCGCGTTGCCGCCGAAGGCGAAGATGGCCGCCGAGGTGTGAACCGGACGCAGCCGTCCGAAAGTGGTCCATTCCAGCCCGAGATTGAGCACCGGATAGGCCAGCTGCAGCGCAATGACGACGCCAACGAGGAACGCGACGACACCCCAGAACACCGTAGCCAGGGTAAACAGGCGGACGACGTCTTCGTTGTAGTCGACGCTGACGCGCGTCCCTGTTGTGTCCTGGGCAACTGCTGCGGCTGCTGTAGCCATATCATTCCCCGATGCTGAGGATTGCTCGGTAGGCCGTGTCGCGAGGGCGCATGGGTCAGGTGCGAAGCATCGAGGACATGCCGGCGGCTGGCATGTCCAGCGCCCTGCGCAACGGATGCCACACAGTTCCTGTGGGAATGATCGGCGGCATTGATCTAAATCAATTGAAGGACCGTGCTGGCACGTGGTCCCTTGTCTCCGAGCAACATGCCAGAGCGTCGGGCAACGCGGCGTTAGAATTGGATCGTGATAGAACGAAGTTGCCGTTGAGCGGCGAACTCTGATTGGCGATGCAGCATCGCTATGATGTCTTTCGGGTGGCAGAGTAACGTTTGGTTAACGGTCCGCCGACACGCCATTGTATTTCCCAGTCAGGGATTGTTCTGTGGCCGATCACCCGACGACAAAGTGTACTTAGTACAATGTCAGGTCGCCAAATTCGCCGATATAGAGCGTGTGGCCGACCAGTTGCTGTCCGGTCCATAGGAAGAGGCACATGCCGGCCGGTTCCCTGAGCCATGCGTCCGGCTGATCCGGATCGAGGGTGAGGGGGATCTGGTGCGCGGTGCTGGGCGCGATGCTGGCCAGGGTGCCGGCGAACCGCACCTGCACCGGGCGATGGACATGGCCGCAGATAACGCGTTCTACCTGGGGATGGCGGCTGACCACTGCGGCCAGGCCGTCGCTGCCCTCAAGCCCAATCCGGTCCATGAAACCGATGCCGGTGTCGAACGGCGGATGGTGCAGAGCCAGCAGGGTCGGCCGGTCCGGCGCCGCTGCCAACGCTGCGTCAAGCCAGGCCAGCCGATCGGCGCAGAGCCGGCCGCCGCTGGAGCCCGGATCGACGGTGTCGAGGGTGACGATGCGGAGCGGGTGATCTTCAATCACACTGTGCAGGAACGGCCCCGACTGCGGCAGGTAGGCGTGGTCTGCGAACGCCTCGCGCATAGCCGCGCGGTCATCGTGGTTGCCGGGCAGAACGATGAAGGGTGCCTTCATCGGCGCCAGCAGCCGGCGAAGGTTCCGATACTGGTCCGCCTGGCCGCCGTCGGTCAGATCGCCGGTGATGACCACGATGTCGGGTTGCGGCGAGAAGCCGTTGAGTCGATCGACGGCGGCGGTGAGTGCTGCGGCGGCGTCCACGCTGCCCATGGCGAGCTCACCTTCGGCCACGACATGCATGTCGGTGATCTGCGCTATCAGCATGGGGTCTCCGGGGCTTGCGATGGGGCTGGAAACGCGATCTTGTCTGACTGACGACGGCCGCACCCTAACCCGACGCGTGAGACAGTTTGATGAAGGATGTGCCGTACCGGCAATGGGAACACCTGACGACGGCCGAGTTCCGCGACCTGCCAGCGGAACGCGTCATCGCCATCCTGCCGGTCGCTGCGGTGGAACAGCACGGACCACACCTTCCGACGGGTGTCGATGCGATCATCAACCGCGGCATTCTGCAGGCGGCAGTGGCGCGTCTGCCGGCGGACCTGCCTGTGCTGGTGCTGCCGGAACAGACCATCGGCCTCAGTATCGAGCATACGGCCTTTGCGGGCACCTTAAGCCTGAGCGCTGCCACGGTGATGGCACTGTGGCGCGACATCGCAGAAAGCGTGGCGCGAGCCGGCATACGCAAGCTGGTCTTCTTCAACAGCCATGGCGGCCAGACGGCACCCATGACGATCGTCGCCGACGAGCTGCGGGCGCGTCACCGCATGCTGGCGGTGACGGCGAGTTGGTTCAGTTTCGGACTGCCAGACGGCATCGTCGGTGCCGCGGAACAGCAGTACGGCATCCATGGCGGGGCGGTGGAAACGGCCATGATGCTGCACCTGGCGTCGGAGCTCGTGCGGGACAAGCTGCGGGATGGCTTCGCCTCTTCAGCGCAGGAGATGACAGCAGACTATCGGCATCTGTCGCCGCATGGCCGCATCGGCTTCGGCTGGCAGACTCAGGACCTGAACCCTGCTGGCGTCTGCGGCGACGCGACGGCCGCCGACGCCGCCATGGGTGCCGCGCTGGTGGACCACTTCGCCGGCGCGCTTTCGGAACTGCTGGTCGAGGTGGGCCGCTTCCCGTTGGCCAATCTGCGCGACAGCCCCGTCTGACGTCTCCACCTTGTAGGTCGGCGTTGGGGCGAAGCCGAAACTCGACATCGCGTCGGTGCCCTTGGTTGGAATGTCGGGTCGCGCTTCGCTTGACGCCGACCTACGGTTCTCCGCGGCGGCCTGGGCTGATTAGACCGGTGCGCCGAAGGCGACGCCGAAGGGGGGTAGGGTAACGGTGCCGTCGCTCCAGCCGGCCGCGAACCCATGGCCGGTGAGTGGGTTCCAGCGCTCGGGCGGCTGCCATGACATGGCCGCGTTGGACACGTTGAAGACGCAGAGCACCCTCTCAGCGCCAATCGACCGCACGAATGCCAGCACTGGCGAGGGCGTTTCCAGCAGCGCTAGCTCGCCATGGATCAGCGCCGGCTGGCTTTTGCGCCAGGCAAGCAGGCTGCGGCAGAGCGCCAACGCGCTTTCCGGATCGTCGTCCTGCCGGTCGACCGCCAGAGCGCGGTGGTCCTCGGCAAGCGGCAGCCATGGTTCCGCGGTGGAGAAGCCGGCATTCGGATCGTCTGCGCACCAGGGCATGGGTGTCCGGCTGCCGTCGCGGCCCTTGAAGTCCGGCCACAGCGCGATGCCGAACGGATCCGCCAGCCTGTCGAACGGCACATCGGCTTCGGGCAGGCCAAGCTCGTCGCCCTGGTAGAGGCAGGCGCTGCCCCGCAGGCATACGGTCAGGGCCATCACCAGCTTGGCGAGGGCAGGGCCATCCCCGCTCAGGTGTGGCAGCACGCCCCAGCGGCTGACGATGCGGACCAGGTCGTGGTTGCCCAGGCTGTAGGTAAGCCAAGCCGGCCCGGCGGCGGCACCGTCGGCGGCGATCGTGCGTTTCAGGAAATCCGCATCGAAGACGGGCTGCGCGAACTGGAATGTATAGTTGCTGTGCATGCGCCGGGGTGCCGCGTAGAGCGACGCCGTGGTCCCGTGACCGTCTGCCACCTCGCCCAACAGGAAGCGGTCGGCCCAGCGATCCGTGAAGCGGCGCAGTCGCTCAAGAAATCCCAGAATCTCCGGTTGCTGCCGGTCATGGATGTGCTGCTGCATGTTATAGGGGCTGAGGCGCGAGCCCACGAAATGCTCAGTATCATCGCGCGGCCTAGGGGGGTTGTCGCGCAGCTCGGCATCGACGACCAGGCGCGAGATGGAGTCCAGGCGCATGCCGTCGACGCCCTTGTCGAACCAATAGCCCATCTCGGCGTGCATGGCCCTTTCTACCTCCGGATTACGCCAGTTCAGCGCCGGCTGGCTCTTCAGGAAGTGGTGCAGATAGTACTGGCCGCGCTGCGGCCCCCAATCCCAGGATGCGCCGCCGAAGACGGATTGCCAGTTGTTGGGCGGCCTGCCGTCGGGCCTGGCATCGCGCCAGAGATACCAGTCGGCCTTGGGGTTGGTGCGGCTGGCACGGCTTTCGATGAACCAGTCGTGCCGGTCCGAGGTATGGCAAAGCACAAGGTCGAAGATCACCTTCAGCCCGCGGGCGTGGGCTTCGGCGATCAGCCGGTCGGCATCTTCGTCGTGGCCGAAGCGCGGGTCAACGCGGCGGAAATCGGCGACGTCGTAGCCGAAGTCGTCCATCGGCGACAGGAAGAACGGCGACAACCAGATCGCATCGACGCCCAGGCCGGCGACATGGTCCAGCTTGTCGATGATGCCCGGCAGGTCGCCCACGCCGTCACCGTCCGCGTCGCAGAAGCTGAGCGGATAGATCTGGTAGATGACCGCACCCATCCACCAGGGATGGTTGGTATTGGCGGCCGTCACGGCGTCCTCCTCGAATGGGAGCCGGCCGGCACTGCGGCAAAGGCAGCGCCGAACGGCGGAAGGTGAACATCGGCGCCCTGCCAGCGTCCAGCCATGCCGTGCCCGCCGATCGGATCGCCGGCAATGGGGCTCTGCCAGGCTGCGTCACGGTTGGACAGGTTGAAGATGCAGAGCACACTCTGCTCTCCGCTAGACCGCGTGAAGGCCAACACCGGGGCGGGCGCATCCACAAGGGAGAGGTCGCCATCGATCAGCGGCTGACGCGCCTTGCGCCACTTCAGGAACCGGCGGCAGGCATTGAGCGTGCTGCCAGGGTCCCGATCCTGCAGGTCGACCGCCATACCGGCATGGTCTGCCCCCAGGGGCAACCATGGCTCGACCCTCGAGAACCCGCCATGGCGGGCGTCCGCGATCCAGGGCATGGGCGTGCGGCAGCCGTCGCGGCCCTTGTAGTCGGGCCAGAAGGCAATCCCGAACGGATCGAGCAGCCGTTCGAACGGCACATCGGTCTCTGTCAGCCCCAGCTCGTCCCCCTGGTAGAGGCAGACACTGCCCCGCAGGCTGAAGAACAGGGCCAGCACCAGCTTGGCGAGCGCTGCGCGATCGCCGGAAAGGTGCGGCAGGTCCCCCCACCGGCTGATCGCACGCATGCAGTCGTGGTTGCCAAAACTGTAGGTCAGATAGCGGTCGCCCAGCTTCTCCCCATTGTGGGCGATGATGCTGCGGATGCTCTCGGCATCGAAGTTGGGCCAGGTGAATTGGAAGGTATAGCAACTGTGCAGCCGGCCCGGTGCCATGTACTGGTCGGCGGCAACAGCGTGGCTGTCCGCCAGTTCCCCCAACAGGAAGCGATCTGGATAGCGGTCGATGAAGCTCCGCAGCCGGTCCAAGAGCGGGAAGATCTCCGGCCGGTTGCGGTCGAATTCGTGGTGCTGCAGGTGATAGGGGCTGACCATGGCGCCGACCCAATGGTCGTGCTCGCCGGGCGGGCGTGGCGGGTTGTCTCGCAGCTCGGGATCGGCCGCCAGTCTCGCGATGGCGTCCAGCCGCAGCCCGTCGATGCCTTTGTCCAGCCAGAAGGCGGTCTCGGCATGCACGGCTGCCTCCACCTCCGGGTGGTGCCAGTTCAGGGCCGGCTGGCTCTTGAAGAAGTGGTGCAGATAGTACTGGCCGCGTCGTGCGTCCCATTCCCAGGACGGTCCACCGAACACGGACTGCCAGTTGTTGGGCGGTGTGCCGTCGGACCTGGCGTCGCGCCAGATGTACCAATCCGCCTTCGGGTTATCGGTACTGGCGCGGCTTTCCTGGAACCAGGCATGCTGGTCAGAGGTATGGCATAGCACCAAGTCGATCATCACCTTCAGCCCGCGGGCATGCGCCTGCTGGATCAGGTGGTCAGCGTCTGCGTCGATGCCGAACCGCGGGTCGACGCTGCGGAAATCGGCGACGTCATAGCCGAAATCGGTCATCGGCGAGAGGAAGAAGGGCGACAGCCAGATCGCGTCGACGCCCAGTCCCGCTATGTAATCCAGCCGGTCAGTGATGCCGGGAAGGTCACCCCAGCCGTCGCCATTGGTGTCCAGAAAACTGGCCGGATAGATCTGATAGATGACCGCGCCCTGCCACCATGGCCGTGGCCGTTCCGCCGCGTTCAACTCGCTGCCTCCTCCACGCCGGTTCTCCAGGGGGTTCCGGTGGCAGATGGGTGCCGCGGCTTACGCCGCCGGCTGTTGTTGCGTGATGCAGTGGATGCCGCCGCCGCCGGCGACGATATCCATGGCCTGAACCCGCCTGACGGCACGGTCGGGAAACGTCTCGCGCAGGATGCGAAAGGCCCGGTCGTCTTCCGCAGCGCGGAAGCTGGGCATGACGATGCCGCCATTGGCCAGGTGGAAGTTGATGTAGGACAGCGGCAGTCGACGACCGTCGCGCCCAATCCGGCGCGGCGGCTGCGGTACTTCGATCACCTCCAGCCGCCGTCCCTTGGCGTCGGTCTCGGTGCGCAGAAGCCCGAGATTCTCTCTCAGCACCGGATGATTTGCATCGCCGGTGTCGTCCGTGCTGAGCGCCAGCACCACGCCAGGGCGCGCGAAACAGGCGATGTTGTCGATATGGCCGTCGGTCTCATCATCCTCATAGCCGCGGGGCAGCCAGATCACCTTGTCCACGCCCAACAGGTCCGACAGCCGGGCTTCCATCGCCTTGCGGGTAAGGCCGTCATTGCGGTTGGGGTTCAGCACGCACGACGCTGTCGCCAGTGCGGTGCCTTCGCCGTCAACATGGATCGCGCCGCCTTCCAGCACCAGCCCGGCGTCGAAGACGCGGGCGCCAGTCCGCGCGGCGATCGTGGCGGCGACGGCCGCATCTTCGGCATGGTCCTGATACTTGTTGCCGTAGCCGTTGAACCCCCAATGCACGGCCCCAAGCCGGCCGCTGCCATCCAGCAGAAAGGTGGGGCCGTTGTCCCTGAGCCAGCTATCGTTGATCGGCAGGGATAGCACCTCTACGCCGCCGCCGATGGAAAGGGACGCCTCGGCCACGTCGGCGGCGTTGCAGATCATCGTCACCGGCTCGAATTCGGCGATCGCCCGAGCGACCTCCACATAGGCCGATCGTGCCGCATCAAGGCCGCTGCCCCACAGCGCCTCGCGACAGGGCCATGCCATCCAGCAGCGGGAATGGCGATGCCATTCGGCCGGCATCACGAAGCCCAGGCTTCGCGGTGTGTCTGTCGGGTCGGTCATGGTTGATCGGTTGTCTCGGATGGGGCGATGGTAGCGGCGCTGATCGGCGAACTCCAGTCGTCGATTTGCCGAAGCGTCTGACCCGTTGAATTTCCGAGGTCAGATTGCCCGTGCCGGTTCGCCATCGGCGCCACCTTCGGCGAGCTGGCGGTCGCGCTGTCGTCTGCGTTCATGGCGGCTCATGATGATGCCGGCCGTGAGAATGCCGATCGTCACGATAACGATGATGACCGTTGCGAGCGCATTCACCTCGGGCGTCACGCCCAGACGTACGCTTGAGAAGATCACCATCGGCAGGGTCGACGATCCGGGTCCGGAAACGAAGCTGGCGATGACCAGATCGTCCAGCGACAGGGTAAACGCCAGCAGCCAGCCGGCGATCAGCGCGGGGGATATGATCGGCAGGGTGATGACGAAGAAGACCTTCGCGGGCTTGGCGCCCAGGTCCAGCGCCGCCTCTTCAACGGACTCGTCCAATCCCACAAGGCGGGATTGCACGATCACAGCGACATAGGCGGTGGCGAAGGTGATGTGGGCGATGGTGATGGTCGTCGCCCCGCGGCCGCCTGGCCAGCCGATCAGCTGTTCCATCGAGACGAACAGCAGCAAGAGCGACAGTCCTGTGATCACCTCCGGCATCACCAGAGGTGCCGTGATCATACCGGAAAACAGGGTGCGGCCGCGGAAGCGGCCGAACCGGGCCAGCGTGAGGCCGGCAATGGTGCCGAGCGCCACGGCAAAGGTCGCCGTCACGGCGGCGATTCTCAGCGACAGGCCGGCCGCAGACAGCATCTGATCGTTCTGCAGAAGCTCGCCGTACCAGCGCGTCGACCAGCCCGACCAGACCGTCACCAGCCGGCTTTCATTGAACGAATAGATGATCAGCAGCAGGATCGGCACATAGAGAAAGGCGTACCCGAAGGCGAGCGCCGTGAACAGAAAGCCGCTGCGCCGCATCAGCGCCGAGCCTCTTGCTGGCGGCCCTGTAGGTACTGGAACGCCATGATTGGGATGACAAGGAACAGCAAGAGCGCAATCGCGACGGCCGAGGCCACGGGCCAGTCACGGTTGGTGAAGAACTCGTTCCACAACACCTTTCCGATCATCAGCGTGTCCGGGCCGCCCAGCAGCTCAGGAATGACGAACTCACCGACGGCGGGGATGAAGACCAAGAGCGAGCCGGCAAGGATGCCGGGCAGACTGAGCGGCAGTGTGATCGTCAGGAAGGCCTTGAACGGGCGGCAGCCGAGATCTGCCGCAGCCTCCAGGAGTGACCGGTCCAGCCGCTCAAGCGTGGCGTAGAGCGGAAGGATCATGAATGGCAGGTACGAATAGGTGATGCCGATATAGACAGCGAGATCGCTGTGCAGGATCGATAGCGGCTCTTCGATCAGGCCGAGATTGATCAGCAGATTGTTCAAGAGCCCGTTCTGCTTGAGGATGCCGATCCAGGCATAGACCCGGATCAGGAACGACGTCCAGAACGGCAGGATGATCAGCATCAGCAGCGAGCTGCGCCAGGCCGGGTCGGCCGTGGCAATGGCATAGGCCATCGGATAGCCGATCAAGAGGCACAGCACGGTGGAGATCAGGGCGATCTTCAGGCTGTTGAGATAGGCAACGGCGTAGAGCGAATCGTCGAACAGAAACAGGTAGTTGCCGAAATTGACGCGGATCTCCAGATACATGCCCTCGACCCATTCGAACAGCGGGCTGTAGGGCGGGCGGGCGATCAGCGCCTCCGACAGGCTGATCTTCAGCACAATGGCGAACGGGATCAGGAAGAACAGCAGCAGCCAGATATAGGGAACGGCGATCACGAGGCCGCGCCCGCGCACGCCGAGCCTGTAGGCCAGGCGCTGCAGCCAGCGCAGCAGGGCCGTGGCCGGCAGATGCACGGGCATCTGCCCTTCGGACATCCGATCGCCCAGCGGCAAGAAGCCCTTGCGGCTCATTGCGTGATCACCACGCCGGCGTAATTGGGCCAGGTGATGTAGACGTTGTCTTCCCAGGTGATCGGCATCTCGGTCACGCGCGTCAGGTTGGGCGAGGTGACGCGTACGATCGTCCCGCTTTCCAGGCGCACCAGATAGATGCTGAGATTGCCGAGATAGGCGATCTCATCGACCGTGCCGCGGGCGACATTCTGCTCAACGCCCGGCGGCTCCAGCGACAGCGCCATCTTCTC
The DNA here is from genome assembly GCA_028285185.1 of Anaerolineae bacterium. Classification (GTDB taxonomy): domain Bacteria; phylum Pseudomonadota; class Alphaproteobacteria; order DSM-16000; family Inquilinaceae; genus JACKIG01. Next base: position 8,629 of record JANQQD010000359.1, on the reverse strand, counting down.
CGGCCTCACCGCGACCCAGACCCGCGTGCCGACGGGCACGGAACCCGCATGGCTGATGTGCAGGTCGCTGCCCGTTGCCTCGCTCTGGATCAGCACGTGGTCGGCCTGATCCTCCACCACCAGCCCCTCGAACAAGTTCACTTGGCCGATGAACTCGGCGACGAACTTGGACCGGGGATACTCGTAGATCTCCGCCGGCGTGCCCAACTGCACCAGCCAGCCTGCATCCATCACCGCGATGCGGGTGGACATGGTCATCGCCTCTTCCTGGTCATGCGTGACCATGACGAAGGTGATGCCCACCTGTTCCTGGATGTTGACTAGCTCGAACTGGGTTTCCTCGCGCAGCTTGCGGTCCAGCGCAGCCAACGGCTCGTCCAGCAGCAGCAGTTTGGGCCGCTTTACCAGGCTGCGGGCAAGTGCGACCCGTTGGCGCTGGCCACCGGACAGCTGGTGCGGTTTGCGGCGCTTCAGATGGCCCAGCTTGACCAGCTCCAGCGCCTCATCGACGCGATGGCGAAGCTCGGGCCCGGGCACCCGATCCTGGCGCAGGCCGAAGCCGACATTCTGTTCCACCGTCATATGCGGGAACAGCGCGTAAGACTGGAACATCATGTTGACCGGGCGTTCGTATGGCGGGATCTCCGACATGTCGACGCTGTCGATATAGATGCGGCCCTCCGTCGGCTGCTCGAAGCCGGCCAGCATGCGCAGTAGCGTGGTCTTGCCGCAGCCGGATCCGCCGAGCAGGGCAAACAGCTCGCCGCGATAGATGTTCAGGCTGATGTCATCGACCGCCGTGAAGTCTCCGAACTTCTTGGTGACGCCTTCGATGCGGACATACGGCTCCTCATTCGGATCCTGCCACGGCTCCAGCTTGGTCTGCCGGCGGTTGGGTTGGGACATGGCGTCCGCGTCCCGTTTTGTCGTCGGTGTCGTGAGGTCCGGAGGAGAGGGGGCGGCCGAGGGGCCGCCCCTGACCGATCTGTTGGCTACTGTCCAGTGCGGATGCGGGTCCAGGCGCGGGTCCGCTCACGCTCAAACCGGGGGCTGACGACGCGGGTCACGAACAGGCGCTCCAGCACTTCCTGAGAGGGGAAGACGCGCGTGTCCTCGGCGATCTCCGGGTCCACCATTTCAAGCGACGCCGGCACCGCATTGGCGTAGGCGACATAGTTGGTGATGCCCGCCATCACGTCGGGCCGCAGGACGAAGTTGATGAAGTCGTGGGCCGCATCCGGGTTCGGCGCATCCGCCGGGATCGCCAGCATGTCGAACCAGACGACCGTGCCTTCCTCCGGGATCACATAGACGATGTCGTTGCCGTTCTCGGCCTCTTCGGCGCGATAGGCGGCCTGCAGCACGTCGCCGGACCAGCCGACGGACAGGCAGGTATCGCCGTTGGCAAGATCGTTGATGTACTGCGAGCTGTGGAAGTACTTCACATAGGGCCGGATCGACATCATCAGCGCTTCGGCCTGGGCGAGATCCTCCGTGCTTTCGGTGTTCGGATCGAGACCGAGATAGTGCAGGGCCATCGGGAATACCTCGGTGGCCGCATCCAGCACCGAGACCCCGCAGTCCTCGAACTGAGAGACCACGTCGGGGTTGAAAATCATGTCCCAACTATCGACCGGGGCATCGGGCATACGTTCAAGTATCATGTCACGGTTATAGCCGAACCCATTGGTTCCCCACTGATAAATAACCGCATGCTGATTGTTCGGGTCGGCTGCCTGGACACGCTCCATCAAGATCGGGTCCAGCCCTTCGGCATTGGGGATGCGGTCGAGATCCAGCGGCATATAGATGCCGGCTTCGATCTGGCGGGCCAGATGCGGCTGGGCCGTTGGCACCACAACGTCATAGCCGGAATTGCCGGCCAGAAGCTTTGCCTCCAGCACGTCATTGCTGTCATAGACATCGTAATTGACCTCGACGCCGGTCTCGGCCGCGAAGTCTTCCAGCGTCGTCTCGCCGATATAATCCGACCAGTTATAGACGTTCAGCTCTTGTGCCCCGGCCGCCGTCCATCCGACGGACATGAGGCCGGCCACCCCCGGCACCAGCAGCCCACGAAGCCTCCTCGACATCTCCCGCTCTCCCCCGCGTGTTCGCGTAATGGTGAAGGCTTGTGCCTTCAACTGTCGGCCTTATTGCAGCCACGGGGCCGGGTTGTGTCAATGACCGACTAGGACGCAGTCTTGCGAGCGGCCTTCGGCTATCCCCGTTCGGCCGGAAGAGGTGGCGGCAGAACCATGCCTGCGGCACTGACGGGAAGGGTGGCCACGACGCCGCGTCGGGCTGGGATCGACGGCGGCAAAGGAATGTTGCTGACCGACCGAGGCGGTGAACTGGCGTCGGCAACCGAACGAGCGTCCGGCCTGACAGGCGGGAAGGGAACGGCAAAGCCCAGTTCTGATACCGCGACGAAATCAGGATCGGCGGCCGCAGGGACCGGCGCCGTCGTTGGGGGCGTGGCGACGGGGACCGCGGTGACGGCTGCGGTTAGCGGAGGTCTTTCGCCGGTCTGGCGGATGTCGGTATAGGTGTCGGCGCTGACGAGAGCTGCGATTGCGCCGATGGGGGCACCGGCGGGCAGAACGGCAACGGGTCCGGCAGCCGCTTCTGGCTGCGGCTCGTTGCCGGTCGCGGGGCGGGATGCGGCCGCAGTCGGTCCGCCGTACACGATCGGTCCGTCGGCGGACGCCACCATGACGTCGATGGGGCCGCCGTCGTCGATGCAAATCTCTTCATCGGTCACGACGCGCCATAGGGCGCAATCCTCGTCGGCCACAGCGGACAAGGCGTGGTCGGACAGCGTCTTGTCGCTGGCCACCAGGCTGATGCTGTCGGCGGCATAACCCATGAGGACGATCGGCACGGGCAGAGCGCAGCCGCCGAGCGCAGCGAGGCTGGCCAGCAATACGGCCGGTCGGTTCATGGTTTTCCTGAGCCTGGATATGTTCACGTTTTGTATCTTTCTACCATCTACACATCCTCAAGACTCTCACGGCAAGTGCAGAAGGGAAAGCGTGTGGCTTGCAAAATTTGTTTTTGAAGTATTATTGCTTTTTCATGGAAACGCAGTTATCGACATTGGCCCGCTATGGATTTCAAGGTTAGGATGCAAACATAATATATTGATATTGTTCTGTTTTTTCTTTTTGATGAATCTGCGATCTGATCATTCAATGATACTTGATCGCCGTTGGATGGCGTGACGAAACAGCAATATCGAACAGGCTGTTGTGCCCGCCGCCTGATGGTCAGGGTGATCTACGACCGGAGTCGCCTTGGTGCCTTGGCGACTGACGCTTCAATGGGGGGCTCGGCAAGGCAGTAGTCCCGTACCCCGTCGCACCATCGTGACGATGCGCCGAACAAAAGCCGTTCTGGCGAATCAGCAACAGCCCGGTCGCTGCAACGGAGACGCCGAAAGCGGTGCTCAGGCCGCCGACCGGATCGCCTGGCGCAGGAGGTCGATCAGCTGGTCGATCTCCGCCTTTTCGATGATCAGGGGCGGGCTCATCGCAATGATGTCGCCGGTATAGCGCAACAGCGCGCCGTTGGCGTAGCCGGTGCGGAAGACGTCAAGCGCGCGGCGCGTGGGGTCGCCCGGAATCGGCTCCAACTCCACCGCGCCGATCAGGCCCAGGTTGCGGATGTCGTGGACATGCGGCTCGCCCTTCAGGCTGTGCAGCGCATCTTCCCAATAGGGCGCAAGCTCGGCCACGCGCTCGAACAGGCCGTCCTCGACATAGGTGTCGAGCGTGGCATGCGCCGCGGCACAGGCCAGCGGGTGGCCGGAATAGGTATAGCCGTGGAACAGCTCGATCAGATGCTCCGGCCCATGCATGAAGGCGTCGTAGATCTCCTGCCGCGCAAACACCGCCCCCATGGGCACGGCCCCGTTTGTCAGTCCCTTGGCCGTGGTGATCAGGTCGGGCGTGACGCCGAACACTTCCGCCGCTGTGGTGGCGCCCAGGCGGCCGAAGCCCGTGATCACCTCGTCGAAGATCAAGAGAATGCCATGGCGGTCGCAGATGGCGCGCAGCCGCTCGAGATAACCCTTGGGCGGGATCAGCACGCCGGTGGAGCCGGCCACCGGCTCGACGATTACGGCAGCGATGGTGGAGGCATCGTGCAAGGCCACGATGCGCTCCAGATCGTCGGCGAGATGGGCGCCCCATTCCGGCTGGCCGCGCGTGAAGGCGTTGTGCGCGTGGTCGTGGGTATGGGGCAGGTGGTCCACGCCCGCCAGCAGCGTGCCGAAATGCTTGCGGTTGGTAACGATCCCGCCGACGGAGATGCCGCCGAAACCGACCCCGTGATAGCCGCGCTCGCGCCCGATCAGTCGAGTGCGCGCACCGTCGCCGCGCATGCGGTGATAGGCGAGCGCGATCTTCAGCGCCGTGTCGACCGATTCCGAGCCGGAATTTGTGAAGAAGGCATGGCTGATGCCGTCCGGCATCATCGAGATCAGACGCGAGGCGAGATCGAAGGCGCGCGGATGGCCCATCTGAAAGGCGGGCGCATAGTCCAGCCGTGCGGCCTGGTCCTGGATTGCCTTGACGATGCGCGGGCTGGCGTGGCCGGCATTGACGCACCACAGCCCCGCCGTGCCGTCCAGCACCCGGCGGCCGTCATGGCTCCAGTAGTACATGCCCTCTGCGGCCACGATCAGACGCGGATCCCGCTTGAAATGGCGGTTGGCCGTGAACGGCATCCAGAAGGGATCGAGATCGTTGGGCACCGGCTCCACGGCCGGCGGCGCGCCGGGAAGATCGTCCATGATGGGGCTCCGCCTTTTCAGGGCAGGGAATGAGCAACAGCCAGCTTAAGGCCGCAAACGGGTGGGCAACAAGGGGACGATCCTCATGGCGCCCCGGCATCGGCGGCCAAGGTGGCGAATTCCGTCAATACACGGTCGACGACGGCTTCGCTCAGATAGGTGTCGACGCGGTTCCGGACATGGGCGACCGTGGCGTCGTCCGTCAGCTCGGCCGACCAGTCCTGCGATGCGGCGCCGTCGGCTTGGCGGCGGCCATGGCCGTGCAGCACCCGCCACTTTGCGCACCATGTCACCGACCAGAGCCACATGATCCGGCGGCTGATCATCAGCCAGGGCGTCAGCACTGTTGCGAGATCCGGCGGCAGAGCCTCGCGCCAGGCGGCCAGGAATTCGCGGATATGATCGACCGAAAGCTCGGCGCAGGTGGCAAGATCCCAAGTCGTCGAGGTGTAGAGTGTGGCGTGGGCTAGATCGAAGCCCGGCTGGCCGTACCGCGCCTTTTCGAGATCGACCAGGATCGCCCGGCCCTCCGGCGTGATCAGGAAGTTGCCCGGATGGCCGTCGAAGCTGATCAGCCGCTTTGGCGGCGGCGAAGCGTCGGCAACCTCTGCGCTGGCCGCTGCTATTTCCCGGTCGATGTGGCGGCGCACGGTTTCGGCAATCGCGGCTTGGTCGAGATAGGCGGCCTGCGTCAGCACCTCGTCCATCACCTGTGCCAGCGCATGGTCGGGGTCGAGCAGCGGCGCGCGGGCCGCGGGCTCGGGCAGGGCGAGCGCATGGATGGCGGCGAAGGCCTGGGCGATTGCGGCCAGATCTTCGGGCAGTCGTGGCGGCCGGCCTTCGACATGGTCGACGATCAGCGCGCCCATCGGCAGGTGGTCCGACGGCGGCAGCAGGCCGTGGAATCGCGGCGTGTGGCCGCTGGCGCCGGTACGCGCGAAGCAGGCCGCCTGATAGGCCAGGTTGTCGGCGGGTGCCAGCGCCATCTGGCTTTGCTTGGGGATGCGCAGCAGGCGGCCAGTGCCTGCCAGTGCCACATGCCAATGGGCAAGGCCCGTATCGGCCAGCGGGGTCAGCACAGCGGCCGCATCCGGCCCGTCGGCGAGGGCCCTGCGGACTGCCTCCAGATCCAGTGTCATCGTGCCTGTGTCCCCATGCGCCGGCGCCAGGCCAGCCAGTCCGACCGCGTGTCGATATCGTCGAGTTGGTCGATCTCAGCCACTGTCATGGCGCGCGGTACGCTGGCGATGCTGTCGGCCAGTGCCGTAGCCGTCGACCAAGCCACATCCGCGAACAGTCCCTGGGGTTCCAGGGGCCTTCGTCTGGCGCCGACCAGCCAATAGCCGCCGTCGGACGCCGGGCCGAACACCATATCGGCTCGGCCCAATGCGACGAAGGCGCGCCAGACGGTCGAGGCGGAAACATCTGGAATGTCGCTGCCGACCACCACAACCGATCGGATCCGGCTCGGCCCGCGCGGGCGAAGCGCCCGCGCCATGCGCGCACCCAGATCGCCCGTGCCTTGGCCTTGCTGGACGATACGCCGGCCCAGCCCTGGGATGCGGGTGCCATCGGGGGTGACGGCAACGATCAGTCGCCAACGCGGATCGCGGGCCAGGCGGCGGGTCACGGTGCGCAAGGTGATGCGGTAGAAGGCCAGTGCGGCGACATCGCCGATGCCGGCCGCCAGGCGGCGTTTGACCTGGCCGAGCCGGGGGGCGCGGGCGAACAGCACGACCAGGCGGTCCGACGGCCGCATGGCTCAGCCGTAGAGCCGCGCGAGCCAACGCGCCGGCACGCCAAGATGCCACAACCCGAGAAGGGCGAGGTTCCGCAGGGGGCGCGCGATCCAGCGGTCGCGCCGGTAGCGCGCGGCCGAGGTCACCGCGTCGGCGGGCAGCAGCAGCAGACGGCGGCGGCGGATGCGGCGCACCAGGTCGACATCCTCCATCAGCGGCAGCGACCGGTATCCGCCAACCCGGTCGTACAGGCTCCGGTGGATCAGCAGACCCTGGTCGCCATAGGGCAGGCCCAGCCACCGGCAGCGGCGCATCGCCCAGCGCTCGATCCGCCGGGCCGCCGGATGGGGATCGTCGAACACCAGGCGGAAATAGCCCGCGCGCTGCCGGTTCGATGGTTCGGCCATGAAGGCCGATATCGCGTCGGTCCAGCCGGGTCCGAGGCACGTATCGGCGTGCAGGAACAGAAGCCAGTCGCCGGCCGCCGCCGTAGCCCCGTGGGCGAGCTGTGTGCCGCGCCCGCGGGCGGCGGTGACGACGCGTGCGCCGGCGGCCGTGGCGAGGTCCGTCGTCTCGTCGGCCGATCCGCCGTCGACCACCACGATGTCGCGAGCAATGGCCGCGCCTTGGATGCGGGCGAGGGCGTCGGCCAGCGTGCCGGCCGCGTTCAGCGTCGGGACCACGACGCTCAGATCCATCGGCGAGCCGGGCCGCAGGGCGTCGATCGGTCCGTCATGTCGGCTTTTCCTCTGGGGGCACTTCGCTCCGGCCGCATGGCCCAGGTCGGTCCGCTATACCCGCGTTGCGGAGTCAGCGCCACGGCAAGGGGTCATCGATCACCAGGATGCGATGGCTGGTGATCTGCTCGGCGCTCAGGGCGCAGTTGACAGATGAGGGATCAGAACAAATAATGAACATACATGATCACCCCAGCTCTCCATACTCCGCGTGCGGACAAGAAACAGGCGGCGCTGGCCGCGCTGAAGGCGCATGTGCGGGCGCTGGAAGGCATCGGCGGGGTGGGTGTGCGGGCCGTGCCGACCGGCCTTGCGGCGATTGATAGGGGCTTACCGGGCGGCGGGCTTATGCTCGGCGCGCTGCACGAAATCCTGCGCCCTGCGGCCCGGGACGGTGCTGCCGACGGCTTTGCCGCCTTTCTGCTGGCCCGCGCCGCCGAAGCGGCCGATGCACCGGTGCTGTGGATCACCGAAGCTTGCGATCTCTATCCGCCCGGGCTTGCTGCCTTCGGGCTGACGCCCGACCGCCTGATCATCGCGCATGCGACGCGCCGCGTCGACCGGCTGTGGGCGCTGGAGGAAGCGGCGCGTGCGGCCGAAGCCGGCACCGCGCTTGCCGCCGTGCTGGCCGAGGTGCCGCAGCTCGACCTCGTCGCCAGTCGCCGCCTGCACTTGGCGGCGGAAGCCGGCGGTGCGGCGGTACTGTTGCTGCGCTCGGCTGAGAGCGCGGGCACCAGCGTGGCCGTGACGCGCTGGCAGGTCGCGGCCCAACCCGGCCTCGCGCCCGCCATCGCGTCCGGCACGGTTGAGCCGGGGGTCGGCCGGCCGCGCTGGCGGCTGGAGCTGTTGCGCTGCCGCGGTGGCCGCCCCGATATCTGGACCGTCGACTGGCTGGGGGCCGGGGCAGGGCTGGTCTTGGCCGCAGACCGGCAGGGTGCGTCGCCTGTGCGGCTGGTTCCGAGCATGATCGATGCCGATGCAGCCTGATCCCTGATCGGCAAAATGTTCTTGTCTTGTTCTTAAAAGTTCGCTTAGTGTTCGCATACCCGAGTCAACACAAGTGGCTTTTCCCATGTCCCGGCGCATCCTGGCCCTCTGGCTGCCGTCTCTGCCCACCGACCGCGTGCACCGACAAGGCGGGGTCGAAGGCGGCCGCCCGCTCGTCACCGTCGCCGGCGACCGCGGCCGCCGGATCGTTGCCGGGGTGGACGATGCGGCGGCGGTGCTCGAGCTCGTGCCGTTCATGGACTGGGGCTACGCGTGGAACGTCGCTGACGATCCGCCGACGAATCAGCTCTGGAGCATCGGAGCCGGCCTGCGCTTCATGCCGTTCGAGGGGACGCTCGGCGAGCTCTACT
>JANQQD010000345.1 GCA_028285185.1 Anaerolineae bacterium | reverse complement strand
CTTCCCGCCGGACCTGGAGCCGGGACTGGAAGAAAACGCGTTCTACGACCCGCTGAACTTCACCTTCCCCGCCGGCACGCAGATCTGCGAGGTGGAGGTTGATCCGGACACGGGCGTGGTCGAGATCGTCAACTTCGTCGCCGTGGACGACTTCGGCGTGGTGATCAATCCGATGATTGTCGAAGGCCAGGTGCATGGCGGCATCGTGCAAGGCGTCGGTCAGGCGCTGTGCGAAGCCGCGGTCTATGACGAAGGCACAGGCCAGCTGCTCACCGGTTCGTACATGGACTATCGCATGCCGCGGGCCGACGACGTGCCCAGCTTCAAGGTCGACATGACGGTCACGCCAAACCCAAGCAACCCGCTGGGCGTCAAGGGCTGCGGCGAAGCCGGGGCAATCGCCGCGCCAGCCGCGGTCATGAATGCCGTGATCGATGCCATCGGCGCGGATCTGCAGATGCCTGCAACGGCGGAACGTGTCTGGCAGGCGCTGCAGGCCGGCACGAAGATGGCCGCGGAATAAGGGCGGGGAAGAGGAGACATCCGATGCACGCATTCGAATACCATCGCCCGGCCTCGCTCACGGAAGCCGTGGCCGCGCTCGGCGCCAATGAAGAGGCCAAGGCGCTGGCCGGCGGCATGACGCTGCTGGCGACGATGAAGCAGCGCCTGGCGTCGCCGTCAGATCTGGTCGACCTCTCGGGCATTGCCGAGCTGAAAGGCATCCGGCGCGAGGGCGACGCCGTGGTGATCGGTGCCATGACGACGCATGCCGAAGTGCACGCATCGTCCGAAGTCGCCGACGCCATTCCCGGACTGGCGACGTTGGCCGGACTGATCGGGGACGCCCAGGTGCGTAACTGCGGCACCATCGGCGGCTCGGTGGCCAACAACGATCCGGCCGCGGACTATCCGGCCGCCGTGCTGGCGCTGGGCGCGACGGTCCACACGGATCGCCGCACGATCTCGGCCGACGACTACTTCACTGGCCTGTTTGAGACGGCGCTGGAGGAAGGTGAACTGATCACCAAGATCGCGTTCCCCATCCCGCAGAGCGCGGGCTACGCCAAGTTCGCCAACCCAGCCAGCCGGTACGCGATCGTCGGCGTGTTCGTTGCCAGGACCTCGGACGGCGTGCGCGTTGCCGTCACTGGGGCGGGCGCCAGCGGCGTGTTCCGTGTGCCGGAGATGGAAACGGCGTTGTCCGGCAGCTTCACGCCGGATACTGTGGCGGGCATCGCGGTCAGTCCGGGCGGCCTCAACGCCGACATCCATGCATCCGCGGAATACCGCGCCCATTTGATCTCGGTGATGGCCAAGCGGGCGGTGGCTGCGGCGGGATGACGGCCGGGCGCACGTGAGGCGGCTCAAGGGGGGACCAGCGAAAGGTCCCCCCGCTTCTCTTGGAACGGATGACCGGCCAGCCTATTTGCCTGGTAGCGACCCTGGTGCAGGATGTCGCGCGGTATCCTATGCTTCTGCCCATTCGTTGGACGTTGTGAGTTGTCACATACGGTGGACCTGACACAGCCTCCGGCCGATCCGGTCCCGGCCGCCGAGAATCTCACCGATCACCTGGGCGTCATTGCCGCTCCGGATGCAGCCAGGATTGTGTCCTGGCTCTTGACGGATGCGCGCACGCTCTCCGGTCCTGGGGAGTTATTGCGGTCGTTGAGCATGCGCCTGCAGGCCGAAGGGATGCCGGTCTGGCGGTCGACGATCCACCTGCCGCAGCTCGACCCCAAGATCATCACGGCTCAGTACCTGTGGTACGACGGCGCGGAGACCGTGGTGGAGCGCGCGTTCGCGCGCAGGACCAAGAGTTCCATCGCCTATCATCACAGCCCCGTCGCGCTCATGCATCGCACGAAAAGATGCGTGCGCCGCCGCCTGCGCGGGCCCGAAGCCGATGTCGACTTCCCGGTGCTGGAGGAGCTCGCTGCCGACGGTGCGACCGATTATCTGCTTGTGCCGCTGCCGATGGGAACGGCCCAGCCGGCCGGTCTCAGCCTTGCGACGCGCTCTGCCGACGGTTTTCACCCTCAGTACGTCTCGGTGATTGAGACCATTGCGCCGGCCCTGAGCGCGGTGTGCGAGATCCATATGCGCAAGCTGGCGCTGCCCAACCTGCTGGCCGCCTATGTTGGCCGGGAAGCCAGCCAGCACATCCTGCAGGGACGCGTTACGCTGACGGCCAGCCGGTCGATCGAAGCGGTCATCCTGTTCAGCGACATGAGGAACTTCACACAAGTCTCTGAAACATTGCCCAAAGACGCGTTGCTGGACCTGCTGAACGACTATTTCGCAGCACTGGTGCCCGGCATCGTGCGCGCCGGCGGCGAGGTGCTGAAGTTTCTCGGTGACGGCCTGCTGGCGATCTTCCGGCTTGGCGATGGCGAAGCCCAGGATGAGGCGTGCGCCCGGTCGCTGATCGCATCGATCGACGCCCAGCAGGCGTTCCACGACATCAATGCCAGGCGGCGCGAGGGCGGGAAGCTGGAATTCGAGGCCGGCATCGCCCTGCATGTCGGGACCGTCTTCTACGGCAATATCGGCGCCGATGACCGGCTG
>JANQQD010000317.1 GCA_028285185.1 Anaerolineae bacterium | reverse complement strand
AAGAGGCACGCGATTTTGTGTCCCGCGAAATCCTCAACAATATTCTCGACGATACTGAAGAGCATATCGACTGGCTGGAAACCCAGATCGACCTGCTCGCCAAGGTCGGCCTGCAGAACTACCTGCAAGAGCAGATGTTCGAGGCTGATGGCGGCGCATAGCGGGCAGATGAAGGTCGGGTAGAGCCGCAGGCGAAACCCGACATCCCAAGCAGGCAGAACTCAGAGGCGCGGGCTTCGCTCCGGCGGCAGCCCGACGGCCTCCCCCTCTCTCAGCACCTCGGGTTCCCAAGGGCGCCGGCTGAGCACTTGGCGCACCAGTGGCGCGAAATGATCCAGGCTGAGACTGTCGTAGTCGGGGTCGAACGACGACTGGTCCCACCGCTCGCAGAAATCCACACATGCCTGGTAATATGGATGATCGGCGAAGCGTGCCCGTCCGTTCGGGTCCTCACCGTAGTGATGGGCGTAATAGACCATCTGGAACAGCCCGTGATGGGCGACGACCCAGGTGCATTCGTCGCGCACGACCGGCCGGATGATGGCGGCTGCCAGCTGGTCGTGATTGGTGGGCGCCAGCACGTCGCCGATATCGTGCAGCAGGGCCGCGATCACCCAATCGGCATCGGCGCCGTCGCGATCCGCCCGTGTTGCGGTCTGCAGCGAATGCTCCAGCCGGGTGACCTGATATCCCAACAGCGGCTCTGCATCCAGTTGTGCCAGCGCGCGCAACACGCGCTCCGGGGCACCGGCGACATAGCCACGCTCGTACTCGGCCAGCAGCAGGTAGTCCTCCCGCGACCCATGTTTCATTTCCCGAAACGCCACGGTCCTCATGACAAACCCCTTCCTACCCCCGGCCTGAAGTGTCGGGCCCGGAGCCACCGGCGTCTTTGCGCGGACCGACGGCCAGTGCACCGGTGTCGACGCCGGGCCGCTGGATCACCGTGACAGATCGATTGCGTTACGAGGTGCGCCAGCCCTAATCTGTTTCCTTTAGCAGTGCTCGAATCGCGAGTAGCACAGTGGGGCGAATCCCTGGGTCTCCTTTTGGCAAGCAGGTGTGGTGGTGGCCACCGCCGGGCGGCGGCGCATGCCGTTTCACCATCAGGCACGTGCGTAATTGGGACACCATCAAGGGCAATCCGCCATGCAAATCCGCTCCATCGACTGGGACGACCGCCGACTGACGCTGACATGGGCGACCGGCGAGACATCCGAGTTCCCCCATCTCTGGCTTCGTGACAACTGTCCGAGCGCCTTTCATCCACAGACGGGTGAGCGCAGCTTCGACCTTTTGAGCGTCGAGTCCTCACTGAAGCCGGCCACCGTCGTGCCTAACGTGCATGGCGTTGAGATCGTTTGGGCAGGTGACGGCCATGTCAGCCGGTACGACGCCGGCTGGCTTGCTGCACGCCGGCCGGGCTTGCGCCGCGAAGACCCTGCGGACGTCACGCCGGTGACCTGGGGTGCCGGCATCACGGCGCATCTGCCGTCGGCATCGGCGTCCGACCTTGCCAAGGGTGGAGAGACCCTGGCGCTCTGGATGGAGGCGCTGCTGCGCTATGGCATCGTCCGCGTTACGGATGTGTCGACCGACGCCGAGGCCGGCCGCCATCTGGCTGAGAGCATCGGCTTCCTCAGGCAGACCAATTTCGGCACGGTGTTCGAGGTCGTGTCGATGCCGGACCCCAACAACCAAGCCTATACGTCGGATGCGTTGCCGCTGCATACCGACCTGCCGAACCAGGAACTGGCGCCCGGCATCCAGTTCCTGCACTGTTTGGCGAACGAGGCGGAGGGGGGCGGGTCCCGCTTCGTCGACGGCTTCCGCGTTGCGGAGGCGGTGCGGGATGCGGACCCCGACGCCTTCCACCTGCTCTCGACCGTCGATATCCCCTTCCGGTTCCACGATCGGGACTACGACATTCGGTCCCGGTCGCCGGTCGTCGTCCTCGGCCATGACGGGCGCTTGGTCGAGGTGCGGTTCAGCCCGCATATGGCGGACACCTTTGATCTCCCGATCGAGTTGGTGGAGCCGTATTACCGTGCCTTTCGCCTGTTCATGGAGCGCACGCGCGACCCGTCACTGATGATAGCAACGCGTCTCATGGCCGGCGAGATGGTCGTGTTCGACAACCGCCGGGTGCTGCACGGCCGTGAGGCCTTCCGCCCGAATACCGGCTTCCGCCATCTGCGCGGCTTCTATGTCGACCACGGGGAATTCAGGAGCCGCCTGCGCGTGCTGCGGCGCGAAGCGCCGGCGCCTGAATCCGTTGCTGCGGCTTAGATCACGGCGACCGCTTGAGCGCCGCCGTCATCACGCCGGCGCCGATCAGGATGGTCCCGCCGGCGCGGTTTATGGTGCGGATGACGGCGGGGCGGCTGGCGGCCCGCCGCACGCCGCCCGCAAGCCAGGCATAGGCCAGGTTGGTGATGCCGGCCAGCACCAGGAAGCTACCGCCCAACAGCAAGAGTTGCGGCAGCACTGGGGCGGTCGGCGTCACGAATTGCGGCAGAAAGGCTGCGAAGAAAGCGATGCCTTTCGGGTTGAGCGCCGTCACGGCAAAGGCGTGGCCCGCCATTGCCAGCCCGCGCTTGGACGTCGGCGCGGTGTCCGTATCGGCCGGCTCGGGCCGGCTCATCCACATGCGCACACCGAGATAGATCAGATACGCGGCCCCGATCCACTTCATCACCGTGAACGCCCAGGCTGACGCGGCGAGCACCACGCTCAACCCCGCCAGCGACAGCGTCATCGCCGTGAAGTCGCCCAGCAGCACGCCAGGCACGGTAGCGGCCGCCGTCCGCCGCCCGCTATTCAGCGCATAGCTGACCACCATCATCACCGTCGGCCCCGGGATCAGCAGCAGGATCAGGGTGGCGGCGAGATAGGTGGTGTAGAGTTCGATGGTCATGACCGATGCCCTCCGCAAATCGGGACATACCCCTTTGCGGAGGGCGCCGGCAACTGCCGCTATCGCGACGGAGGCGACGGCGCGAGTTCGCCTACCGCACCACCAGCTCCACGCGGCGGTTCTGGCTGCGACCGTCTTCCGTCGCGTTGGTGGTGATCGGCGCGGCCATGCCGACGCCGACCGGGATCAGGCGCGCGCGGTCGATGGCATGGGCGGTCGCCAGGGTCTCGACCACTGCCTCGGCGCGCCGCTGCGAGAGGCCCAGGTTGTAGTCGATTGCTCCCTGATTGTCGGTGTGACCGACGACCATGAATGTGCGCTCCGGATTGGCGGTCACATAGCTCGCCATCTCACCGATCTGTTCGTCCGCTTCCGGGCGCAGCACGGCGGAATCGAATTCGAACAGGATGGCATGCAGTGCCACATGGCCGGTGGCCGCGATCTCTTCGGCCATGGCGTGGCGGTCGACCACCTCCATGTTGATCTCCATGGCCGTCCGTTCGATCACGTCCAGCCGGGCAAAGGTTCGGCCGGCGTTCGCTCCGCCACTTGAGGTGTTGCGGGTGACATAGAGCGAGACATAGATCTCCGCTTCGCCATCGCTGAGGCGCGCCGACAGAAACCGCTGCTCGGCATAGTTCTCGGCGAGCGCCATGTTGTACGGCATGGAGTGGTTGAAGTTGCGGCCGCCACAGCGTTCCGCCTCACACTGGAACAGGGCCTCGAAGCCCAGCTCCTGCAGCGCAAGCTCATAGTTTCGCATCACTTCAAGCGGCGTGCGGTCTTCCGGGATCCGATAGACGATCTCCGTGATCAGCCCTTCCAGCGGCAGCGTGTGGTCAAGATTGGCGTCAAGCCCGCCATAGGTCGTGGCCGGTGCGATGAACAGGTTGTAGGTGTCGAAGGTCGTCTGGTCGTAGGCGATGATCTCTGACCCACCATAGCGGGGAATCAGCGGATGGTCGGCACTGCCGTCGATATCGGCCGTCCAGCCGGCGACCGGCGCCAGGCTAAGACCGCCGGCGATCAGACAGGCGAGCAGGCGTACCGGAGGGCATGCATTCAAAAGCATCGGAGCTCTCCCGTTACAAGGGCCGGTTCGGACCGGTCGCGATGGACTGTCGTCTGAGGACAGTGGGCGCAGACAATCTCTCCAATCAACCGCATGTCAGTGACGGCCCAAAGGTGACGTCGATCTGGCGGAACCGGATCGCCCGGATCGATGTATCGCCATGCGCATTGTCGTCGGTCGAAATGTCGTCGCCGTTCGTGTCGCCCAGCAGGGTGACGTCCACGACGGGGCCGGGATCCTGGGGGACGATAGTTACAAGAGCGCCACCGTCTTCCTGTGCACCGATCCGGGCGCAGCCGAAGCCGCAGCCGGGCCCGCTGTCATGGCTGAGCACCGAGAAGGTTTGGCTGTTGATCGCCTCTACCAGGCGCAGACAGGAATCGTCCTCCCAGCGCCATACCAGCACCGGCACGGGGCCGACCTGCGTGAAGCTGCCATCGCCGCCCAGTTCGCGTGCGGAGAACGAGACATGCGCGAAGATGGCGCGGCCGCCGCGCTCGATCGACAGCTCGACGCCGACCGTCATCCGGGGGCCGTTGCCGTCGAAATCGCGATCGCCGGTGGGATTGCTGGTTGGCACGATCGGCGTCGTGATGTCGCGCAGCGTGATCATGTCCGCCTGCACGCCCGATGCCGAAAGGGCGACAGCGCCAAGCGCGAGCGCTGCGAGAGTGGCCCTCATGACGCTGTTCCTCTCCGATCCTTGGCGGTCGGCGGAGGATGGCTCGGATGCCCTGGGAATTCAGTGACGCCTGTCACGACGCGTACCCACACCGAAGCCGCGAATTCCGCTGGAGAGATTTCGGTCGTCGCCGGTTTCCCGGTGGCGGAGAGAAGCTTCGCTTTCCAAGCGAAGCGATTGGCGGAACAATCGCCGTTCATGCCGGTCTCTGGAGGGGGCAGACGATCATGGACGGCACGCAGAAGGCGGGCTTTGGCAATGCGGAAATCACCGCCCTGGCGCACCTCTATCGCGGCGAGATGTTCCAAAGCAAAATCTGGCGCACGCGGCTCGACACCACCAGCAACTGGTCGATCGTCGTCACCGGCATCGCGCTTTCGGTCTCGTTCAGCAGTGCCGATGCATCACCCATCCCCATTCTGCTGGTCAGCTGGGTGGTGATCATCTTCCTGTTCATCGAATCCCGCCGGTATCTCTATTACGACCTCTTCCGCGTGCGCGTTCGCGTGCTTGAGATCAACTTCTACGGTCCGATCCTGACCGGCCACGGCATCCAGACCGACAACGGATGGAACGACCTGCTGGCCGCAGACTACCGGATCATGCGGTTCCACATCTCATTCATGGAAGCAGTCGGCCGCCGCATCCGGCGAACCTATGGCTGGATCTTCTCGGCGCTGCTGGCGTGCTATCTGGCAAAGATCGTCGTCCACCCGACACCGATCGCCTCTCTCGGCGAGGTCTGGACGCGCGCCGCGATCGGCCCGCTGCCGGGGGAGGCGGCTCTGGGCATCGGCGTGCTTTTCCATGGCACCTGGATCGCGATTGCGCTTGCCACCCTTGGCACCCAGAAGGCCGTTGGCCTGCCTAACAGACGCCCGGAACCCGACCTTCTCTTAGACGTCGCCGGTGGATCGAGTGGGCGCGCGTAAGCGACCGGCAAAGGGACTCCTGACCGTCTGGTGGCCAGCTCACGCGACCTTGCGGATCTCCTGAAGGAAACAATCGACCTCTCCGCGCAGCCTTTCCGCCTGACTGGCCAGATCGCCGGACGCCTGCGTGACCTCATCGGCGGCGTGACTGCTCTCGGTCACCGCCCTGGAGACGCCTTCGAAGCTGCGGGTGACCGCCTGCGTGCCTTCTGACGCCTGTGCCACGCTGCTGGCGATCTCACGCGTCGCAGTGGACTGCTCTTCCACCTGCCCGGCGATCAGTGAGGCGCTGTCGTCGATCTCCCGGATCGCGTCGGCAATGGTGCCGAAGCCGACAGTTGCTTCATGCGTCGCCTCCTCGATGGCAAGGACATGCGCCGATACTTCATCCGTCGCCTTGGCTGTGTTCTGCGCCAGCTGCTTGACCTCTTGGGCCACGACAGCGAAACCCTTGCCGGCCTCGCCGGCACGCGCAGCCTCGATTGTGGCGTTGAGGGCCAACAGGTTGGTCTGGGCCGCGATCTCCGTGATCAACTCGGCCACTTTGCCGACCTGGCCGGCCGCCTGCTCCAGGCGGCTCATCCGCTCGTGCATCTGTCCGATCTCTTCGACCATGCCACCGCTGACCGTCGACGACCGTTTGGCCTGCGTGTCGATTTCGGCGATAGAGGTCGACAGCACCTCAGACGCCATCGCCACGGACTGAACGCTCTTGGACGCTTCCTCTGCCCCACCGGCGACCCGGGCCGCCTGCTCCTCGGTGGCTCGCGCGATCGCATCCATGCTGGCCGCGGTTGCATCCAGCTCGGTTGTGGCGCTGACGACGCTGTCGACGACGTTGAAAACGGTTGCCTCGAATTCTTGAGCGACGTGTCGGAAATCGGCAACGCGGTCTGAGACAGACGCCGTCGCTGCGTTGATCGTCTTGGCGCCGCCGAGAAAGGCGCCGGTCATTCCGGTCTCGACGATACGGCGGAAGTACCGGTTGCGGCTGACATAGTCCATGGATGCCGTCGTTTCACGGATATAGGCGTCCGTGCGGTCGATCAGGCCGTTGATCGACCACATGATCTCGCCCACATTGCCGTTCTCCCGAATGCCGGCGATCCGTGCCTCGAAGTCCCCGCGCTCGACGGCGGCGCAGACATCGGCACATCGGCGGATCGACCGCGCCGTCATCGTCGTGAAATGCAGGGCCGCCAGACAAGCGACGGCAACCATGGCCGCCAATATGCAGAGACCGATGCCCGCATCGACCGCTAGGGCGGTGCCGAGCAGGGCCGTCGCTGAGACGAAGCAACCGCCGATTGCGAGCCGCGCCTTAGAGAGAGAAGACCAGTTCATCATAGCCGATGGCCTTGTCCCGCAAGAGGTCGATCAGCATCTGACAAGAAGACTCGAGCCCCTTCTTGCGATCCTGATGCCTCTGCTCTTCGGCCAGAAGCGACCGGTAGAGCGGTATGATCGTGGCGTCGACAACTGTGCGATCCGGTACACGCCGATTGGAATGGTAGCCCAGGAGGTCGCCGGTCAGGCTGACGCTGGGTGTGACATGGGCGAAGACCCAATAGTGGTCGCCGTTCTTGGCCATGTTGATGACGTAGGCGAAGATCTCCTTGCCGGCAGCAAGCGTATCCCACAACAGCTTGAACACGCAGCGGGGCATGTCGGGATGGCGGATGATGCTGTGCGGCGCGCCCAGCAACTCCTCCTCTTCAAAACCTGATACCTTCATGAAGGTGCGGTTGGTGTAGGTGATGACACCCTTCGCATCAGTTTTGCTGACGATGACTTCCTCAGGCCCGAAGGTTCGTTCGTGGCCCGTCGGTTGAGTGTGGCGGGCCACTTTCCTTCTCTTAACGCGACTATCTCTGGCGAGGCCCGTTCGTAACATTGTGTCGATCCAGGTGACCTTCTTGATCGGAGGTGACGACACTGAAGAACCTACTTTTAAGAAACAGTAAATTGACTTCATCAACAACTGAGAGGTGAATTCAATTTAGTTAAATCTCTTCATTATTTGCTGAGGCTACACGCCGCAGGGACCGCTTTGGCCTGCCGGTTGGCCCAGCAAATCCGGCACACCGCCACACGCGTTCTAAAGGTGCGAGGACGTCAGCTGCAGCGTCTCAAGCGCGTTTGCGCAGGTCGTCGGCAATCATGGCCGCCATGTCGCGAATCTTGGGCTTCGGCGCCTTCAGGAACGGGAGCGGCCGGCAGAAGCGTATCGCCGCGATCCCGACGCGGGCCGTCAACAGGCCGTTGACCACGCCCTGACCCAGGCGGGCCGAGAGTTTCCCGGCAACGCCACCGCCCAGCATCTCGCCGGCCAGTCCGTCGCCGGCTTCCATGCCGCCGGTCAGCGCCATATGCAGGAAGATGCGGCGCATCAGCTTCACCGTGCCGGCCAGTCCCGGGCGTCCGCCATAGAGGCCGGCAAGCTGGCGCACCATGGCCAGGTTGCGCCAAGCGGTCAGCAGGATGTCGACCGCGGCGAACGGGCTGATGGCCGTGACCACGGCCGTGATCTTGGCCGTGCGCGCGATGACGGCCGTCGCCTGTTCGTCCAGCGGGCGCAGCACCTCAGTCTCGAACAGCTCCAGCGCGTCTGCGGGATCGACCGCGTCCGGTTTCCGCTCCCGGAACCGGGCCAAGGTCCATGACATGTCCGCCCTGGGGGAATAGAGCGTCTCCAGCGCGTCCACCGCCGCGTCCACCGCGTTGCGGTCTGCCTCCGTTGCCGCCTGCTCGGCCAGTTGGCGCACGGAGTCCACGCGTCTCAGGCGCGCGAGCGTGCCGACCTCGCGCAGAACCATCAGCACCATAGCCAGGCAGAGGATTCCGGCGATTCCAGCCGCCAGCCAGCCGACGACCGGGCTGGTCGTCAGCAGGCCGTCGATCAGCCACACGATGTCGACGCAGATGGCCAGAACCAGCAGGGTGGCCGCCGCGGCGATCGCTATCGTTCCCAGTCCGAGGCGCCCGGACCGGGTCGGCAGCGGTTCGGCCGTCCCCGCCACCTCTGGAACGTCGGGCGGCGTGGCCACCTCAGGCAGCCGGATCACGGTCGGGTCGTCGGCAGTGAACTCCGCCGGCCCCTGGCGCGGTGTCTCGGCAGGCGCGCTCATGTCAGCAGGTCTCCGATCAGGAAGTCCATCGCCCGGTCCAGGCGGATATGCGGCAGCCCGCGGCCGTCGGCGCCGGCCTCTTGCGGCGGCCTGAAGGACAGGAACCGATAGGCCGCCGCACCGTCCGCCGCGATGTCACCGGGCCGGTCGGGCAGATCGCCGGGAAACACGACCTTCGGTGCGTCGCCATCCGTGGGAATACCCTCCACACAGTCCAGCATCACGCCCTTGCGCTTTGCCTGGGCATCGCGGGTTGCGCGCAGCGCCGCCAGGGCCATCGTCTCCACTCTCGCACCTTGGAACGTGGCCCTGTTCATGGGGTCGAACAAGAGGCTACCGATCAGTCCGGCCAGACGGTCGTGCTGGCTGACGGGGACGTGGTCGGCCTTGGTGGCGGCGAACACGACGCGCTCGATCCGCCGGCCGAGGATCGGCCAAAGCCAGCTGTTGCGCCCCGGCCGGAAACACGCCAGCAGCTCGCCCATCGCCAGGCGCAGATCGCCGACGCTGTCGGCCCCGACATTGAGCGCGCGCAGCACGTCCACCAGCACGATCTGCCGGTCCAGCTTGGTGAAGTGGTCGCGGAAGAACGGGCGGACGATCCGTTCCTTGTAGGCGTCGTACCGGCTTTCCATCAGCGACCACAGCGAGTCGCGGCGCCAGCGGCCGTTCGGCGGCGGTTTCAACGGCGAGAAGGTGAGCGCGGGCGACCCCTCCAGGTCGCCAGGCAGCACGAAGCGGCCGGGCTGCAGCCGGCTCAAGCCCGCAGGGTGCGCGCGTGCCGCCCGAAGGAAACCTGTGTAGAGCTGCGCGCATTGCTGTGCAGCCCCTTCGTCTGAGGGGGCGACGGGGTCGATGCTGTCGATATGCCTGCGCCATTCCGCTGCCAGCGTCTGCCGCGGCGGCTGATCACATTCGGCCAGCACGCGCCGGCACCACTCCCCATAGTCGATCTGCAACAGCGGCAGATCCAACAGCCATTCGCCGGGATAGTCGACGATGTCGAGGTTCAAGGTGGCGCTGCCCCGTATCTGGCGTCTGAGGAAGCTGGCCGGGCGATAGCGGATGGAAACGCGCAGCTGGCTGGTCCGCCGCGTGCTCTCCGGCCAGCGCGGCTCGGGTGACTGCAGGGCGGCCAGATGCGTCTCATAATCGAAGCGCGGCACCTCGGGGTCAGGCTGCGGACGCAGCAGTGCGGCCTCGAAGCGGCCTTCGGCCACCGCTGCCAGCCCTTGCATGCGCTCAGGGCGCATCAGATTGTGCACCAGCGAGGTGATGAAGACGGTCTTGCCGGCCTTGGACAACCCCGTGACGCCAAGCCGAACGGTGGTCTCGAACACGCCCTCCGCTAAGGTCACGGCGTCTTCCGCCATGCGGACGATCTGCCCGGAGAGGTCTTTCAGCCTCAGCGGTGGGGCGACTTTGATCACCGGTCGTCCATCTCTCGCGACCGGCGCCCGCCGCGTGTCTCCATCGCGGTCATCTCCGGCAGGTCCGCTATCTGAGGAAGCGCGCGCCGTTGGTCCGGTATTCGGTGATCGACTGCTGGCGCGACACCAGGTGGTCGACGAAGCGGCCCTGGAACAGCGCGATACCCAGCCGCTGGCCGATGCTGATCGCCTCCTCCCCGTCGCAGCGGCAGAGGATCATGCGTGACTGGCCGATATCCTGAATCCGCGCAGCCAGGTCGTCCAGCAGCTCCGGCCGTGCGGCCCCTGTCAGTTCGGGGCCCCAATACATCTTGATCAGGTCGATGCCGAGGCGTTCGCGGTCGATGAAGGGCAGCGTGAGGTGGGTGATGCCGTCCAGACAGATCTTGTATCCCCGCTCTTGCGCATAGTCGCGGGCAAAGAAATACGCGCCCATGTCGTGGAAGATGTCGACCTTCTGGACCTCGATCACCAGCCGCCCGCGCACCCCGAAGCCCACACCCTGGTCAAACTTCTGGAAGTCGTTCGAGAGTATGGTCGCAACGTTCAGGTTCAGGCTGAAGGCGCGGCTGGTCCGATTGTCGTCGCGCAGGATCTGCGAGAGCATGCGCCGGTCCAGCACCGTTGTCAGCCGCTGGAACAGCCACGGGTCTGCCGAGGCTGACACGTTGGGAATCAACGCCTTCTCAAGATCCTCGATGGAGACATAGATCTCTTCGAAGATCGGCCGCGGAATGTCGGCGGTCGTCACCGCGCAGACGCTCTGATTGCGCACCAGGGAGGTCAGGTCGGCGCTGGCCAGCGCGCCTTCTAGCTTGGCCAGCAGTTCTGGCGTCAAGGGGCTGCGGTTGCGCGAAGCCTGCTGGCGCACACGGTGTCGTTCCAGCCGCTGCGCCTCGCTCATCTCATGGAAGCGCCGCGCCATGGCCAGGAAACGGGCGTGGTCGTGCTCCATGATGTACCAGGTACAGAAGGTCGGATCGCCTTGATCTTCGGTGAAGCGCGTCAGCGGATCCTCGCTGAACAGATAGCGCAGGCGCAGCACCGCCTCGTCCACATCCTCCACCGCGGCGCCGCGGCAGACGAAGACCAGGTCGTTGTTCTGCAGCACGAACAGCTGGCCTTCGAACTGCTTGACCAGCGTCTCGAACGTATTGATGGCGACGCGGATGTGGTGGTCCCGGCGGTTGTAGGACTGCAGGCGCGAAAGATGGATGTGAACGGCGATCCGCCCCTCGCGGTGCCGCGCCAGGCGTACGGCATAGTCGTAAAGCGCGTATTCCTGGCTGGGCGACGGCAGCGGTGCGGCGGAAGCAGGAGGTGTGGCCATGGGGCGCGCCGTCATCCCTTCGGCTCTATTGGACCTGGTTTCCAAATGCTAGCAGGTGCTCACTCTAGCCACGGTGCGGGCCGCGCGTCGATAGCGCCGTGCGAATTCGTCGGCCGGCAGACCCATCTTCAATGGCCGTCTTGCGCCTCGGCACGGTTTTGCGGCATGTCCAGGTGCGCATGGCATGGCCTGCCGCAAGACCTGAAGCAGGGGAACCGATGACGCCGCTAACCGATCCGCAGAGCCTGATTGCGGCAATGGCCGGTGCCCGTGTGCTGTGTCTGGGCGACCTGATGCTCGACCGCTTCGTCTATGGCGCTGTAGAGCGAATCTCGCCAGAAGCGCCCATACCGGTGCTGCGCGTCGACCGTGAGAGCCTGATGCCCGGTGCCGCCGGCAACGTTGCGGCCAATCTCGTGGCGCTGGGGGTCGATGTGCGCTTCGTCTCCGTTGTCGGCGATGACGATGCGGGCCGCCTGCTGGCATCTCTGCTTGGCGACACCTTGGGGAACGAACCAGCACTTGTGGTGGATCCAGGCCGCGAGACGACCTTGAAGACACGCTACATCGCCGCCGGCCAGCAGCTCTTGCGCGCCGACCGAGAGTCCGCTGATCCGATCGACGACGGAATCGGTACCCGCGTCGCCGATGCGGCGGAGGCGATGATGGAGGGCTGCGGCGCAGTGGTGCTGTCCGACTATGCGAAGGGGCTGCTGACGCCGGCCGTGCTGGAACGCGTGCTTGCCGCGGCGGCGCGGGCCGGGCTGCCCGTGGTCGTCGATCCGAAGGGGCGCGATTACAGTCGCTACCGCGGCGCCACCGTACTGACCCCCAACCGGCGGGAGCTGGCAGAAGCGTCCGGACTGTCCACCGGAACAGATGCAGAGGTGGTGGCGGCTGCAAAGGGTCTGCTGGCAGATGCCGGGATCGCCGCCATGGTGGTTACGCGCAGCGAGCAGGGATTGAGCGTCGTCTTCGATGGTGAAAGCGACCGTGGCACCGTGCATTTCCGGGCGGAGGCGCGGGAGGTATTCGACGTTTCCGGCGCCGGCGATACCGTGATCGCAACGCTGGCATCGGCCCTGGCCGGCAGCGGCGGTACGCTCGACGAAGGGCGGCTGGCCTCAGCGGCGCGGCTGGCCAACCTTGCCGGCGGCATCGTCGTCGGCAAGGCGGGCACGGCCGTGGTGCATGCCGACGAGCTTATGACCGCCCTGCATCACCAGGACTGGGCCCGCGGCGAGGCGAAAGTGGCCGGGCGAGGTGCTGCGCGGGACCGCATCGCCCAGTGGCGCAACGCCGGGTTGACCGTTGGCTTCACCAATGGCTGTTTCGACCTACTCCATCCCGGGCACATTTCGCTGATCCGACAGGCGCGCGCGGCCTGCGACCGGCTGGTGGTCGCCATCAACAGCGACGCGTCGGTGAAACGCTTGAAGGGCGAAAGTCGTCCGGTGCAGGCGGAGTCGGCTCGAGCCGCCGTGCTGGCCTCACTGGAGGCGGTGGATCTGGTGACGGTGTTCGGCGAAGACACGCCGCTCGAGCTGATCGACGTGTTGCGCCCCGATGTGCTGGTCAAAGGCGCGGACTACACGGTGGAAACCGTGGTCGGTTCCGACCTCGTCCAGGGCTATGGCGGCCGGGTGGTGCTGGCGGAGCTGGAGCCTGGATTCAGCACATCCGCCACGATCGCGCGTCTGCAACGTTAGCGGCCTGCCCGACATGGACGGCAGCCTCGGGACATGGCAGGCGCACTTGGCCTATGCGCTCGTCTGGCTCAGCTTCGGCGCCCTGCATAGCCTGCTGGCGCATGAGCCACTGCGCAGCCGGCTGAAGCGCGCCTGCGGCGCCTATGGCCGGCTGACCTACACGGCCATTGCGGTCGTCCATCTGGTTGCAGTCGCGGCCGCCGGTGGGTGGCTTTTCCACTCTAGCGCATGGGTGATCTGGCCCTGGCCCGTCGTAGGACTGCTGATGCTGGTCCATCTCTGCGGGTGGGGGCTGCTGTTGATGGTCCTGCGTCGGTACGAAACCGGCCGTCTGCTCGGCACGGCCCAGCTTGCCGAGCGCGCGCGCGGGATCGAGGATCCTTCAGACGACGAGGCTATGTTGACCGACGGGCCACACGCCGTTGTTCGCCATCCGCTCTACGCCGCAGGATTGCTGATCCTGTGGGGTCAGGCCTTCGGCGCGTTCGGGATCGCAACGGCCCTGTGGGGAAGCCTCTATCTGGTGGTCGGCGCCGCTCTGGAAGAGCGCAGGCTGAGCCTCCTCTTCGGTCAGGCCTACGAAGACTACCGGCGTGCCGTCCCGCCATTCGTTCCGAGACTGCGCCGGCCGCACTGACGGCGGCATCGGGTCCACCCGCGCACAAACGTGATCGAGGAGATGTCAGGACACTTCCGTGAAGGTCCAGGGCTGATCGGATCGCGTCGGCGGAACGCAGTGGACTGGCAAAGCATTGCCGACCCAGCCTGGAACGTCGCCAGCGCCGAGGCGGTTGCGCAGCACGCGCAAGAGGCCCGAATGGGCCACCACCAGGGCCGGCGTCTGGCCGTTTATGTGGCCGAGCGTGCCCATGACGCGGTCTTCGAACTCTTGAAAACCCTCACCGCCCTTCGGCGTGATCGACCGGTCGGTGATCGCCGTCAGCGGCAGACCCTCCATTTCGCCCCAGTCCCGTTCCTCCAGCCCCGGAACCAGCGAAAAGGGCATCTCCAGCACCGACGCGACGATCGCAGCGGTATCGCGCGCCCGTGAAAGGGGGCTGGTATAGATCGCCTGAACGCCGCAGGCGATCAGCCGGTCCGCCGCGCGCCCGGCCTCCAGTCGTCCTTTTGGCGTCAGCGGCGTGTCGGTGGAACCGGCGATCAGTTCGGCGCGATTCGCCTCGCTTTCGCCATGGCGCAGGAAATAGAACGGCCCGTCGAGCAACAGTCCCACCGGCGGTCTCCGATTTCTTCGGCGATCTGGGCAGGCCATGACACGCCTTCCCGTCGCCGTCAACGTCCCGTTTCCGGAGCCTTGGCCACGTCAGCATGCCTGTCGCCGGCTCAACGGAAGCCCACGCGCTCGTGACCGCGCGCGCGGGAATGTGAAATGTCCGGCAGGGGGCGCGACGCTACATTTGAAATCACGGACGCCAGTCGTGGCAGTCCGGCCGGAAAGTGCGTGCCCGAACCGCCGTAACCGCCGGTCGGGCCCGATTATCTACCAGTTGGCGGCGCGCAGTCCCGTGCGGACGCCATGAAGAGCGATCGTAAAGGGGGCAAGGGTGAGCAGCCAATCTTCAACGATGGGGCGCGTCGGCGGATCGTCAGGCGTGCTGTCGCTGGTTTTCGGTGGCGGTATCATCGACCGGTTGCCCGGGCAGTGGCCGGGCATCTCTTCGGGACTGCTTGTCATCCTGCGGTTCTTTCTGGCGCTGCCATTCTTCAACGCAGGCATGGCGCGTTTCCAGAACTGGGACTCGCAGGCCTTCCTGTTCGAATATGAGCATCCGTTGCCCCTGCTTTCGCCCAGCATGGCGGCATCCGTCACCGCGGCGGCGGAAATCGTGCTGCCGATCCTGCTGGTGCTGGGTCTTCTGGGCCGATTTGCGGCGCTTGGCCTGGCCGTGATGGCGGCCACCATCTACTTCCTGATCGGCGGCGCCTATGCCATCGAGGCTGAGCAATTTCCCTGGATGGTTGCCGGGTTGCTGCTGTTCGTCACCGGTCCCGGACGCCTGTCGTTGGATTATGGTATCCACGGACTGCTCGGCGGGCAGAGAGGCGAAGGCAGCGTCTCGCTGCCCGTATGCGTGATCTTCTCCCTGGTGTTTCTGCTGGCGCTCTTGGAAAAGGGCGGCGTTTGGGAGACCTGGCTCGGCTGGTTCTTCTGATCTTGCGCCGTCAGGCTGGGGTCGCGCGGCGGTCGCCGGGTGCCTCCAGCCGCTTGGCGATGGCGATCAGATCCTTCCAGGACTGGCGTTTGGCCAGCGGGGTGCGCAGCAGATAGGCCGGGTGGAAGGTCGCAATTGTCGGCAGCGGGGCGGCAAGACCGGGGACGGCAAGGTCGTACCAGCGACCGCGCAGCTTCATGATCCCGTCGTTCGTCGCCAGCAACGCCTTGGCCGAGGTGCCGCCCAACAGCACCAGGACATCCGGCCGCACCAGCGCGATGTGCCGGTGCACGAACGGCAGGCACATCGTGATTTCCGACGGATTGGGCGTGCGGTTGCCGGGCGGCCGCCAGTTCAGGATGTTGGTGATGTAGACCGTATTGCGGTCCAGCCCGATCGCCGCCAGCATCCGGTCCAGAAGCTGCCCGGCGCGGCCGACGAACGGCAGGCCCTTGCGGTCTTCCTCCGCCCCCGGCGCTTCGCCGACCAGCATCAGGCGCGCTTGGGGATTGCCGTCGGCGAAGACCAGATTGGTCGCCGTCACCTTCAGCGCGCATCCGTCGAACCGGTCGATGACCGCGCGCAGCGCCTCCAGCGTGTCGGCCTCGCTTGCCAGGGCAGCGGCGTCCAGCGCCGTTGCGTCCGCCGCCGGCAGCGCCGGCCGGGAAGCCGGCGCCGGCGCAGGCGGCGGTGCGGCCTTCGGCCGCGTCCACACGCCTGCCTCGTCCACTACCGATGCGTCAACACCGACCTCTTCATACCACCTGAGAAGCGTGGCCAACTGTTGCAGTTCGGGGTCTGACATGCTTCAACGCTTGGGCCGAGGGGCGACACCTAGCACTTCGTATAGGGCGAAGTGACGGTCGGAACAAAGCGGAAGTCGGGCCGATGGAACGGGAGTCCATGGAATATGATGTCGTGATCGTCGGCGCCGGCCCTTCGGGCCTGAGCGCGGCGATCCGGCTGAAACAGCTGGCGGCGGAGCAGGAGCACGAGATCAGCGTCTGCGTGCTTGAAAAAGGCTCCGAAGTCGGTGCCCACATCCTGTCCGGTGCGGTGCTTGAGCCGCGTGCGCTGAACGAGCTGTTGCCGAACGCGGCCGAAATGGGCGCTCCGCTGCACGCTCCGGTCACCCGGGACGAATTCTGGATGCTGTCTGAGACGGGCGGCCGAAAGATGCCGTCCTGGATGCTGCCGCCGGAAAGCCACAACCACGGCAACATCGTCATAAGCCTGGGCAATCTCTGCCGCTGGCTGGCAGAGCAGGCTGAAGCCCTGGGCGTGGAGATCTATCCCGGCTTCGCTGCGGCTGAGGTGCTGTACCACGAGGACGGCCGGGTCAAGGGCGTGGCGACGGGCGACATGGGCGTCGGTAGCGACGGGGAACAGACGGACAATTACCAGCCGGGCATGGAGCTGCATGCGACCTATACCTTCGTCGCCGAGGGCGTGCGCGGGTCGCTGGCTAAGATGCTGTTCGAGCGCTTCGATCTGCGCGCGGAATGCGACCCACAGACCTTCGGCATCGGTCTGAAAGAGCTGTGGGAGATCGACCCCGCCAAGCATGAAAAGGGCCTGGTGCTGCACGGCGTCGGCTGGCCGCTGGACGGCGAGACCTATGGCGGCTTCTTCCTCTATCACCTGGAAGACAATCAGGTCTCTGTCGGCTTCGTCGTGGCGCTCGATTACAAGAACCCCTATCTCGCGCCGTTCGAGGAATTCCAGCGCTTCAAGACGCATCCGAAGATCCGGCCTTTCTTCGAAGGTGGCCGGCGGATCGCCTATGGCGCCCGCGCCATCAACGAAGGCGGCCTGCAGTCCATTCCAAAGCTGACGTTCCCTGGCGGCGCCATCATCGGCTGTTCGGCCGGCTTCCTGAACGTGCCCAAGATCAAAGGCATCCACGGTGCGATGAAGAGCGGCATGCTGGCCGCCGAGGCAGCGTTCGCCGCGCTGAAGGAAGGGCGCACGGACGAGCTGACGGCCTATCCCGAGGCCTTCAGGCAGAGCTGGCTGCACAAGGAACTGAAGACCATCCGCAATGTGCGCCCCTGGTTCAAGCGCGGCCGCTGGGTCGGCATGGCCATGGCGGGCCTTGAGATGATGCTGCGCGGGCGTACGCCCTGGACGCTGCGCCATCACACCGATCACGACAGCCTGCGCAAGGCGTCCGACAGCAAGCCCATCGACTATCCGAAGCCGGACGGCGTCATCACCTTCGACCGGCTGTCATCCGTCTATCTCTCCAACACCAGCCACGAAGAAAACCAGCCGGTTCATCTTCGACTGAAGGATGCCTCCGTCCCGATCGCCCACAATCTGGTGGAATTCGACGAGCCGGCGCAGCGTTATTGTCCCGCGGGCGTCTACGAGGTTGTGCGCGATGAAGACGGGTCGAACCCCCGCTTCGTGATCAACGCGCAGAACTGCGTGCACTGCAAGACCTGCGACATCAAGGACCCCACCCAGAACATCGTCTGGACGGTGCCGGAAGGCGGTGGCGGCCCTAATTATCCGAACATGTGAGTCGACCGAGGCCGCGTCGCGAAGATCCGGCCAACGCTGCACGGTCCATTAGCACTTGGGAAAGCGCCGTTGTGCTAATCGTGCACAATGGACGAACGGCGGGCGAACGGCCGGCGTTGCGGCTTTGGCCTTTGTCTGCCGGTTCGGCTTGTTTGTGCCACAGGTCGATCATAGTGTTCTGTACTAATTGATAGACTGACGACCATAGAGGTAAGGCGAATGACGAAGACGTGGCTGCCGCTGATCGCAATGGGCGGATTGATGCTGGCACCGGTGTCGGCGGCGACGGCGTCGGAGCCCGCCATCGGCGATCCGGCCGGTGAGGCGCTGGCCGTGACCGACATGGTCACCAGCGGTGCGGGCGCCTATCTGGCCGGTACGTTTGCCGCCTCGCAGGACGATCAGACCGCTGCCGCGGAACTGCTGCTGCACGCGCTGTCGCATGACAGTGAGAACGTCCGCCTGCTGCGCCGGGCCTTCATCGCTTCGGTCACCGGCGGCCTGATGGACGTCGGTATCGACCTCGCGGCAGAGGTGCGCGCTGACGATCCGGACGACCAGCTTGCCGTGATCGTGCTGCTCTTGGACGATATTCGCCAGAATCGCCTGGCCACTGCGCTGGAGCGGATGGAGCGGGTGGAGCGCACCGGCATCGCCCGCTATGTGGCACCCATGCTGGAAGCGTGGATCCTCGCCGGTCTGGGGGAGACCGAGCCGGCGCTTGAGGCCCTGTCGGCCCTCGATCAGATCGACGGCTTCGAGCCGGTGGTGCATCTGCATCGGGCTCTGATCCTGGATCTGGCCGGCGATACGGCTGGCGCCCAGATCGACTTCGAGGCTGCGCTGGGACACGGCGACAGCCTGCGCGTCATCGCCGCGGCCGGCGCGTTCTACGAGCGTCAGGGCGACGATGAGAAGGCCGCAGCGCTCTATGAGCGTTTCGCCCTGGCCAACCCGCAGAACCTGATGCTGGAAGAAGCGGAGAAGCGCTTGGTGCATGGCGGCACCGCGCCGTATCTGGTGGAGGACGCGGCGGATGGCGCAGCGGAGGCCGTTTTCCAGATGGCCAGCGTCGTCAGCAACGAAAGCGCGGGCAATGTCGGGCTGGTCTATGCCCGCTTGGCGCTGTTCCTGAGGCCCGACTTCCCGGTCGCCCGCATCCTGTTGGGCGACATCCTGTCCGAGCGCGGCCGGGATGAGGAAGCGTTGCAGGTCTACCGCGCCATCGATCCGGCCACACCGGCGGGCTGGACCGCAAGGCTGCGGTCCGGTGGCGCACTGGGCCGCCTCGAGCGCATCGACGAAGCGATCGAACTGTTGGACGGCATGTCCACGGAGCGCCCCGATCGCGCCGAACCTTTGATCCAGATCGGCGATCTCCAGCGGATGGCCGAGCGGTATGAAGAGGCGATTGTCGCCTATGACGTGGCGGCGGAACGCGAGCCGGCCCTGGTGGAGAACAACTGGTCCTTCTATTACAAGCGCGGCATCGCCCTTGAGCGTGCGCGCGACTTCGATCGTGCGATCGCCGATCTGGAGCGCGCGATCGAGCTGAAGGACGATCACGCGCATCTGTTGAATTACCTGGGCTATCTCTGGGTCGATCGTGGCGAGAACCTGGAAGAGGCGGAGAGGCTGATCCGCGAGGCGCTGGAGATCCTGCCCAATGACGGCTACATCATCGACAGCCTGGGCTGGGCCCAGTACCGCAGGGGCCAATTCGAAGACGCCGTGGAGACGTTGGAGCGGGCAGTGCAGTTCCGGCCGCTGGACCCGGTCATCAACGACCATCTGGGCGATGCCTATTGGCAGGTCGGCCGCCGTACGGAGGCGGAGTTCCAGTGGCGCCACGCCCTGGTCGGCGCGGAGGATGAAGAGCTGATCGCCAACATCCTCGAGAAGCTGGAGCACGGCCTGGTCGAGACGGAAGACACCGCCGCCAACGCCGCAACCGAGTAGTGCCGGCGTCCCTCCGCATCGCTTTCACTCGGTCGTATCCATGGATGAGTTCGCTCCGGCGAAACTGAACCTCTACCTGCACGTCACCGGTCGGCGCGACGACGGATACCATCTGCTGGAGAGCCTGGTGGCTTTCGCGGATATGGGCGACCGGGTGTCCGTCGCCGCATCGTCCGACCTGCGTCTTTCCGTCGAAGGTCCGTTCGCCGCGCAGGTGCCGAATGACGACGGCAATCTGGTGCTGCAGGCGGCCCGGGCGCTGGCAGCGGCCCTCGACCGACCGCCGGCAGCCGAAATCCGACTGACGAAGACGCTTCCGGTCGCATCCGGCATCGGCGGCGGCTCGGCCGACGCTGCGGCCACGTTACGGGCCCTGCTCAGGCTTTGGGATGCCGCGCTGCCGGCCCCGGCACTGATGGATCTGGCGTTGCGGCTTGGGGCCGACGTGCCTGTGTGCTTGCATGGCCGGACCTGCCATCTGTCGGGCATCGGCGAACGGCTCGATCCAGCGCCATCGGTGGCGGATCAACCGATCGTGCTGGTGAACCCCGGTGTCGGTGTCTCGACGCCGGCGGTCTTCAAGGCCCGCCAAGCGCCGTTCTCGTCACCCTTGCGTCTGACAGATCCGTCCGGCGGTCCGCATGCGCTCGCCCAAGCGCTGGCCCAGCGACGCAACGACCTCGCACCCCCGGCCATCTCGCTGGAGCCGACCATCGCCGATGTGCTGGCGGCGATTGAGGCGACGCCTTCGTGCTTGCTGGCCCGCATGTCCGGCAGCGGTGCCACCTGTTTCGGTCTGTTCGAGACCGTCGACCAGGCACATACGGCAGCCCGCGAGATCGCGACCCAACAGCCGTCCTGGTGGGTTGAGGCGACGCGGCTTCGGTGACCCGAAAGGCAAGCGGGACGATCGCATTGGCTGCAATCGTCCCGCCCACATTATGGACTACCTGTGTTTTGTCTAACCGTGCCTGGATCAGTCTCTCCAGAACGGCTTGCTCGATTCCAAATGGACATCGGCCCGGCTGATGCCCAGATCCTTCAGCATGTGGTCACTCATCTGTTGCAGATGAAACCGCTGGTTTGCGCGCTCCTGCCAGGTCAAAAGCAGGTCGATCACCGCAAATGCCATCCGCCGCACCGTGCCGAAGAAACCGACGGCCTGAGTGTCAGTGGAAACCAGCCGTAATACCGTTCTGTCGGGTGCGCACTCCGCTGCGCAATCTGTCGTGGTCATGGCAACTCTCCTGTCTTCGTGCCCGCCTTCATGCGGATTAGCGCTGAATTCGGCTGTTGCCGCGACCCGATACTTGCGCATTAATTCCCTGGGCGACAAACGAGGCTTTCTCATAGAATGACCTAGCTGAGCTAAGCCAATTTATTGCTGACACCATGCCCCGCCGCCTGCCGCCCCTCAACGCGCTCAGGGCCTTCGAGGCCGCCGCCCGCCACCGCAGCTTCACGCTGGCCGCGGATGAGCTGTCGGTGACGCCGGCCGCCGTCAGCCATCAGGTGAAGGGGCTGGAAGAGCTGCTGGGCGTGCGGCTGTTCCGCCGGTTGCCGCGTGGCCTGCGCCTCACGGACCAGGGGCGCAACTATCTGCCCGGCCTGACAGACGGCCTGGACCGGCTGGCAGAGGCGACAGAACGGCTGACCGGCCGCAGACTGGCCGGCCGGCTGAAGGTCAGTGTCATCCCGTCTTTCGCTGCGCGCTGGCTGGTGCCCCGGATCGGCGATTTCTACGACCGGTTTCCGCAGATTGACGTGGTGATCGATGCCGAACCCCGCAATGTGGACTTCGCGCGAGAGGACGTGGATGTCGGCATCCGCTACGGCTATGGCCGCTATCCCGGCCTGCATGTGGAAATGCTGTTGAAGGAAGACCTATTCCCCGTCTGCAGCCCCAGCCTCCTGAACCGTGGTGTACCGCTGAAGGAGATGGCGGATCTGCGTCATCATGTTCTGCTGCACGACAGCACGGCCCATCTCGACGAACTCTGGGTCAGCTGGGATCTGTGGCTGAAGGCGGCGGGCATCACCGATATCGATCTCGGACGGGGGCCACGCTTCTCCGACACGGCAATGATCCTGCAGGCGGCGATCGCCGGTCACGGCGTGGCCATCGGTCGCAGCGCCCTGATGGGCGACGATCTGCGCGCCGGGCGTCTGGTGCGACCGTTCGACATCACCCGTGAAGCGGTGTTCAGCTATTGGGTGGTGACAGCCCCCGGCAGCCTGGACGAACCCAAGGTGGTGGTGTTCTGGAATTGGCTGGCTGAGCAGGCGGCGCGCGACCGGGCCTCATGACTGCCGGGCCCAATGGCGCGCCGCCCCTGCTCGCGGCATGGGACAAGCGCGAATCGATCCGGTAGCATGACGATGTCCACCCTGCCGGGGGCTTGTCGGGGCACCGTTTCGCCCTCGGGGTGAGACCAGGGAAGCATCGTCAGGAGCCTGCCGCAGCCATGATCAGAGCCTTGTTCGTCACCGCCGTTGCCGCCGCCGTGTCGCTACCGGCCGCGTTCGCACAAGAGATCTCGCCCGCCGTCGTCTTCGACATGGGCGGTAAGTTCGACCGTTCGTTCAACGAAGGCATCTACAACGGCATCGAGCGGTTCCGGGAGCAGACCGGGATCGAATACGACGAGTTCGAGGTGACGAACGAGACCCAGCGTGAGCAGGCGCTGCGGCGCATGGCACGGGCCGGTCACAACATTATCATCGCCGTCGGCTTCGCCCAGGCTCCGGCCGTGGAAACGGTGGCGGCGGAGTTTCCCGACGTGAACTTCACGCTTATCGACAGTGTCGTCGATCTGCCGAACGTCCAGTCGGTCATCTTCAAGGAACAGGAAGGATCCTTCCTGGTCGGCATCATGGCGGCTATGGCGAGTGAGACCGGTTCGGTCGGCTTCGTCGGCGGCATGGACATCCCGCTGATCCGCGCCTTCGCCTGCGGGTATGAGCAGGGCGTGCATTGGGTCGATCCGGAGATTGAAGTGATCCAGAACATGACCGGCACGACGCCGGCGGCCTGGAGCGACCCGACCCGCGGCGGCGAACTCGCGCGCAGCCAGTTCGACCGTGGCGCGGATGTAGTCTTCGCCGCGGCCGGTGCCTCTGGGCTCGGCTCGCTGCAGGCGGCGGCCGATGACGGCTACCTCTCCATCGGCGTCGACAGCAACCAGAACCACCTGCATCCGGGCAGTGTGCTGACCTCCATGCTGAAGCGTGTGGACCTTGCCGCCTACAACGCGTTCATGGACTCGCTGGAAGGCACATGGCAGCCGGGCGTGATCAATCTCGGTGTTGCCGAAGAAGGTGTGGGCGTCGCCATCGATGAGAACAACTGGGGCCTGCTGACGCCGGAGATGATCAACGCCGTGAACAGCGCGACGATCGGCATCATCAACGGCGAGATCGAGGTGGTCGACTACCGCGCCGACAACGCCTGTCCCGAGTAATCGCGGATCTTTACCGCGCAAAGGGGCTATCGATGGTGGCGGCAGCGGCCGGCGGCGGTGAGCGCGTGCCCGCCGTTGAACTGATTGGGATCGAGAAGCGTTTCGGAGCCGTCCACGCCAACCGCAACGTCAATCTGCGGGCAGAGGTCGGTTCGATCCACGGCATCGTTGGCGAGAACGGTGCCGGCAAGTCGACCCTGATGAGCATCCTTTATGGCTTCTACCAGGCCGACCGCGGCGAGGTGCGTGTGCGCGGACAGCGCGTGCGCATCACCTCGCCGCGGGATGCCATCGATGCAGGTATCGGCATGGTCCACCAGCACTTCATGTTGGTGGACCCTTTCACCGTGCTGGAGAACGTGATGCTGGGGGCCGAGGGCGGCCCGCTGTTGGCGCGCGGGCGCGAAGAGGCCGCACGGGCGCTCGAGGCCCTGGAGCGCGAATATGCCCTGGACGTGCCGCTGGACGGTGTCGTCGGCGAACTGCCGGTCGGTATTCAGCAGCGCGTGGAGATCCTGAAAGCGCTCTATCGCGGCGCCGATACGCTGATCCTGGACGAACCGACCGGCGTGCTGACCCCGCAGGAGGCGGAGCATCTGTTCCGCATCCTGGGTGCGCTGAGAGACCAGGGCAAGACGGTCCTGCTGATCACCCACAAGCTGAAAGAGATCATGTCCGTGACCGACCGTGTCGCCGTGATGCGCCGCGGCGAGATGGTAGCGGACCGTGAGACGGCGGCGACCACACGCGAGGAGCTGGCTGAGCTGATGGTCGGCCGAAAGGTGCTGCTCAGGGTCGACAAGACGCCCGCCAAGCCCGACCGCCCTCTCTTGGCCGTGGAGGATCTGCGCGTGGTCGACCGCCGTGGGGTCGAACGGCTGAAGTCGGTGTCTTTCCAGGTTCGGGCCGGCGAAATCCTAGGGATCGCCGGTGTCGCTGGAAACGGCCAGTCTGAGCTGCTGGCGGCGCTTTCCGGAATCACGTCGCCGGCGTCCGGCCGCTTCCTGATCGACGGTCAGCCGGTTCCCGCTGGCACCGATCCCCATGGCATGCGCAGGCTGGGGTTGGCCCATGTGCCGGAAGACCGGTTGCGCGACGGCCTGGTGCCGCCTTTCGAGGCGCGGGAAAACATCATCCTCGGCTACCAAGACGATCCCCGGTACAACACCGGACCGCTGTTCGACCGCACGACGATCCGCCAGAGCTGCCTGCAGGAAATGCAGGCTTACGATGTGCGGCCGTCCGACCCGGAACTGCCGGCCGCCAACTTCTCCGGCGGTAATCAGCAGAAGCTGGTGGTGGCGCGGGAGGTGGAGCGTGACCCCGTGGTGCTGCTGGTCGGTCAGCCCACGCGGGGTGTTGATATCGGCGCCATCGAATTCATCCATCGCCGTATTGTGGCGTTGCGCGACAGCGGCAAGGCGATCGTGCTGGTCTCTGTGGAACTGGACGAGATCATGTCGCTGGCCGACCGCATCCTGGTGATGTTCGACGGCCGCATCGCCGGCGAGATGAGCCAGGAGGCGGCGGACGAACGCGTAATCGGCTGCATGATGGCCGGCATCGGCCCGTCTGAGATGACGCCTGAACCGCAGCGCATCGGGGCGAACTGATGCCGGGCCGGGGTCAGCTGCCGCGCTGGGTGGATGTCGGGCTGATCCCGCTGATCAACCTCAGCCTCGCGCTATTCGTTTCCGGGATTGTCGTGCTGATCATCGGCGGCAATCCCATCCGCGCTGTCGGCCTGTTGATCACCGGCGCCTTCGGCGACGGCCAGATGGTGCCCCACGGCGAAGCGATCGGCTTCACCCTCTACTACACGACCAACTACGTGTTCACCGGGTTGGCGGTGGCTGTCGCCTTCCATTGCGGCCTGTTCAACATCGGCGGTGAGGGCCAGGCCTATATCGGCGGGCTTGGCGTCGGGCTGGTGTGCCTCTACCTCGATTTCCTGCCCTTCGTGTTGATCGTGCCTGCGGCGATCATCGGGGCTGCGGTGTTCGGGGCTGCATGGGCCTTCATCCCGGCCTATCTGCAGGCCAAGCGCGGCAGCCACATCGTCATCACGACCATCATGTTCAACTTCATCGCCGCGGCGCTGATGGTCTATCTGATGGTCAATCTGCTGATCCGCCCGGGTCAGCAGTCCCCGGAAAGCCGGGCCTTTGCCGAGCATGCGGTGCTGCCGGCGTTCCACGAAATTCTGGGTGCGATTGGCATCGAAGTCGCACGCTCTCCGCTGAACCTTTCGCTGATCTGGGCGATCGTGGCGTGCGTCTTCGTTTGGGTGTTCATCTGGCGAACCCGCTGGGGCTATGCCGTCCGCACAGTGGGACAGAACACCCGGGCTGCCGTCTACGGTGGCATCTCGCCGGCCAACACCATCATCATGGCCATGCTGATCGGCGGTGCGATGGCGGGGTTCCTCGGGCTGAATGCGGTGATGGGCGAGCACCACCGCCTGCTCTTGAACTTCCAGCTCGGCTACGGATTCGGCGGGATCGCCGTGGCGCTGATGGGGCGCAACCACCCGATCGGCGTCTTTCTGGCAGCGCTCCTGTTCGGCATTCTCACGCAAGGCGGCGGCGAGCTGGCGTTCGAGATGCCCCAGGTCACGCGTGAGATGGTGGTCGTCATCCAAGGCCTCGTAATCCTGTTCGCGGGCGCGCTGGAGAACATGTTCCGGCCCCGCATTGCCGCCTATTTCCTCGCGCGCGCCGAGCGCGCCCAAGCGGCGACCTGAGGCGCGGTCCATGGAAGCCTTCACCCAAGCTGTCTCGATCCTTGACGCGACCCTGCGGCTGGCCACGCCGTTGATCCTGGCCGCCTTGGCCGGACTGTTCGCCGAACGGTCGGGCGTGGTGGATATCGGGCTTGAGGGCAAGATGCTGGCTGCCGCATTTGCGGCCGCCACGACGGCGGCCGTCACCGGATCACCCTGGGTCGGCCTGGGGGCGGGGATCATCGTCTCGATGCTGCTGGCGCTGCTGCACGGCTTTGCCTGCATCACCCATCGCGGCGACCATGTCGTGTCGGGCGTGGCCATCAACACCGTGGTCGCGGGCCTGGCCCCCACGCTTGGAAATGCCTGGTTCCGCCAGGGCGGGCAGACGCCGACGCTGGAGGCAGAGGCGCGGTTCACCGGTATCGACCTGCCGTTCGCCGAAGCGGTCGCCGATGTGCCTGTGTTGGGGCCGATCTATTCCGACCTGATCAGTGGCCACAACATCCTGGTTTACGTCGCCATCGTCGCGGTTCCTCTCGTCGCGTTCGTGCTCTACCGAACGCGGTTCGGGCTCAGGATGCGCGCTGTCGGCGAGAATCCGGCCGCGGTCGACACGGCCGGTATCTCCGTTACCTGGCTGCGATACCGGGCCTTGATGGTGGGCGGTGCCTTGTGCGGGATTGCGGGCGCGTATTTGTCGACGGCGCACAACGCGTCCTTCGTGCGCGATATGACGGCCGGCAAGGGCTATCTGGCACTGGCGGCGCTGATCTTCGCCAAATGGCGTCCGGTGCCGGTGCTGCTCACCTGCCTCTTGTTCGGTTTCCTCGACGCAACGGAAGCCCGGCTGCGCGGTGTGGAATTGCCGTGGATCGGGGCCATTCCTGGTGAGTTCATCCAGGCTCTGCCCTATATCCTCACGGTCGTGCTGCTGGCCGGTTTCGTCGGCCGGGCGATCCCGCCCCGCGCGATCGGTACGCCTTACGTGAAGGAACGATGAGCGGCGATCCCTACGACCGGCTGTTCCAGGCTGCCGAGGC
>JANQQD010000301.1 GCA_028285185.1 Anaerolineae bacterium | reverse complement strand
GGCAAGAAGATCGCCGAAGGCCAGCCCGAAGAGGTGATGGCCCATCCGCGCGTGCGCCGCGCCTATCTGGGCGAGGAGGATGACGACGACCTCGCCTCGGGCGAGGAGGAAGCCGCCTGATGGCCCGGCCTGCCATCGGCCCCACCGTCGACCTGGCGGAATGCGACACGCTGCCGAAGGTGCTGGCGTTCAACGCCCGGTGTTTCCCGCGCCAGATAGCGTTCCGCGAGAAGGACCTGGGCATCTGGAACGAATACAGCTGGGCCTATTATCACGCCCGGGTGAAGAGCTTCGCGCTCGGCATGCGCGCGCTGGGGCTCGGCAAGGGCGACGTGGTCGCGCTGATCGGCGACAACCGGCCCGACTGGATCATCGGCGAGGTGGCGGCCCATGCCATCGGGGCCATGAGCATCGGCCTCTACCGCGATGCCCTGGATGACGAGGTCGCGTACCTCATCAACTATGCCGAGGTCCGCCTGATCCTGGCGGAGGATGAGGAACAGGTCGACAAGTTCGTCAATCTCGGCGACCGCGTGCCCTCGGTGCAGCACATCGTCTATTCCGACTCGCGCGGCATGCGCAAATACGACGACCCGCGCCTCTTGGACGCGCGCGAATTGGTGGAGCGGGGCAACGCGCTGGCAGGCGAACAGCCGGACCTTTACGACCGCCTAGTGGACGAGACGGACGGCGATGACATCGCCATTCTCTGCACCACTTCGGGCACCACGGCCAACCCGAAGCTTGCCATGCTGCAGGGCGGGGCGCTGCTGCGCCACTGCGCCAGCTATCTGGCCGTCGACCCCAAGAGCTCCCAGGACGAATACGTGTCTGTCCTGCCCCTGCCGTGGATCATGGAGCAGATCTACGTGATGGGCAAAGCGCTGATCTCGCGCATGAAGGTGAACTTCGTGGAGGAGCCGGCGACGATGATGTCGGACCTGCGCGAGATCGGCCCGACCTTCGTGCTGCTGGCGCCGCGGGTGTGGGAAGGCGTGGCGGCCGATGTGCGCTCACGCATGATGGACTCCTCACGCCTGAAGAACTGGCTGTTCGATTTCGGCATGAAGCGGGGCATGCGGGCACTGGACGAGGGCAAGCGGTCGTGGGTCGCGCATTACGTGCTCTACCGCTGGCTGACCGACCGGCTGGGCTTTCGCTTCCTGAAATCGGCCGCCACGGGCGGGGCGGCGCTGGGGCCGGACACCTTCCGCTTCTTCCTCGCCATGGGCGTGCCCTTGCGCCAGCTCTACGGCCAGACGGAGCTTTTGGGCGCCTATACCATCCACACCCAGGGCGATATCGATTTCGACACCGTGGGCGTGCCGTTCGACAAGGATGTCGAGGTGCGGATTGACGAGCCGGACGCCACCGGCGTCGGCGAGATCGTCACCAAGCACCCCAACATGTATCTGGGGTACTACAAGAACCCCGAAGCCTCCGCCGCCGACCTTAAGGACGGCTGGCTGCATACCGGCGATGCCGGCTACTATAACGATAGCGGCCACCTGGTGGTGATCGACCGCATCCGCGACCTGGCGACCTCCAGCGGCGGCAACCGGTTCAGCCCGCAATTCATCGAGAACAAGCTGAAATTCTCCGCCTTCGTGGCCGAAGCCGTGATCCTTGGCCACCAGCGGCCCTATCTCGCGGCGATCATCTGCATCCGCTATCCGATCGTGTCGAAATGGGCGGAGAAGAACCGCATCGCGTTCACGACATACACCGACCTCTCCAGCCGGCCGGAGGTGTACGCCATGCTCCAGCGCGAAGTGGAGACGGTGAACGCCACGCTGCCGGAAGCCCAGCGCATCCACAAATTTCTGTTGCTGTACAAGGAACTGGACGCCGATGACGGGGAGCTGACCCGTACGCGCAAGGTGCGCCGCGGCGTGATCAACGAGAAGTACGGCGACATCATCGACGCCATCTATGCCGGCCAGCCGGCCATTCCCGTAGACACCACCATCGCCTTCCAGGACGGCACCAAGCAGCGCATCCAGACCACGCTGAAGGTCGTCGACCTGGTGCCCACCAGCGACCAGCGGGCGGCGGCCGAATGACCCGCCCCGGAGCCTAAGCACGGAGTGTTGCACTGATGGGCTTCTTCGAGGCGCTCTTGAACGACCAGTTCCTGCATCAGCTGCTGGTCAACGGCGTGATCGTCGGCACGCTTTACGGCGTGGTCGCCATGTCGTTCGTGCTGATCTACAAGGCGAGCCAGGTGGTGAACTTCGCCCAGGGCGAGTTCCTGCTGATCGGCGCCTGGGTCTGCTGGTGGATCCTGACCGATCTGCAGGTGCCGTTCGTCTTCGGCTTCCTGATCACGCTGGTGTTCATGTTCATCCTGGGTGTCGCGATCCAGGTGGTGGTGCTGCGCCCGCTGATCGGCGAGCCCATCATCTCCGTCATCATGGTGACGATCGGGCTGTCGATCTTCTTCCAGGCGCTGCTGAACTGGATGTTCGGCGTCTTCGCCCAGCCATTCCCGCGGATCTTCGAGAACCCGGCCGTGGATGTGTTCGGGCTGCAGGTGCAGACCGTCTATGTGATGAGCATGATCGTCTCCGTCGCGATCATGGGGGCGTTCGCCTACTTCTTCAAAGTCTCCAAGATGGGCCTGGCGATGCGGGCGACGGCGTTCGACCAGCAGGCGGCCCAGTCGCTCGGCATCTCGGTACGCCAGGTGTTCGCCACGGCCTGGGCCATCTCCGCCATGGTGTCGGCAGTGGCGGGCGTGGTGGTCGGCGTCGTCAATGGCGTCTCGTCCGCGCTCTCCTTCTTCGGCATCAAGGTGTTCCCCGCCGTGATCCTGGGCGGGCTGGACAGCATCATCGGTGCGGTGATCGGCGGCCTGATCATCGGCTTGCTGGAAAACTTGGCGGCCTATGCCGACGTCTCGTTGCAATGGGGCAACATGCAGCGCATCGCGCCGTTCTACGCCCTCATCATCATCCTCATGATCAAGCCGTACGGCCTGTTCGGCACGCGCGACATCGAGCGTGTCTGACCGCAGCCGCCCCCGGAAGCGACGGAGAGCCTGAGCGATGGCCGGAGCCATGATGCGCCCCTGCGGGGACTTCCGCACCAGCTATCGTGCCGATACCACGATCTTCGCCGACGCGTTCAGCCGCAATTCCGTGATCGCGGGCGTGGGCCTGTTGATCCTGTCGCCCTGGGTGCTGGACGCCTACTGGATGAACCTGTTCATCCAGATCGGCTATCTCGGCATCGCGGCCTTGGGCCTGAACATCCTGGTGGGGTTCACCGGCCAGATCTCCATCGGCCACGCCGTGTTCTTCGGCTTCGGCGCCTTCGCGTCGCCTTTCATCAACGCGCAGACGGGCATTCCGGTCCTGCTGTGCATTCCATTGGCCGGGCTGATGACGGCGGCCGTCGGCCTGCTGTTCGGCGTGCCGGCGGCGCGCATCAAGGGCCTCTATCTCGCCATCGCGACGCTCGCCGCCCAGTTCATCCTGGAAGACTTCTTCGCCCGCGCCAACTGGTTCACCGGCGGTGTCGCCGGCGCGATGACCAACCCGATCTCGCTGTTCGGGTTCGATCTCTACGAAGACTGGCAGTTCTTCTACATCGTGCTGGGCTTCACCGTGGTCATGTACCTGGCGGCGGCGAACATGATGCGTACGCGCGACGGCCGCGCATTCATCGCCGTGCGTGACCACTATCTGTCCGCCGAGATCATGGGCGTGAACCTGACAAAATACCGGGTCATGTCCTTCGGCGTGTCGTCGTTCTATGCCGGCGTGGGCGGTGCGCTCTATGCCCACTATCTCGGCTTCGTCTCCATCGAGGCGTTCAACATCCTGTTTTCCATCCAGTTCCTGGGAATGATCATCATCGGCGGCCTCGGCTCCGTCATGGGCTCGCTGATGGGCACGGCCTTCATGGTGTTCCTGCCCGAGGCGATGGATGCGCTCGCCCGGGCGGTCGCCGGCGGCTGGCTTGACCGTGTGCTGAACCTGCAGTCCAGCATCAACAACCTCAGGGAGATGGCGATCGGGGCTGCCATCATCCTGTTCCTGATCTTCGAGCCCGACGGCCTGGCCCACCGATGGCGCCAGATCAAGGCCTATTGGAAACTCTACCCGTTCTCGTACTAGGCGGGGGCGGATCGAACGGCGTGCATCCGGCCGATCACAAGGATGACCGTCGAACAGCGGAGAGCGTGCAAGAGGAGGAAACGATGCACCGGACATATCTAGCCACTATCGCCGCTGCGGCCCTGGCCGTGCCGGCCGCGGCCCTGGCCGACGACATCCCCATGGGCCACATCGTCGACTATACCGGCGCTACCTCGGGCGTCGGCGTCTCGTTCGGCGGGTCGATCGGCGACACGCTCGCCTGGATCAACGCGAACGGCGGCATCAACGGCGACATGCTGGACTTCGAGACCTACGACTACGCCTATCAGGCGCCCCGTGCGGTCTCGGCCTATCGCCGCTGGGTCTCGCAGGACGAGATCGTGGCCGTGCAGGGCTGGGGCACGGCCGACACCGAGGCCCTGGTGGAATTCGTGGCGCGGGACGAGATCCCCTACTGGTCGGCGTCCTATTCCGGCACGCTGACCGACCCCAACGGGACGGCCCCGCGCAGCACCAAGGCCGCGCCCTACAACTTCTTCTACGGCCCGTCCTATTCCGACGGCTGCCGCGCGCTGGTGCAGTGGGCGGCGGACGACTGGGCGGAGCGCGGCGAGGAAGGCGCGCCGAAATTCGTTCATATGGGCGACAACCATCCCTATCCGAACGCGCCGAAGGATGCGTGCGCGGAATATGCTGAAGAGCTGGGCTTCGAGGTGCTGGCGCCCATCAACTACACGCTGGCGCCCGGCGACTTCACGCCGCAATGCCTGACCCTGCAAGAGGTCGAGGCCGACTATGCGTTCATGGCCAACACGGCCGGGTCGGGCATCTCGCTGTTGTCGGCCTGCGCCACGGTGGGCGTGGAAACCCAGTTCATGACCAATGTCTGGGGCTTTGACGAGAACGCCATGCGCGCGGCCGGCGAGGCGGCGGACGGCACGGTGTTCGTGGTGCGCACCGGCGCCATCTGGGGCGACGAGGCGCCCGGCATGGAGATCGTGCGCGGCATCTCCGAAGGCTCGTCGCGGCCGGACGAATACCGCCTGGTGCACTATCTCGCCGGTATCTGCTCCACCTTCTACATGAAGGAAGCGATGGAATGGGCGCATGAGAACGGCGGCGTCAACGGCCCCAACATCCGCCAGGGCATGTACGAGATGAGTGCCGCCAATGACGGCGCCTGGGTGCCGGAAGGCCTCGAAGGCGTATGCCTGCCGTCCGGCTGGACGCCCGACGACCATCGCGGCCTGATGACGGCCCGCATCTATCGCGGCCATGTCAGCGGTTCGACCGAGGGCGCGGAGATCCAGGAGCTGATCGACGCCGGCACGATCTCCATGGAGTTCCTGACAGAGATCACGCTGGAGCGCCGGCCAGAGTGGCTGGGTTACTAGGGTAGGGCAATTGGGGGCGGGCCTCGGCCCGCCCCCGTAGCCGCTAACTCATAGGCCGGTTCTCGGAGGCGGGGAGGTCCTCGCCTTCGCGAGGACGACGGAACTGTTGATGGAAACCAGAAAGAGAAGCGCAGAACCGTCATGCCCGCGCAGGCGGGCATCTCCTGCCCCATCGACCCGCACTCATCCAAACGATCGTCCGCCCCTTCTGCTTCCGCTAGAGAGTTCGTGAGGCCGCCGATGGTCGATGCCGCCCTGAAAGAGACACCCGAGGCCGCTGAAGAGCTGCCGCTTCTGGCCGTCAACAATATCGAGGTCGTCTACAACGACGTGATCCTGGTGCTGCGCGGCCTGAGCCTGGAAGTGCCGAAGGGCAAGATCGTGGCCCTGCTGGGCGCCAACGGTGCGGGCAAGTCGACCACGCTGAAGGCGATCTCGGGCCTGCTCAAGACCGAAGATGGCGAAATCACCCGCGGCACCGTGGTCTATGACGGCCAGACGCTGAACGCCATGGACCCGGGCGCCATCGTCCGCAAGGGCATCTTTCAGGTGATGGAAGGCCGCCGCATCATCCAGGACATGACGGCGCACGAGAACCTGCGCCTGGGCGCCCATACCCGCCCCAACAACTCCGAAGTCGCCCGCGATATCGAGATGGTCTACAGCTATTTCCCGCGCCTGAAGGAGCGTACGGGC
>JANQQD010000009.1 GCA_028285185.1 Anaerolineae bacterium | reverse complement strand
CCAGCCGGCAATGTCCTCGCCGATGCCCGGCACGGACCCGATGCCGACGCCGATCAGCGCGGAGCGGACAATGTGCTTGGCGTTGCGCAGCATCGTGCCCAGCTCCGGCAGGATGCGGGTGAACAGCTTGGG
Source organism: Anaerolineae bacterium (assembly GCA_028285185.1). Taxonomy (GTDB): domain Bacteria; phylum Pseudomonadota; class Alphaproteobacteria; order DSM-16000; family Inquilinaceae; genus JACKIG01. Next base: position 11,887 of record JANQQD010000009.1, on the reverse strand, counting down.
TTCGCCCAACGCCAGATCATCACGAAGAACGCGGATGATCTGCGGGATCGCAAAGGCGCCGATCAGCACCGGCACGACTTCCAATCCCGTATCCAGCTCCGGCATGCCGAAGGTGAAGCGCGGATAGAACTGCAGGTGGTCGCGGCCGACCGTCGATAGGGCGAGGCCGAGCAGGCCGGCGATCCAACCCTTGATCACCAGGTCGCTGCTGGTCAGCGTGCCGCTGATCAGGATGCCGAAAACGGCCAAGAGGAAGAATTCGTAAGACGTGAACTGGAGGGCGAGGGAAACGATCTGCGGTGCCAGCGTCACCAAAAAAACCATGCCGATGATCGTTCCGACGAACGAGGCCGTGGTGGTCAGCCCGAGGGCCCGGGCACCCTCGCCGCGCTGGGCCAGCGGATAGCCTTCCATGGCCGAGGCGGCAGAGGCAGCCGTGCCCGGGATATTGACGAGGATCGCGGGGTATGAGCCGCCATAGACCGCCCCGACATAAAGCGCCAAGAGCGCCACCAACGCCTGCTCCAGCGGCAGCCCGTAGGTGAGCGTAGTCAGCAGGGCTACGCCTAGGGTCGCCGTAAGCCCCGGCAGCGCGCCGAAGACGATCCCAAGTAAGCTGGACAGGAAGAGGATGACCAGGACGGTGGGGGACGTGACGAGGGAACCGATCGTCGCGAAAAACAATCCAATCTGGTCAATCACGTCCATGGAAGGTTGCGTCCCGGAAGGGCGGTCGCACGCCTAGCGCCGTGGCGACCGCAAAGCAGTTCATCGGAAGACGGCGTAGCGCAGCGCGTCCATCGCCCCGATCACCGTGCCCTCATAGGGCAGCGGCACCAGAAGCCCGTATTTGAAGAGGGGGCAGAGCAGAAGCGGCGTCAGCACCGCAACGATCAGCCCCTTGCGCCAGGCAACGAGGGGCAATTGCTGACGGGCCAGAGCACGTGCGTTGACCGCGGCGGCTGCGATGACGGCGCTGCCCGTCAGGGCATCGACCACCGCATCACGAGCCTCTTGCCCCACCACCGACGCGGCAACGCCGACCGTCACCGTAGACGCGATCAGGATCAGTAGATTGCGCGCGACCGATGCCTCGCGGTCCAGGTGGAAGCCGAAGATGAAGACGGCGAGGAACAGCGCCGTTGCCAGGGCGAAGTCGACGACCGGAATGAAGACATAGACATAGGCGCATACCGAGCCGAGGATCAGCAGCAGCCGCTGCGTGCGCGAACCAAAGCCGGCTTGCGGCAGCCGCAGCGTCTGCCGTACGCCCTCCGCCCCCAGGTCGCGCATGGCCTTGCGCACCAGCATGCCGGCCATCAACAGGATGCTGACGCCGATCAAGAGCGGCAGCAGCGCTGGCGACACGTACCAGACATTGCGCACACCGCCATAGCTGTCGGTGATCGGGAAGGTCGCGGTGACGCCCAGCATGCCGAGCGCGAAGACGACCAGGCCGAGCCCGGTCCAGAGATCGGCCTGGCGCAGTTTTCGAGTATCGGATGGATCGCTCATGGATCGCCGCACGCCCCATGTTTGTCCGACGCCGGGCCGCGCGCCCTGCGTCATCGACAGGATGACACAAGACGGCCGGCCCGGCTTGCGCCGGACAACCGGTCAGTCGGATGGGGTCACGGGGCGGGGATGCCCAGTTCGTCAGGGTTCACCTCGGCAGCCTCAAGCTCCCACAGGGTCCAGGAGAACAGGCTTTCCAGCGAGGCGAACTCCTCTTGCGCCTCGGCGCCCGTGAGGCCGGACAGCAGATAGTAGTTCTCCACCGCCCACTGCTGCACCTCGTCGGTTTCCAGGGCTGCCGTGAAGGCCGCGCTGAGCGTCTCTTTCACGTCGTCCGGGGCGTCGGCGCGAATGGCCATGCCGATCGCCTGGGAGATGGGAAGGTATTCGTCGAGCTGCGGATAGGCATCGAAGGCGGACGGGATCATGCCGACGCCTTCCAGCTCGAACGGGTCGGGGGTCAGCATGGCCAGCGGCACCAGACGACCGCCGCGGATCAGCTGCTGCTGTTCGGCAAGCGAGGTGACGACGACCGTGACCTCGCCAGTCATGGCAGCGGTCTGCGACGGGGCTGAGCCGGCATAGGGGATGAAGTTGAACTCAGCCCCCGTGCCGTCCATCAGGGCCAGCAGGTTCAGGTGGTGGATCGAGCCGGCACCGCTGGCCGCCGCGTTGATGCTGCCGTCGGCCGCCTCGACCAGATCGGTCAGGGTCTCAAACCCGGAATCGGCGTTGACCGAGACGATGTCGGGCGATCCGCCGACGATGAACGGATACCAGACATCGAAGCGCTGATCCCAGCCGCCCTGAACCGCTGCGGTCACACAGCTTTCCGACAGCCCAACCAGAGTGTAGCCGTCGGCCTCTTGCCCAAACACATAGCTCATGCCCAGCGACCCGGCGACACCGCCCGGCCGGTTGGTGACGTTGATGTTGACGTCCAGGATCTCGGCCATCTGCTCGGACACGACGCGGTTGATCACGTCGGTGCCGCCGCCGGCGGACCAGACGACGACATTGGTGATGTCGCGGGCCGGATAGTCCTGCGCCGCCGCGGGGCTGACGGCCAGCATGGCGGCCGCAAGCGCGGTGGACGACAGAAGGCTTGTGATAAGGGTCGGTGCGCGGCGCATCTGCGATCACTCCCTGGATTTGTGAGCTCAACAACGTTGAGCATATTGCATCCAACAATGAATACGTTATTGTATCCGTTATCGCATGCGAGTCAACGGATAGCTACATGATCGTGAACCCCGCCGCTCTGGACCATGTCGGGCGCGGCCTGCATCGCCCGGAATGCGTGCTGGCCACCGCGGACGGCCGGTTGCACGTCGCCGACTGGCGGGGCGGGGTCACCGTGATCTCGCCGGACGGTGCCCAGCACACGGTGATCGCCCGCGACCATGAGGGCCTGCGCCCGAACGGCATCGCGCTGAAGCCCGACGGCAGCTACCTGCTGGCCCATCTGGGCGACGAAATCGGGGGCGTCTTCCGCCTTTATCCCGATGGCCGTTCGGATACCGTGCTGACCTCGGTCGATGGCGTGGCCCTGCCGCCCACCAATTTCCCGTGCCGTGATCACCAGGGCCGGCTGTGGGTCACGGTCAGCACGCGCCACCGGCCGCGGGCCGCCGCCTATCGCGCCGACATCGCCGACGGGTTCATCGTGCTGGTCGATGATCGCGGCGCGCGCATCGCTGCCGATGGCCTCGGCTACACCAATGAATGTTGGGTCGATCCGGCCGGCCACTTCCTCTGCGTGAACGAGACTTTCGCTCGGCGGCTGACGCGCTTCGCCATCGCTGCCGACGGGTCGCTGACCGACCGGACCGAGATCGCACGGTTCGGCCCCGGCACCTTTCCCGACGGCCTGGTGGTCGACGCGGACGGCCATTTCTGGGTGACCAGCATCGTCAGCAACCGCGTCATCCGTATCACGCCGGACGGAAGCCACCAGACCGTGGTGCTGGAAGACGTCGAGCCCGCGCATCTCGACTGGGTCGAATCCGCCTTCCAGGCGGGCACGATGAACCGTCCGCATCTCGACACGCGCGGCGGCCGCCATACGGCCAACATCTCCAGCCTCGCCTTCGGCGGTGTCGATCGCTGCACCGCCTATCTCGGCTGCCTTCTCGGCGATCGCATCGCCAGTTTCAACGCCGGTGTCGCCGGCCTGCCGCCCCAGCATTGGGATGTTGCGGTAGGGATCGGCACAGCCGGGAACCAGTAAGAGACCCGTTCTTGAAGGAGGACTCCCATGCCGTCGGTTGAGCGCTACCGAATTGCCGTCTTTCCCGGCGACGGTATCGGCGAAGAGATCACGGCACCCTGCCTGGACCTCCTCGCCCAGGCCTGTGCCGCGGAAGGCGATGTCGTCTTGGACTTCCATCCGCTGCCGGCCGGTGCGGGGCACTACCGCGACCACGGCGAGGCGTTCCCGAAGGAAAGCCTGGACGCGGCTCGCGAGGCCGACGCCATCTTGCTGGCGGCCATGGGGCTGCCCGACGTCCGCTACCCAGACGGAACGGAGATCTCCCCCCAACTGGATCTGCGTTTCGAGCTCGGCCTTTATGCCGGCGTGCGGCCGGTGCGGTTGGTTCCGGGCATCCCACCGGCGCTCGCCGACAGTCGGGCTGCGGCCCTGGACTGTGTGCTGCTGCGGGAATCGACGGAAGGGCTGTTCGCCTCGCACGGCAAAGGCACGGTGGAGGATGACCGCGTCGCCCGCGACACGTTGGTGATCACCCGGGACGTCAGCGAGCGGCTGTTTGACTTCGCCTTCCGCATGGCCGCGCGACGCCGCGCCCGGGGGCGGCCGGGCCGCGTCACTTGCGTGGATAAGGCGAATGTGTTCACTTCATTCGCGTTTTTCCGACGGGTGTTCGACGAGGTCGCCGCCCACCACCCCGGGATCGACGCGGACCATATGTATGTGGATGCCGTTGCGCTCAACCTGGTTCGTCAACCCTGGCAATTTGACGTGCTGGTGACCGAGAACATGTTCGGCGACATCCTGTCCGACCTGGGCGCGGGGCTGATCGGCGGCATGGGCATGGCGCCGTCGGCGGATATCGGCGACGAGGCCGCCGTGTTCCAACCCTGCCATGGCAGCGCCCCGGATATTGCCGGCACCGGCAAGGCCAACCCGACGGCCATGATCCTTTCTGCGGCGATGATGCTGGACTGGCTCGGCGATCGCCGAGGCCATGAGGGTACGGTGCGCGCCGGCGCGCGTCTGACGGCAGCGGTCGATGCCGCGTTCGCTAATGGCCGGCTGCTGCCGTATGAGCTGGGCGGCAGCGACGGCACCACAGCGATCGCGTCCGCGGTCGGCGCCGCTTTGGCCGCGGGCGACCCGGTCGCCACCGTTCCGGCCTAGGCCGAGTTGCGGCATGGCCATCGCGCTGGTTCGCAACGGCACGGGCCCTGCCAACAGCCCCACCCGGTCGTCCCGGGTGGAGGAGGCCTACCACGAACTCAAGCGCCGCATCCTCGATAACGAGCTGCCGGCCGGCGAGCAGTTCCTGGAGCAGGAGCTGGCCGCCGATCTGAACATGAGCCGCACGCCGGTTCGCGAAGCGATGGTGCGGCTTGCCCAAGACGGGCTGGTGGAGATCCGGCCCCGCCACGGCATGCGCATCCTGCCAGTGTCGGCCGACGACATGCGGGAAATTTACGAGATCCTGGCGGTGCTGGAGTCGACGGCGGCGGGCCTTGCCGCCGCCCGCGGCCTTGACGCGGAAGAGATGCGATCGCTGGAAGCCTGTGTTGCCGAAATGGACGACGCCTTGGCTGCCGACGACCGGCAGACCTGGGCGCGCGCGGATGAGCGCTTCCATGCCCTGCTGACCGAAGCCTCCGGCAACCGCCGTCTGGCCCGTCTGGTGGAGGGGTTCTTCGATCAGACCCACCGGGTGCGGATGCTGACCCTAGAGCTGCGGCCAAAACCGGTCCGCTCCAACCAGGACCACGCCCGGGTTGTCGCGGCCATCAAGGCCGGCGATGCGGACCGGGCCACCCGCGCCCACCGCGCCCACCGACAGCGCAGCGCAAAGCTGCTGGTGGACCTGCTCCGGGCGAGCGAAGCCATCCGCTGAGGCCGCCTTCCGGCGCCGGTGCCCGCGTAAGGGTTGTCTTCGCTCTGGCGGTCTGTCCTGCAATGGGCGACCATCGGCCGTAAGACGCCGGACAGGGAGGGGCGCGGGCATGGATCTGGGCAGCTACGACTACGTCATCGTCGGGGCGGGCACGGCTGGGTGCCTGCTGGCCAACCGGCTGTCTGCGGACCCAGGCGTGCGCGTGCTGCTGCTGGAGGCCGGGGGGCGGGACAACTACATCTGGATCCACATTCCGGTCGGCTATCTCTATTGCATGAACAACCCCCGGACCGACTGGTGCTACAAGACCGAGCCGATCCCGGGGCTGGCGGGCCGCGTTCTGGACTATCCGCGCGGCCGGGTGATGGGCGGCTGCTCTTCCATCAACGGCATGATCTATATGCGCGGCCAGGCGCGCGACTACGACCAATGGCGCCAGCTTGGCAATGTCGGCTGGGGATGGGACGATGTCCTGCCCTTCTTCATGCAGCATGAGGATTATTCCTTCGGCGCCGACGACATGCATGCCCAAGGCGGCGAGATGCGCATCGAGGCCCAGCGCCTGCACTGGCCGATCCTGGACGCCTTCCGTGCGGCCGCGATCGAAAGCGGTATCCCGGCCACGAACGACTTCAACCGCGGCGACAATGAAGGGGTCGACTATTTCCAGGTGACCCAGCGCGGTGGCGTGCGGGTCAACGCCAACAAGGCCTTCGTGCGGCCGGTGCGCGACCGGCCCAACCTGCGCGTCGTCACCAAGGCCCAGGCGTCGCGGCTTCGTTTCGACGGGACGCGTGTGGCCGGACTCGATGTGATTGTCGACGGCACGTCTGCGACTGTGGCGGTCACCGGAGAAGTAGTGCTGACCTGTGGCGCCATCGGCACGCCGCAGGTCCTAGAACTGTCAGGCATCGGCGATCCCGAGCGGCTGGGCAGCTTGGGCGTTCCCGTGGTCGCCGACCTCCCGGGGGTCGGCGAGAATCTGCAGGACCACCTGCAGGTGCGCATGGTGTTCAAGGTGCAGAACGCCCGCACGCTCAACACGCTCGCCAATAATTGGCTGGGCAAGATGCGGATCGGGCTCAACTACATCTTCACCCGCAGCGGGCCGATGGCGATGGCGCCCAGCCAACTCGGCGCCTTCACCCGGTCGGATGAGAGCCGAGAGACGCCGAACCTGGAATACCACATCCAGCCGCTGTCGCTGCCGCGCTTCGGGCAGCCCCTGGACCCGTATCCGGCCATCACGACCAGTGTGTGCAACCTGCGCCCCGACAGTCGCGGTTCGGTGCACGCCACATCGCCGGATGTGCGCGTCGCCGCGGCGATCCAGCCCAACTATCTCGCCGAGCCCAGCGACCGACAGGTCGCCGCGCAGTCGGTCAGGCTGACCCGGCGGATCATGACCGCCCGCGCCATGGCGCCCCACGCGCCGGAAGAGGTGCGGCCGGGCGCCCATATCGAGAGCGACGAAGACCTGGCGCATGAGGCGGGCCAGATCGCCTCACCGATCTTCCACCCGGTCGGCACCGCCAAGATGGGCTCCGACGACCGCGCTGTCGTGGACTACCGGCTGCGCGTCCACGGCCTGCAGGGCCTGCGGATCGCCGACGCCTCGATCATGCCGACCATCACCTCGGGCAACACCAACGAGCCGGTGCTGATGATCGCGGAGAAGGCAGCGGCGATGATGCGGGAAGACCGGCCGTGATGGCCGCCGACGGACCTGCCGCAAGCGTGCTGCGGACCCCTTGACCTTCCAGTGACTGGAACGCCTACCTTCGGCTGAGGTGCATTGAGACGATCGCCTCCGCCGAAGGATCGGGCCCATGGCCGAACACGCGCACACCTGCCACCACGCAGCCGACGCCGCCGTCAAAGATCCGGTCTGTGGAATGACCGTGGACCCGGCGAAGAGCCCGCATGCCTGGCAGCATGAGGGCGTGCTGTACCGGTTCTGCTGTGGCGGCTGTCTGGCGAAGTTCCAGGCCGACCCAGATGTCTATCTGGGCAGGCGCCCGGCGAACACACCGGTGATGCCTGCGGGCACGCAGTACACCTGCGCGATGTGTCCGGAGATCGTGCAGGACGGCCCCGGATCCTGCCCCAAATGCGGCATGGCGCTGGAGCCCATGGGCCTGCCGTCGGTGGACGCCGGGCCGAACCCGGAGCTGATCGATATGACGCGCCGGTTCTGGGTCAGCCTGGCGCTGTCCCTGCCGCTCCTGGTAATGGAGATGGGCCGGCATCTCCTGTCGCTGCCCGTCGACGCCGTCGTGCCCCCGGCCGCCAATCCGTGGATTCAGCTGGTGTTGGCGGCCCCAGTGCTGGTCTGGGGCGGGCTGCCCTTCTTCCAGAGGGGCTGGGCGTCGGTTGCCACGCGCAATCCGAACATGTTTACCCTGATCGCGTTGGGCACGGGGGCGGCCTTCGCCTACAGCGTCGTCGCCACGGTTGCGCCAGGGGTGTTCCCGGCGACCTTTCGCACGGGCGCCGGGATGGTTCCGGTCTATTTCGAGAGTGCGGCGGTGATCGTCACGCTGGTGCTGCTGGGCCAAGTGCTCGAGCTCCGGGCGCGCGAGCGCACCGGCGGGGCGATCAGGGCGTTGTTGGATCTGGCACCGAAGACGGCGCATCGCCTTCGGCCGGACGGCACGGTCGATGACGTCCCGGTCGGGGACCTGCAGGTGGGCGACCGCGTGCGTGTGCGGCCGGGTGAGAAGATTTCCGTCGACGGCACCGTTCTGGACGGTGGCAGCGCCGTGGACGAGAGCATGCTTACCGGCGAGTCGGTTCCGGCGGAGAAGGGCCCAGGCGATAGGGTGACCGGGGGAACGCTGAACGGCACTGGCAGCGTGGTCGTCCGTGTCGATCGTGTCGGCGAGGACACCATGCTGGCGCAGGTCGTGCGCATGGTGGCGGACGCGCAGCGCAGCAGGGCGCCCGTTCAGAAGCTGGTGGACCGCGTCTCGGGCTATTTCGTTCCGGCCGTCGTCGCAGTTGCGGTCACGGCGTTTGCGGCTTGGTCCGCATTTGGACCGTCGCCAGCCTTCGCATTTGCATTGGTCGCTGCAGTCAGCGTTCTGATCATCGCCTGTCCGTGCGCACTGGGGTTGGCCACACCCATGTCGATCATGGTGGCCACGGGACGCGGGGCGCATCTCGGCGTCCTGGTGAAGTCCGCAGAAGCGTTGGAGCGGTTTGCCGCAGTCGATACGGTGGTTGTCGACAAGACCGGCACACTGACGGAAGGTCGGCCGCGGGTCGTTGGCGTAGTGCCGACCGCCGGGCAGGATGAGACGGAGATCCTGCGTCTGGCTGCGGGGCTGGAGAGCGCAAGCGAGCATCCCCTGGCTGCAGCCGTTGTTGCCGAGGCCAGTGAGCGTGGCCTGGCACTTCCTTCGGTCGCAGACTTCCAAAGCGTCACAGGCAAGGGAGTGCAGGGGGCCGTGGCAGGGCACCGCATCATCGTTGGAAACGCCGCCTTGCTGGAAGATCATGGCATCGATACCACGGGCTTGAATGCGGATGCGGCCGAGTTGCGCCAGCGGGGCAATACCGTGATCTACGTTTCCGCCGATGGCACGATGATCGGAGCGGTCGCCGTAGCCGATCCCATAAAGCCCACAGCCGAGCAGGCGATTGTAGGGCTGCATCGGGCGGGCCTGAGGGTCGTGATGGCGACGGGCGACAATCGGGCAACCGCGGAAGCGGTTGCGGGCAGGATCGGCGTCGATGATGTACACGCCGAGATGCTGCCTGAAGGCAAGGCGGCGCTGGTGGCGGAACTGCAGGCCGGTGGTGCGACGGTCGCCATGGCCGGCGACGGCATCAACGACGCGCCGGCGCTGGCGCGCAGCGATGTCGGGGTTGCAATGGGCACGGGCGCCGATGTGGCGGTGGAAAGCGCGGACCTGACCCTGGTGGGCGGGGACCTCCGCGCGTTGCTGCGGGCCCGCGCGCTGGCACGGGCGACCATGCGCAATATCCGCCAGAACCTGGTCTTTGCCTTCGTCTACAACGCTGTCGGTGTACCGGTGGCGGCGGGTGTGCTCTATCCGATATTCGGCGTGCTGCTGAGCCCCATGATCGCCGCCGCTGCGATGAGCCTGAGCTCCGTCTCCGTCATCGGCAATGCCTTGCGCCTGCGCCGTGTTGCCTTGGGGGGATGACGGTTCCGATGTCGATACGCATGCGGACTCTGTTGCCTGCACTGGGGCTGCTGGCGGCGGGCGTGGCCGTTGCCGTATGGATCGTGCGGCCGAGCGGTCTTGCGGTCGCCTTGACCCCCGACGATGCTCAGACGGTGGCGCTTGGTGAGCAGATCTATGTGGAGCATTGCGCCACCTGCCACGGCGCTGACCTGGAGGGCCAGCCCAACTGGCGCCAGCGCAATGCCGATGGCCGCCTGCCGGCACCGCCGCATGACGAGACCGGCCACACCTGGCATCACCCCGATATCCAGCTGTTCCGATTGACGAAATACGGGCCGTCGGAATTGGCTGGTGGAGTCTACGAAAGCGACATGCCGGCTTATGCCGACACGCTGACGGACAGAGAGATCCTGGCGGTGCTGTCTTACATCAAGAGCACCTGGCCTGCGGACGTTCGTGACAGGCACGACCAGATCAACGCCCGGTTCGAGCAACAATAGTCTGTCGCACGACCTCTTCCGGTAATCGCGTCCTCTTTCAAATCGTGAATGGGCTGCACGGTCGGCCTCCGCGATTCATAGCGGCACGATCGAGCCGCGCCGATCATTGGGCGCTAATGATAATCATTTGCAACTTAGTCAGGCATCCACTAGCATGCCGCTTGGTGAGGTGCAATCGCGGACAGGGGCGGATCGCCGGCACGCTGGGTCGGCAGATCCTAGACCGCCTGGCTGACTTGCATGCACTGCGCATCATTGACGGAAGGTACGCCGATGATTGGGCTGCAGATCGTACCACCAACTGCGCCGACCTTAAGGGCGACGCCGAACGACACAGTCCTGTTCGCGGTTTTGGGTGCAACCCGGATCGGGCATGCAACTGTCGCCGAGATCGCGGAGGCCGCAAAGCTTCTGGCGCCAGGCGATTGGCAGCCCACGGGTGACGTCATCATCGCCTGCGTTCGCGACGCGATTGCAACGGGGCTGATCCGGGCGGAGGTCGAGACCGTGGAAGCCGGCCCGGGGCGTCTCGAGGTGACGGAAGCGGGTACCGAACGGCTGATCGAGATGTTGCACGCGTCCGCGCCCGTGGCCGGCGGACTCGGCCGGGTGTGTGCGGCGATGAGGCTCTGCTTTCTCGTGGCATTGGCGCCGGATGCGAGAGATCGATGCGTGGCAGCTCTGAGGCGTGACCATGAACTCGAACTGGCCGATTTGCGCCGCAGATGCAGCGGATGCCCATACCGCAGCCGGTTCGCCCGCACGTGGATGGACCACGAGATTGGCCGCATCGAGTGGGAGCTGTCCTGGCTGGAGCGTTTCCCATCGGCGGCAGTCGGCAACAGCGCCACGGGGTGAAGGATCGGTCAGGGTGCGGTCGGACGTTCGGGCAATACCTGGGCGATGCCCAGCGACAGATCCGAGGACAGCCAATAACGACCGTCCGAACCTTCCGGAACCCCAAGAAGAGAACTGGGACATGCAGTCTTGATTGTCCGTAATCTCCATCCCAGGGACTTGGCGGCATTGCTGGTGACTGCATCAGAGACCTATGCAGGCCGGAAACTCGCCGCATCGGACGAACGCCAGGACCTGTCAGATCGTGCGCAGGCCGACAGGCCGCCTCGCCAGCCGTCGACCGACGGGGGTCGCTTCCGACATGAGTGACGCTCTTCTAGGCGCAAGACCCCCAATGTTTGGCGCGGCGAAGCGGCGGAAGTTGTGGGAGATTGACCACAGGCTTCACTGTTCGATCATCGGCACCTGCCTCACATTGAGAGAGCTTGGCAAGATCGGCCGGCATCTCAATCTCGGTCTCCCCAACGACGTCGACGAATATGACGTACACGGCTACTTCGTAAGCGCTGCCGCCGAGCCCAAGGCGGTTGCCAAGGCCATGCAGAAGACGCTGGAACGGAAGTTCCAGCCTGCCATTCGGCAATTCTCGCGGATGACCACCGAGCAAGAGGTCAGCGCGTCCTGGGATCGCTGTCTGGCGCAAGGCGACGTGCCGGGCCCCTATTGGGCGTTGATGAGCCATCCGGCATCGTCGCAGAGCCTGACAGCGCGCGCGTTCGGCCATGTGCACATGCTTTCCCATCTGGTCGGTGCCTCCAACCGG
>JANQQD010000285.1 GCA_028285185.1 Anaerolineae bacterium | reverse complement strand
CTTGGCATAGGCATGCGTCACCCCGTACGGGTCGACATGTCCTTCCATCGGGTCGAACAGCGCGCCGATGAAGTGGCGCTTGTCCATCAGCGGGTACATCTCCGCCGCTTCGTCGGCGGAGATCAGTTCGGTATGCATGCCGAGATAGCGCCCGGTCGCATGCATGGCCTTCAGGTAGTCCATACGGTCGGGCGTACCCGCCAGCATCAGGCCGCCGGTCAGGTGAATACCGCAAGACTGGCCGGAGATCTCCTCGATCTCTTTATAGAGGCGGATGGTGTAGTCCTGCAGCTTGGCCACGTTGGGGTCGCTGTTCAGCGTGTGCATGCCGCCGGCCGCGTGCCAGGTGGACCCGCAGGTCAACTCGTCCTTTTCGATCAGGACGACGTCGCTCCATCCGGCCTTGGTCAGGTGGTAGAGCACGCTGCATCCGACGACACCGCCGCCGATCACGGCGACCCTCGCAGGCGACTTCATGGGGGGCTGTCTCCCTTCAGTGCAGCCGGGCGGCGCGCCGAGGCCGCCACCCTGCCGATCATCCACCGAAGCACAGGCACGACCTTGGCCTGTGCCGCACGTCCGACCGTTTCGGCGTCTGCAGCGACACTGCACACGCCGGTGACGTGATAACCTTCAATTCAGCGAGAGTTAACAGATGTGTAAGACAACTTGTCGCTTCCGTATCGATTAGGTTATTCACTTTACCATGCGATGGTACAGTAACCATGGCACTCCAGTACCGACAGTCGCAGGTCTAGCCGATGGGTGAACAGGGCCCAGGAACGGGCAGCGGGCGTGTCGAGGGCGGCGAGACGCCCGAGACACCCGCGGCATCGAAGCCGACGATACGGCCCCTGTCGGACCCGCTGACGCAGCGGCGGCGGGATCGCCGCGACCTTGCCATCGCGATTGTCGTTCCTATTCTGTTCTATTGCGTGGCCGCCGCCACCGATCTCTACGAAGGCCTGCAGGCTCTGTTTGCAAGGACGGAGCAGTACGAGCTGGACGAACTGTTCCTGATGCTGCCGGTGCTAAGCCTGATGCTGGCCTGGCTGGCGTGGCGCCGGTGGCGAGACATGCGGGAAAGCGAGGCCCGCTACCGCGACATCGCAGAGTGCACATCCGACTGGGTGTATGCCACCGACGCCGATCTCCGCTACACCTTCGTGACCGGGCGGTTCACCGACGTAACCGGCTTCACGGAAAGGGACTGGCTAGGCAAGCCCATCGGGACATTCGCCGATCCGGCCTATGTGCCGGAGATGATCGCGCGGGCGCACGACGCCATCGCGCAGCGTGAGCCGGTGAAGGATCTGGTGGCGCAAATCCGTGGCGCCGACGGATCGCCTCACTGGGTCAACATCAACGCCAAGCCGATCTTCGACGACAACGGGAAGTTCCTGGGCTATCGCGGCGCGACACGGGACATCACCGAGCTGAAACGGATCGAGGCCACGCTGATGGAAAGCCGCGAACGCGAGCGGCTGATCCTGGAGTCGGCGGCGGAGGGGATTATCGGCGTCGACCGGGACGGTCGCTGCACCTTCGCCAATGCCAGCGCGCTCCGCCTCTTGTGCTACAGCTCGCATCGCCAGCTTGTCCGGACAGAGATCCGCAAGGTCTTCGACACTCTTCCCGCAGCCAGCGGGCCGCAAGATCCGATCCAAAGGGCCTGCACGCTGGGACTGTCGACACCGATGACCGAAGCGACGTTTCGGCGTGCCGACAGATCGACTTTGCCGGTGGAGTTCCGATGCTCGCCCATGGTTCACGACGGCGAGATCCGCGGCGCGGTCGTCAGCTTTATCGATACCGTGACCCGGAAAGCCGCGGAGGAAGCGAGACTCAGGGCGGAGCAGCGGCTGGCCGACGCGATCGCCTCCATGGACCATGCCTTTGTTCTTTGGGACGCGGACGACCGGCTGGTGCTGTGCAACGATCGGTACCGCGAATTCAACAGCGCGATCGCCGACCACATCGTTCCCGGCATCCGTTTCGAGGATCTGGCCCGCGCAAGCGTGGCCGCCGGCCAGTGCCCATTGGATGAGCCGCCGGAAGACTGGATCCAGCGGCGACTGAGAGCCCATCAGTCCTGCGCAACGACGCTGGAACAAGAACTGACCGACGGGCGGTGGCTGCGCATCTCCGAGAGTCCCACGGCCGATGGCGGACGCGTCGGCATCCGCGTCGACATCACTGAGGTGAAGCGGACGGAAGAGGCGCTGCGCCAGAGCGAGCAAAGGCTGAACCTGGCCATCGAAGCCACCAGGGGCGGCATGTGGGACGTGGACATGAAGTCTCGTCACCGTTGGTGGTCGCCCGCCTACAAGCGGCTTCTCGGCTACGACTCCGACTCACCGACGCCGAGCTTCGAGCAGTTTGTTGAAATGGTGCATCCCGATGACCGCGATCGTGTTCACAAGCGCAGAGAGCGAGCCGTTACCGGCACCGATCCCGATTATCTGGAAACGTTCCGATGCCGCCGACGCGATGGCTCGTATATCTGGCTGGAAAGCTATGGCCGGCTGATCCGTGACTCGTCCGGGGCGGCCGCTCGGTTCGTCGGCTTCAACATCGACGCCACACCCCATAAAGAGCGCGAGCGCGAGCTGATGGAGGCGCAAGGCCGCATCCAGCGCCAGGCCGACACGCTGGCCAGGCTTGCGGAGGATCTCCACCTCGCCAAGGCGAAAGCGGAAGAGGCCAGCCGAGCCAAGTCGAACTTCCTGGCGATGATGAGCCATGAGTTGCGGACGCCGCTCACGGGCATTCTGAGCGTAGCGGAGATCCTGTTGCGCGACCGGATCACGCCGCCGCAGCGCCAATCCATGGAGATGCTCAGGCAATCCGGGCGCACGCTCCTGACATTGCTCAACGACATCCTGGACTTCTCCAAGATCGAAGCCGGCGAAGTCCAGCTGGAGCAGACCGATTTCGACCTGCTGGATTTGCTGGACTCGGTGCAATGGCTGTTCCGGAGCCATGCCGCGGAAAAGGGGCTGACACTGGACCTGCAGCTGCCGGAAGACTTCTGCCGCTGGCTGCACGGCGATGCCACCCGCCTCCGTTGTGTGGTGGGGAACCTGCTGAGCAACGCGGTGAAGTTCACGGCCCGAGGCCAGGTGCGCCTGACCGTCGAGTCGACGCACCGCAGCCAGGGCCATGTGCAACTTCGCTTCGAGGTGGCCGATACCGGCATCGGCATTCCGGAAGAGACCCTGCCCCGGCTGTTCCAGCCATTCGTGCAGGCCGACCCATCGACCGCGCGCCAATACGGCGGCACGGGCCTTGGTCTGGCGATCAGCAAGAGGCTGGTTACGGCCATGGGGGGTGAAATGGGCGTGGCCAGCACTTTCGGAGAGGGCAGCACCTTCTGGTTCACGGTGACGATGCGGCCCGCAAGCGCGGTGCCGGTGCCGTCGCTCGCGTCGGCGCGGCCTGAGAGCGCCGAGCCAGGGCCCACGGTTTCGATCCTGCTTGTCGAAGACAACGCCCTGAACCGGGAGTTGCTGGCTCAGATTCTGGAATCGGCGGGACACCGGGTATCGATGGCGCCCGATGGCGGGGCCGCGATCGAGATGATGCAGAAGGGCAAGTTCGACGTGGTCTTCATGGACATGCATATGCCCGGCATGGATGGGTTTGCCGCCACGCGGGCGCTACGGGCGCTGCCGGGCGACAAGGGCGGTGTGCCCATCGTGGCGCTGACAGCCGACGCCATGCCCGCCATGCGCAAGCGCGCCATGGATGCCGGCTTCGACGATTTTCTGACGAAGCCGGTCGGTCTGGACGATCTGGCGGCCTGCCTGCGCAGGGTCATGCCGGCATCGCCACCCGGTCCGGCTGAGGGGCCGCCGCTGCCACCGCCCGCGTCCGAGGCTGCCACGCCGGAAGCGCTGTCGCCACCGGTCCCGGAGGCAGCCACGCCACTGCTGGACGAAGGGCGGCTCTTGACCCTGAACCGCGATGTCGGCGGCGACAAGCTGAATAAGATGCTCAACCGCCTGTGTGCGCGACTGCCCTCCGACATCCAGGCGGTCGTGGCTGCACACGGCGCGGGGGATTTCGAAACGCTGGCGGCGACGGCCCATACGGTCAAGGGCAGCGTCGGCCTGTTCGGATGCGCGCGCCTGATGAACGCGGCGGCCGACGTGCAGAAGGCGGCAGAGGAACGCCGCACGGCTGCCGAACTGATTACCGCATTGGAAGCGATTGCGAGGGACACGGGCGAGGCCCTAAAACGGCTGCAGGTGCCCGAAAAGCAGGCGTCGTAACTCGCTGCCGATTTGACCGTCAATAGCGGGCAGATCGGCATGGGTGACGATTGATGGGCACGATCCGCAATGCCGGAGGTGCCCTCCATGCCGTCGATGCGCGCAATGGCCGCAGACCGATCCCTGAAGGTCGGCCACTTCGTGGCCGAGTTTGCAACGCCCGGGATCGGTCAAATCCTCAAAGCCGCGGGATGCGACTTCGTGCTGTTCGATACCGAGCACAGCGGGTTCGGCTTTGAGACGGTCAAGAGCGCGCTGCGGTATCTCCAGGCGGCCGACCTGCCGGCAATCGTGCGCGTCCCGTCACGGGACTACCACCACATTGCACGCGCCGCCGACATGGGGGCTGAGGGCATCATGCTTCCGATGGTGGGATCGGCGGAGGAAGCACGCCACATCGTAGACTGTGCCAAATACATCCCCCAGGGCCATCGTGGCGTCGCCCTGCAGATCGCCCATGACCGGTACGCACCCGGTCCCACCCTGGACAAGCTGGCAAACGCCAACCGGTTCACCACACTATTTGCCCAGATCGAGACGCGCGAGGGCGTGGAGAACGCGCAAGCCATCGCCGCGGTGGACGGGATCGACTGCCTCTGGGTCGGGCATTTCGACCTTTCCGCCTCTCTCGGCATTCCCGGTGAATTCGACCACGCCGCGTTCGCCGATGCGTGCCGGCACGTGCGCGACGCTGCGCGGGCCCATGGCAAGGCCTTCGGACGACTGGTTCCGACCGTCGATCAGGCTGTCGACGCCTTTGCCTTCGGCTATGAGTTTCTCTGCTACAGCGGCGATATCTGGGCCCTCTATGGTGCGGTGCGGGAGGGGGTGGACGCCATCCGCGACCGCTGTGCGACCGTGCGGCCGGAGTGACAGAAATGGACCGGTTTCGTGTCGCGCTCAGCGGCGATTTCCGCAATCCGGACGGCAGCCTTGCCTATCCCGATTTCGACCTGTCACCGCTTCAGGAAGATCCTGATATCGAGCTGGCCTTCGTGCCGGCCGACGGTGCGATCCGGGCCGACGACCTGGCAGGGTTCGATGCGCTGATCCTGCTGGCGGCACGGTTCGAGCGCGCAAGCGTGCCGGCGGACGGCCGTCTCGCCCTGGTCGCCCGTTTCGGCGTCGGCTATCACACGGTGGATGTCGATGCCTGCAGCGACGGAGCGATCGCCCTGGTGATCACGCCCGACGGCGTGCGGCGCCCCGTTGCCGTGTCGATCCTGACGCTGATCTTCGCGCTGGCCGGCCGGCTGATGGACAAAGATCGGATCACGAGGGCAGGTCCGGCGGGATGGGCGGCCAAGTCCCAGTTCATGGGCATGGGCCTGGTGGGCCGTACGCTTGGCTCCGTCGGCATCGGCAATATCGGGGCGGAGATGTTCCGGCTCGCCCGCCCGTTCGACCTGCGGTTCATCGCCCATGATCCCTACGCGGAGCCCAAGGCGGCGTCAGCGTTGGGGGTGGAACTCGTGCCATTGGACGAGGTGTTCCAACGCGCCGATTTCGTCACCATCAACTGCCCGCTCAACGACAGCACGCGCGGCTTGGCGGATGCCAGGCGGCTGTCGCTGATGAAACCGACAGCCTTCCTGGTGAATACTGCACGGGGGCCGATCGTCGATCAGACGGCCCTGGTGGAAGCGCTGGCCGACCGGCGCATCGCCGGGGCGGGGCTGGACGTCTTTGCCGTAGAGCCGGTGCCGGCCGAAGATCCGATTCTGGCGCTGGACAACGTCATCCTGGCGCCGCACGCGCTGTGCTGGACCGATCAGCTTTTCGCGGGCAATGGGGCGGCAGACACAACGGCGGTGCTGGACCTGATGCACGGTTATCTGCCTAGGGGCATCGTCAACCGCGACATCGTCGACAACCCCGTCTGGCGCGCCAAGCTGGACCGGTACCGGAGCACATTCGGGAGCTGAGATGCCCACCGCACGCCTGCGCGCTTGACCGCAGGCGATTAGCGCGCTAATTATATATGATGTTTTTGTTGCGCAAAGTCCCCAAGCCGGCGGCGATCGAGCGGCTGGATCGCCCATTCGGCAAGATCGACGCGGACGCGGCTCATCTTTTCCTGACCGTGCTCAAGACCGGCTCCGATCTCTTGAACGCCCTCGACGATTTCCTGTCCGTCTACGGCTTGCGGCACGGCCGATGGGTCACGCTTGTATTGTTGATGCGTGAGAAGGACATGACCGCAAAACCGTCCGATCTGGCCGACAAGCAGGGTGTAACCCGAGCGACTATGACCGGCCTGCTGCATGGCCTGACGAAGGACGAACTGGTCGAGCGCCTGCCCGATCCGTCCGACGGCCGCGGCGCCCTTGTCCGGATGACCGGCAAGGGGCGGGCCGTCATGGCCTCGGTCATGCCGGCCTATTATGCGAAGATCGGGCAGTTGCTGCAGGGCGTGAAGCATAAGCGGCTGGTGCGGACGACGGAGGTGCTGGCGGCGATGCAGGAACGCTCGCCGATGCTGGCCGGCAACGAGGCTAAGACCAAGGCGGTGGAAGTCGAATCCGATTAGCGGGCTGATCAATTCTCTCTGCTAATCTGCGGCCGTTCTATTCGGCTAGAGGGCGCAGGGCCGTCAGCCGGCCGTCGTCCGTCAGCACCACCAGAGTGCGCGACACGGCCGCCAGCCCCTTGATTTGTGTTGGCGCGGCCCAGATCTGGACAGGCCGGCCTGCGGTGCCCGATTGCGCCATGAAGATCCGTTCATTCATATCGGCGAACAGGATGTGGTGATCGCCGACGGGCAGGCAGTTCCACCCATGGGCACGCGTCGGCACATCGGGACGGACATCGAATTGGATTTCCTCGACCACGGTGCCGGTCACCAGATCGACGGTCGCGACTGCCAGGCCGGTGCACACGTTCAGGCGCCCGCGGGCGTCGACCACGCCCACTGGATGGCGCGCGACCGCCAGTGCCAGATGGCCTGTGATCTCACCGCTTTCCGGATCCAGTGCCGAGAGCCCGCCGTCGGCGTCGCGCAGCCACACGCGCTGGCGCACAAAAGCAAAAGCCTCTTCGATCGGCATCGGGGCATCACGATGCCATACCGTCTCGCCGATTTCTGTATCCAGTCTAGATACCCCGCGACCATCGGCGCTGATCGTCACCATGCCGCCCGGTATCGGAAGCAACCCCCGGACGCGGCCCGGGCGGGTCCACAACAACCGGCCGGCCGCCGGATCGACGGCCTCGAGCGCCCAGTCGTCCGGCCCTGGGGCGGGCATGGCGAGCGCCCGCGTCTGCACGATCCGGTCGCCGGACACACCGATGGGGTTCAGCGCGGCGCCCGGCGATCCGCTCGCCCATCTCGGCCCAACCCCGTGATCGGGATGCCAGTGCCGGATACCACCGTTCCGGTCGACCAGCACGGCCGTGCAGCCGATGCCTGGGCAGACCTGCAGCAGCGGCTCACCGCCCAACGCCGACGCCAACCCCGGCGGTTCGGCGCCGCGTATCTCGGCGATGCCATCGGGCGGCGCTATCATGAACAGACGCCGGCCAATGGCTTTCAGCCGGACCGTCGCGCCGTTGGCGGCGACATCCGTCTGCCACGCCGTTTGCCAAGGCTCCGCCACGGGCGGCAGATCCGCGTCGGCCGGTCCCCAGTCCAACCGATCGGGGTGGCGGGCGATCACCAAGGCCTTATTGCTCGTCGTCCATGCCCGGTGTCACGGGCACCGGCATGGGCGGCTGGGGCACCGGCACGGGCTTGTGCACTTTCGTGCGGTCGATCTTCGGGGCTTCGACGATACCCAGATGGTCGCCAAAGGCATCGCGCAATGCCTGGGCCTGATCGGCGTTGATCGATCCGGCGTCGAGCTTTTCCTTGATGAAGGTTTCCAGATTGCCCTTCATGCGGGCGCGGATGGTTGCCAGGTCGGCCGGCGGCGGGAAGCGGAACATCCAGCGGATCTTCCTGATGCCGCTGGCATCCGTGCCGCCCCGCGTTTCGGACTCCAGATCGACCTTGAACTGATCGTCCAGCTTGCCCCTCAGCCCCTTCCAGTCGGACCAATCCTTCATCTCGACCTTGGTGCCGTCTTTCAGCACGATATCCACCTCGCGGCCCTTGGTGCCGGCCCTCAGCGGGAACTCGAACCGGGCGATGTTCTCAAGCCCGATGATCAGACGCGCCGCCTCCATCTGCCACACACTGCCCTGCCATTTGCTGGGGCTGGCGGTGGCGTCGCGCAGAACCTGGTAACCTCCCTCGATTCCGGCCTCGCGGATCGCCGCGAAGCTTTCAAGGGCGAATGTCAGCTCCTCTGGTGACCGGGCATAGCGGACCGCCTTTTCCAGCGGGATCGCGCTCTTCACAGTCGATCCTTCCGGCGGCGCCATCGAAGCGTAGAGCGCCCCCTTCAAGGCTTGCGGCGTCAGCTTTTCTGTCGCTCCCCGTATGCCGCGCATGGCATCGCCCACCTGGATGTCCGACATCTCCGCCAGCGAGCCGGTGCGGGCCGCATCGACGGCTGCCTGGCCATGCAGCGCCACGCCGCCCTCCAGTTCGGCGAGCGCGCGCTTGTCGAGCCGAGCCTCCGCCGCTTCCAGACGCTGTTCGGCCGCGCGCAGGGTATCCAGCTTTGACGAGCTGCCCAGGCCCTTCAACGCCTTCTTGATATAGTCGGTGCTGGACGACCCGTAGACTTTGGCGCGACGCTTCAGTTCGGTCTGGCGTGCTTTCAGGCGGGCGCGGAGTTCCGGGACGGTCGGCTGCGGCTGCAGCTGCAGCCGGGTAGTCTGAGAAGAATCCCGCGTTGTCCGGGCCCTCTCAACGACATCCTGCCCCTGTTTGATCAGGTCCGCGTGCCTTTGCAGCGTATCGACCTTCAGGTCCCTCTTGCCGCCGGTCCTCAGACGGCTGACCATCTCGATCGCGGGATTGGCTTCAAGGCCGAGCAGCTTGGCCTGGGCCTTCACGTGGTCACGCACGGATACCAGGTGATCTTGCCAAGCCCTGGGTTCGCGGCCGGCACGCTCGACCGTCAGATCCGGCGGTCCGTACTTCGCGATGGCCTTGTCGAGCTTGGCGTCCGCCCGTTTCAGCAGGCGTTCGTGCGTCTTGAGCTGTGTCTCCGACATGGTGTAGGGATCGGACTTGGCGATCTTGTTGAGCTCGGTGTTCGAGATCGCCTGATCGTGGGCCTTTTGCAGCACTTCCAGGTTGCGGGCCGCAAGGGAGCGGCGCCAGGCTTCCAGCACATCGGCCTTGCGGCCGCCGCCGGGCTGCAGCGTCGGGTCGAGCTTCGCCGACGGGCGGAAGGTCATCGTGCGGCCCTCCGCGCCGCCGATCCGGACCTCCAGCACGCCGTTGCCGGTGTCCGTCACCTTCATGCCCTGCTTTCCGTAGAATTCGCGGATCTGGGCCTCGGTTCCGCGCTTGTAGTAGAACTCGCCCGCTTCCTTCGACGTGCCAGCCACGCGGATCTCCGCGTTCGCAAAGAACTCCACCGCTTTCAGGCCGTTCAGCTGGGTCTGCAGCTGCTCCAGCACGGGGTCGAGCTGCTTGGCGTAGCGCTCTCCGGTCGTGCGCGTGCGGAAGGACTTCTGCATGTCCTTCACCAGGGCCGTGTACTCCGCAAGCAGCTGCTTCTGGCTGCCGAGGATTTCCATGCCCCGGTCCTTGGCGCCGTGCGGGCGGACGGCGAACTCCGCCACTTCACGGTTGAGCGCGATGGCTTTCAGCTGCAGCGCATCCATCCGCGGCGCCAATTCGCCGAGCCGCTTTGCGCGCGACCATTTGCCGATCCGCACCATGGTGCCGCGCGTCATGAACGCACCGACTTCCAAGAGCACCAGCGACAGGGCGGTCTCGAAAACCAGTTCGTTCATCGCCTCGCCCTGAGGCACTTCCCCTTTCTGGATCAGGCTGGAGAGCACACCGATGCCGAAGAAGGCGGCCCCGCTTGTGCCGACGCGCAGGCCCGCTTCCGCGGCACGCCAGCCGCGGCTTGCCATGAACGCCTCTTCCCCGCCCGCTCCGGCGATGGCGATCGACCGGGTGGCCATCCCCAGCCCCTTGAAGAAGCCGAAGGTGGCGAGGTTGACGACGAACTGGGTGCCGAGATTGTCGTAGGCGGCCGAATAGTCTTCTGCGGTGGCCGACCCCATGCTGCCGACGAAGGTATGTGTCGCCGGGCCCAATGCCGTCACGATCGTGGCGGAGACGACGACTTCGGTGATGATGAACCCTGCCGTGCCGGCTTCGAACAGCAGGCCGGCCAGCGCCGCGCCGGCGGCATTGGCGACCAGCACCAGCGCCACCGTCGCGACGACCACCGCGGCGATGATCAGATATTTCTTCAGCCGCTCGTCGCTCGCCCGGCGCGCCGCCGCATCGGCGTAAAGATAGGCGGCCTCGGTTCCGAAAACGGACGAGGATCCCAAGCGGCGGCCCTGGACCTTGCGCACCAGGGAGCTGCCGGAATGGGGATAGTCGTTGGGGTCCAAGTTGAACCCCATGGATTTGTAGACCTTGCGGCGGATCTCGACGCCGAAGTCCCCTTCCATATGCAGGGGTTCGACCTGCCCGTAGAAGACCGCGTCGCCAAACGTCTTCAGCTCGGTGATCCGCGACTTTGCCGCAGAGGCGATGTGACCGGCGTCAATGCCGTACAAGTCCTCACCCATCCAGACGCGCACGGCCAAGGCCGGGTCGCTCAGCACGGCGGCATAGATCGTCTGCTGTAACGGCTGCAGGCCCACATAGGCGAGGGAATCCCGCCTCTCGTTCGCCGTCATGCCGGGCAGCAGCAGGATCAGCTGACGCGCGCCCTCCTCCGTGGAATAGCGCTTCAGTCCCTGCATCGCCGCATCGATGGCGTAGCGCGCGAAGGACCTGGCTTCACGCTCGACATGGCTCAGGATCCTGTCGCCGACGGCGTCGGCCAGACCTGGCGTATCGTCGAGAAGGTTCCGAAGACCCTGCGGGATCGCGCTTTCGTCGCGGTCGACGGCGATCTGGAGATATCGCGACGCATTGTAGTCGCCCTCGAGGATCTCGTCCCAGCTCGGCGGACCGTCGATCAGGGCCCAAGCGGAGTCGAGGAGGTCGCGACCCGCTTCCTCTTTCCGGCGTCGCTCGGCGAGGGCCGCCAGATCCTCGCGGGCATGAACATAGTCCATGTCGACGCTGTGGAGTTCGCCGCTGGCCCCGCGCACGCGCAGCTCGACGAACGGATAGCCGTCGACCGGCTGCACCTTGTCGGATCCGACGATATCCAGGTACCACCAATAGCTTTGCGCCTCGTGGTGGTTCAGCGTCACGCGTCCGTACGATTTCTTTCCGTGGCTGTAGATCAGGCACTCGTCGTGATCGCCGATCGCACCATCCTGAGCGCTGTAGATGCTCGAATAGAACATCTCGTACATGCGCTCCGGATCCTGCGGCTTGCCGTCGATGAAGATCCGGGTCGGCTCGAACCCCACACCGTCGCGGTAGGCACGTGCGAAGGTCTGCATCGCGTCTTCGTCGAGGGCGACGGCCGTCGGGCGCTGGTCCGCGAACGCCTCCTCGATCCAGAAGTGGTTCGCCCACACCGCAGCAAAGCCCTCAAGCTGCTCCGTCGTGTCGAACTGCCAGTAGAAATGGGTTATCTGCTCCGGCTTCTTTTCCTGCGGCAGGCCGGGACCCAGCGGGATTTCCAGGCCGCGCTCGATCTCCAGCGTGCGCACGGGCGGCTGATTGCCGGGATAGACTTCCGCATCTTCGAACACTTCGCCGAAGTGGAAAGTGAACTCGGCCTCCACATGCTCGTTCACGGTGACCGTGTTCCCGTTCGCCTCATACCGGTGCGCGAACACGGTCTCGCCGAGCAGGGGGGCCTGATAGAGCTGCTCGGCCTGGCGGTTGATGGTCACGCGGATGGGGAAGGTCGTCTTCACATGGATGGAATAGTGCCGTGGATTGTCGCCGCGAGAGATCGTGTAGGTGAAGTTGCCGGCTGTTATCGCCGGATCCCAGCGTACCTGGACCCATGGCTGCCCGCTGAGATCGATGCCGAGCTGGCCAAGTTCCTGCCAGAGGTAGACCGTCGCATCGCCATGTTTGTCGCCGGCCGGGATGGGGGCGGCCTGCAGCGTCGGCGTGCGGCCGCGCTGCTGTATGGTGTGGGCCAGTTCATGGCCCAACAGCCGACTGCCCAGCGGCGACCAGGGGGCGTAGCGCCCTTCGCCGAAAACGACATTCTGGCCAAAGGTGAAGGCCTCGGCGGCCCGCTGTCGCGCCTGCGCCGCCGCCGCCGACCCGGTGTGCACACGCACGCCGCTGAGATCGGTACCATAGTGCGCCTCTGCGCGCTCAAGCAGATCCGCGGGAAGCGGCTGCCCGTAACCGAGCCCCGGCAGCGCAACGGGTGCCGCGCCGGTGCTCTGCTGTCCTTCGGCCACGCCCTCCGACAGAACATCCAGATCATCGGCCGGCAGCGGTTCGCGCATGAACCGCTCACCGCTGCCGCGTGCCTCACGCTCGGCGCTGCGGGGGGAGGACGGGGAGGCTGCGGGGTGCTGGTTCGCGCCGGCCCGGTCGCGCGCTTTCCGGGACGTCTGCTCGGCTGCCGTCGGTTGACGATTGACCGGTGAAAGATCCGAAGCGGGCGCCCCCCCGCTTGCCGCCGGTGTTGCCGCGGGGCCGTGTGGCAAGCCCCGTCCGCCGGATTGGGACACGTCCGGCCGGGTCTTGGGCCTTGCCATCATGGGTGTCGGTGGGCGCGGCATGCGTCAGCGGGTCCGAAGCGCGATCCATGCGGCTGCCCTTACAGTCATCCGATCAGTCCAGAGAGAACGTGTCGCGGATGACTGCCATCACCTGTCGGCACCTGTCCTCATCCTGAAACAGGAAGAAGAACCGGTAATCCATATTCAGTGCCGGATGGCGGACGATCACGCGGGCCGAGACCGCTTCGGTTCCGCGATTGTCCGATGCATGAACATTGCACTGCACGTTGTCCCATGGGCTGGCCCGATCCACCTCGATGCCGAAGGACCAGCGACGTTTCCAGATCTGCTCGGCCTTCAGATCGGGGAACACGCGCAACGCCGCATCGGAAAATCGGGCGAAGGTCGCGACCACCTCTGCAGCGGCTGCTGGCAGATCGGCGCCCTCGTATTCGGTCCCAACGCTGCCGGGCGCGCCTTCCTCGCTTAGGGGTACCAACGTATAGGCGGGTGTCATGGCCGCATGCCCGGATCCAGCGCCGCCTCCTCATGGATTGATCGTCAGCGAGAATTCGGCGTAGTCCGCCAGCGGTATCCTATTGGGCAGAGCGTATTCGACGATTGCCAGGATGCCGAGATCCACCGGCTCACTTGGAGTCCCAAAGAGGAATCCCTCGCCTTCGTGAAAACGCAGCCCCACGCTGGACAAGCTTGGATAGGCGGCTGCCAACCATGTCACGGGCGTGAAGTATGGCGACGGCTCGTTCTGCGGGATGAACAGCGGTATGACCGGCGTGAAATCTGCAGAGGTGATGTATCGATAGTAGGGATTGAAGACCATCTCGACCGTGTGCATCTGGCGCGGAATGCGCCGCTGATAGTACTGGCCGACGGTCGCCGGCGGCAGTGTGCCGGCCAGTTCGACGAAATAGACCTCAAGCCCCTGATGCAGCGCCTCCCCTATCGGCGGGCCACGGCGATCCAGGGCGGCGTCCTGCAACACACCTTCGATTTCCGCAATCGCGTGGTAGTTGAAGGACCAGCCATGCGGTGAGAGCGGGGTGGACGGCGGGTTGAAGGCCGGATGCGGCGAGCTGACATTGATGAGGTTGATGTAACTGGGATCGCCATAGGGATCGCTCAGCGCCGCCCAGATGTTGTAGCCGAGCGAGCGGAAACCGCCATAGAACATCACCGTGTGCGCAGCGAGCCCGACCGATCTCGCCAGCAGCATCAAGAGGTTGGCGTAATCGGTGCAGATGCCCTCCCTGTAGAGATAGACTTCCAGCGGGTCGTCGTCGATGGGATCCGCCGGATTGTAAGCCATCCCGTCGACGACCCGCGGACCCGCCCTGAGGGCATTGGCCACCGCCTGCGCGTCCGCCAGCCCCGCGGCGTACCGCGTAGCGCGCCTCACCGCCGCTGTATAGAGCGGGGCCTGTGCGGGATCGGCGTAGAGCCAGAACAGGGGATGCTTGCCGCTGGTCCCCAGCGGCACCCAGGTGGTGCCGTTGTTCGACCACTGCCATTCCAGTGAGTACTCGTTCTGCCCGACGGCGTCGGACCCGGTGAGACCGGTCATCGGCATGTCGAAGACCCGGACGATGGTGCCCGTCTTGATGACGGACTGCGTCTCGCCCCGCACTTCGCCGCCTTCCAGCGCGCGC
Organism: Anaerolineae bacterium; assembly: GCA_028285185.1. Classification (GTDB taxonomy): domain Bacteria; phylum Pseudomonadota; class Alphaproteobacteria; order DSM-16000; family Inquilinaceae; genus JACKIG01. The sequence goes on along the minus strand of JANQQD010000285.1, from coordinate 2,349 downwards.
ACTGTGGTCGGCACCGGGATCGGATCGGTCGCATCGGCTGGCAGCTCGAAGATTGCGTCTGCCTTCGCCGGCTTGTTGTGGGTATAGGCGTGGGCGTGGATCGTTGTGCCCGGAATCCAGGCGCGGTGATGGCGGACATCCTGCGGATGGGCTTCCAGGCTGTGCCCTTCCTTGAAACGGACCCAAAGCGGCGTGCCGGGGCGCAACGGCTGCTTGTCGGGCGGTTCGCCGTCGTCGCCGTCCGGCAGCTCCGGCAAGTCGGGCAAGCCCGGCAGCCCGGGCAAGGGAATCCAAGAGAGGCAGGCCAGCGGGTTCATGAGGCAGAACACCAACAGGGCGAACAGCCCGGCGCCACCGCCGATGGCCAGGCAGATCAGCGGATAGCGCAGGCAGAACCAGGTGTCGTCACCGCCCTCCGGCGGCGGCAGCACCGTCTCATCCGGGATCGGCGGCGGTTCGGTCAGCGCGATGCGGATATCCACGCGCCGGTTTCGGCTGCGCCCGGCGACAGAGCTGTTGTCGCCAACCGGCCGCGTCTCGCCATGCCAGTCGATGTCCAGATTGGCGACGCCGGCCGCCGACAGAAGGGTCAGCACCTCCACCGCCCGGCGATGCGACAGGTCTTCGTTCAAGACGTCGCCCCCTGGCGCGCTGGCGTGGCCGACGATCTTGACCGACAGGACGTTCGGATTGGTCTCGTTGATCAGCTCCGCCAGCTCCAGCAGAAAGGATATGTGCTCCAGCTTCAGCGACGCCTGGTTGATGCCGAAGTTGTAGAGACTGAAGGCCGGCGGCCGGGCCCGCCCGGTGATTTGACCGGGGCTCGTGAGAGACAGCCGCTTTTCCTCGTGGCGGCCGATCTCGCGGCGCACCAAGGTATCCGCGCCCTGCTGGTGCACATGGGCGACCTCGTGCGCCAAGAGACGCCTGCCGTCGGCCGTTCCCGGAGCGTACTGCCCCTGATCGAAAACGATGTCGTTGCCCTTAGTGAAGGCGCGTGCGTCGATGGACCGTGCCGCCTCTGCGGCACGAGGCCCCGAATGGACGCGCACACCACTAAGGTCGCTGCCTAACTGGCCTTCGAAATCGCTGCGCAACGTGGGCGGCAGTGGCTGCCCCCCGCCCAGCGGCGCCATCATGTGTTCAGACAGCTCCGGGGATGCCTCCGGCATCTGCCCGGCCGGCAGGCGCTGCACCGGCGCCTTTGACGATCCCTGGCATTTCGGGCATCCGCTGCCGCAATCGCAGGCGGCCTTGCGTTGCACGGCGGTGTCGGCGAAGCGATCGGCCTGCTGTTCGAACTGGTCGCCCGGCGGGCCGACGCGCAGCTTGGGCTGCACGCGGTGCGCGGCCGGCTGATGCTTCGCCTCCTTCGACGGTGGCGCAGAGACCGCAGCTTGTGGTGAATACTGCGAACCGGCCATCGATGGCGGCGACGGTGTCTCGCCTCGCGGTGCCGCGGCCCGGGCCGCCGGCATCGATGCTGGGCTGCGGGCTCCCTGGGCGATCGGCGACCGAACCTGGGCAACCTGCATCATCGTCCGCCCTCAGGCTGCGAACGTGTGACCGTTGCAGACTGGCCGTCCACCAGGATGGTTGCTTCCGATGGGGACGGAAAAGTCAGCACGATGGTCCCCTCGCCATCCGTCAGGTGATCGGCACCGTCGATAGACATGGGGACGGCCTGGCCGGGTGCGTCTGCCTGATCGCGCAGCGTCAGGGTCAAGCGGTCAGCCGACAGTGTGACGATGGGTCGGCGGACCTGCACGTCATGCGATGCCGTCACCACCGCGCGCTTGCCGTCGGCCCGGCCGATCACCCGAACGCGGGCCCGAAATATCGGCCGCCCACCGGCAGCCAGCGGGATGATGGACAAGGCAGCCTGCCGGCCTTCCTCTGACAGTTTGGCGTCGCCGCTCCAGTCCGCCTCCCAATCGTCTTCCAGGCCTAAGAGAGCGAGGCCGAGCGTGACGGTTCGCGCCTCGTCGGCAACCCAGATCTCATCCGGCCCCAGAATGGCGGCTGCCGGCTCCAACTCGACCGCATCAATGCGGCCCCATCGCTCCAGCAGAAGATCGGCCATCCAGGCCGCCTCCTCCGGCGCCATGGCGGCGGCCCCTGCAGCCAGAGCCGCGGGGTCGGCAAGGCGGCCGACCGCTTCGCGGCCATCGGCGAACGGTTCGGCCGCCAGAAGGGTCGCGAACCGGTCCGGCAGCCGACGCACCAGACAGGCAGCGACATGGGCCAGCTTCTGTCGGGGCGGAAAGGCGGTCATGTCAGGCGCCTGAGCGTCCGGTCGAGAAAGCGTACCTTGATCCGCCGATCCACGCGCGCCAAAGCCGCCGCACG
>JANQQD010000267.1 GCA_028285185.1 Anaerolineae bacterium | reverse complement strand
TCGAGGTCGTCTGGAGACTACCGTCCATCGCCGATCCACTGACGGTCATTGGTGACTGTCGTCTGGATGACAGCTATCGCGTCCGCCGGGTGTCGATTTGGACGCGCTAGCGTTGATGTGGCGGCGAGGTTCGCGCCAGCGGATGCTTCGAGCCGCTATGATTGCCCGGCAGCAGTTCCCTTCCCGCCCTGTCTTGCGTTGGCCAATCCCCTCTTCGCGTTCTCGGATGGCGTCATTGTCCGAGCGTGTGCAAACTTTTAGCGCGACACGTAGACTGGCCACAAACGACGGGCAGTTTGTCCACATCAATAACGTGTAGCACTCCGAATCCGGAGGTGCGTGACTACCGTTGAGCTTCGCAGGCGGAATAGTCCACGTGGTAGTGCACCTTCCGTCAGGTGTCCAGCCGGGCCGATCGTTGCTGTGCCTAGTTGATTTAGCGTGCGAAGATTCAGATCGATTTTCACGGGTATTGAGGCGCCACGCATGGGCGTTATCCGCATCGGCAGGTGTTCCTCAGCAAGCGGACCCCACCAATCGTCTGCCGAATCGGCTGTACCTGACCCGTTGCTGCCATTTGCCCATGAGTGATTGGCTCAGCCTTGGTACCATATCCGCACGATCCAGGAGCTTTCTTTTGGTGATAAGGACGTCAGCACGACAATGGTCTACGCCTACGTCCTCAATCAATCGGGCCATGGCGTCCGGAGCCTGGGCGAAGCCGCTGCCGCCGCTTCGCGCCGCCAGGGCCCCGGCTGAGCGCGGACGTTAGGCCTCAAGTCCATTGGGTGCGCGAATGCCATTCGGTAAAGGCAAGAATTTGATCACTTCGCTCACCGACTGGGAGACTTGGGCCGGACCGAAGTCAAAGGATCATTGGGTTCCTGATCGCAGTGCAATGGAAGCCGCTCGCTCTTGGCTTCACGACGGCGGGAAGACGTTCCCACCGGAGGTGGGCCACATTCTTGAAGCTCATCCAGATTTCGGACCCGCCTTAGCGTGGCACGGTGAGCCTGAAGCGAAACTTCCTTTCGACAGCTTTGCTGGCGAGCCCAGCAACATCGACGTCCTAGTAGTCGCACAAGACACCTTCGGCTCTTACGTGCTCGCGGTTGAAGCCAAGGCCGACGAGCCGTTCAGCGCCACGGTCGCTGACACGCTCGCCGACGCGATAGAACGGAAGCTCAAGAACCCTCGGTCTGGCGGGCTGGTCCGAGTGGAGCAGTTGGGTGCGGCCCTGCTAGGCCCCCGGCAAAGCGGAGAGCCGAAGATCGTCGACCTGCGTTACCAGTTGCTAACCGCTGCCGCTGGGGCGCTCTGCGAGGCAGAGCGTCAACGGACCGACCGTGCCGTTCTGCTAATTCACGAGTTCGTCACTCGGAAGACGAATGATCGGAAACACCGGCAAAATGATATTGACCTGTGCCAGTTCTTGCGCAGACTAAGTCATGGGTCAGTTCGTACCCTCGGCACACAACTTGCTGGTCCATTCTTGGTGGCAAGTAGTCCTTTGCTGCACAAGCCTATCCGTCTATACGTCGGAAAGGTGACGCGGAATCTAAGGCAATGAGATGAGGCGCGAACTGCAATCGACCTGAGCGCCCTCGAGCTATGCTGTTGGGCTTCCGTCGCGCTTTCCGCGCCGACGCCCGGTCATCCCAAACGTTAGCACCCGCGATATGGCGGATAGCGTGATGCTCGATAAGAGCTTTCTCGACAAGGCAACTAACGAGGCAGTCGTAGCGCTCTGTGACAACCATGGCGTATTGATGTCCGACGAGTTGTTCTTCGGACTTATGACTACCCGCAAATCGGGCCAATAATAATGCTACTCGAAACTTCCTGAACGCACGAACCCCCTTACTCCAATACCGAACGTCGGCTGACTGTTGCAGTACAATGTCAAGACTATCAGGAAAATCAAATGAACCATCTCGAAAGACTGACGCGACAGTACTACGACTGGAGGGGCTACCTAGTAAAAGGAAACGTGAAAGTCGGACGACTTGCTCATGGTGGATGGGCAGGAGAGCTGGATATAGTCGCCTACCATCCGCAAACCGGCCACTTGGTACATATTGAGCCATCAATCGACGCAAATGCCTGGCCAACGAGAGAAAAGCGGTTCGCGAAGAAATTTAAATACGGGCGGGAGCACATTCATATTGATGTCTTTCCCTGGCTTTCAAAAGATACGCCACTGGATCAAATAGCTATCCTAGTCAGTTCATCAAGAGTTGAGCTGTGCGGGGGAAAGATTATTTCTATCGATATGTTCATAAAGCAAATAAAAGATGAAATAAAATCTTGCGGAATTATGGCAAAAAGCGCGATTTCAGAGGAGTATGATTTATTAAGGACAATCCAGTTGACGCTCAATGGATATCATAAGTCAATTTGATTGACCGGCGTCTTTTTCAAAAACTCGCAAGAATGCTGGATGCTCATGGCGCCACTGATCCACCCCATAGAAGTGGTCCGACCTGAGGTGTGTGGTTTGGCATACAGGAGGGCCGCGATGCTGAGGACGAGATACAAGCCGGAAGAGATCGTTACGAAGCTGCGCCAGGTTCATGGTCCGTCTGACTGTCGCTATGACCTAACGGCAGATCTTGGCAGCACATCGGAGCCATTCTGGGCTGCGACGCTGAGTGTCTCATGCTCCCTCGTCTCCTGACGTCTGTTTGGCCTCAGGGAGTCCGGCGGTGCTGATGATCAGCTCCCGAACCCCCATCGCATTGCTGCCGTTTGCGATTGTGTAGGTGATCTCAACCTCCTCTATGGCGAACCCGGTGAAGGTCTGGCGGACCTCCGGTGTATCGTTCAGCGACAGGAGGAATCGCCCCTTGAGGCCACGGAGCTGCCCTGCGAGTCGCTCGAAATCGGCCCGTTCGAAGAGGGCGAGGCCGTAGTCGGTTTCGCAGCCCCAATAGGATGGATCGAGATAGAACAGCGCGCTAGGCCGGTCGTAGCGGCGGATGAAGTCGGCGTAGTCCAGGTGCTCGATCGTCACGCGCGCGAGCCGGTCGTGGGCGGCGGTGATCAGGCGGCGGAGGGCGACAGCGTCGAAGGAGTCCGGGCGGGTACGACGTGCCGGGAAGGTCGCCGAGTCGGTCTTGCCGCCGTAACGCAGGCGCTGCAGGGCGAACAAGCGGGCGGCCCGCTGCACGTCGGTGAGCGTCGTCGGGTCGACCTTCAAGAGCCGTTCGAAATCCTCCCGGCTCACCAACTGCAGGCGCAGTTCGTCCAGCAATGCCTCGGGATGGTGGCGGACGATGCGGAACAGGTTGACGACGTCGCCGGCGCGGTCGTTGAGGGCTTCCACCCTGGCCGGCCAACGGCGGCGGAAGAACACGCCGCCCATGCCGACGAACGGCTTGGCGTAGAGGTCGTGGGGGATGGCCTCGATTCGTGCCGTCAGCAACTCAGCCAGGTTGCGCTTACCTCCCCACCACGGCGCCAGGCCCTGACCGACTGTGTTGCCCATGGAGCGTCTCTTTCGGACGCTCACGGGCGCTCGGGCTGGGGGCTCTCGGCCCTGGGATCGGCCGTCGGGGTCGATCGGATCACGGCGATGGCCCCGCAGCGGGGGCACTTGATTTCTAGATGCACGACAGCGCCGCGGGCAAGCAGGCGCCCGCAATGCCCACAACGGATTTCTTCGGATTGGAGGGACACCACCGGATGACCTGCATAAGCTGAACCCGCATGCGCGTGCCTGCGGGATGGCCAGGATCTGGCCATGTCTGGTCATGCGAGGGGTGTCTTGCGGCTCGGGGTGCGCAACACCCCAGCCCCCGCCGGCCCGGCCGGGCGGGGGGGGGAATCAGGCCGGACGCCACGACAGGATTTCGGCCTTGCGGGCGGTGCGGTCGGCGTGCATGGCGAAGATGCCAAGCGCCTCGGCGGCATCCAGGGATGCCACAGACTTCTGCTGTTCGACTGTCGGGTCTGCGCCCAACTCGACCCATTGATGGGCCAGTAAACGGTCTTGGAAGCGCAGGGCCGTCGGGACGGTTTTCGCCGCGACGTTGAGGTCTTCGTGCTCAATGAAGCAACGTCGGCGGTCGAAGTGAGCTGTTGCAGCGGCGCCGGCCGTGTCGAGGCGGTGCCATTTGAAGAAGGCGGCGCTTCGGCGGCATTCGTCGTAAGGACCGACGTCGCAGCGGCCCCTTTGCTCCGTGATCCCGATTGACAGCAGCCGCTGACCGGTGCTGATGTGCAGGCAGCCGGGGTGTCCTGCGACCGCTAATGCAGGGCTGAGATCACACCCGTCGAACCTGATCTGGGTCACGCCAGCGAAGGGAAGCCATCGCATGACCAGCCTCATGCGGCCTATCGGCCGCTCCTCCCGCCTCCGCCACGCCGTCATCGACGCCCGCGTCTGATGGAAGCGCTTGCCAGCGCCCCGGTCCTCGTGACCGTGGCGGCGACGTCGGCCGCGTTTCTCGCGCTCGGCATCGCCATCGCCCGTCGGCATGGCGCCGCCCGTCTCACGGCGGACGACTTCGTCACGGCCCGTGGCCAGATCGGCGCGTCCACCGCCGCCGCCACCGTCCTCGCCTCGATGCTTGGCGGCTGGATCCTCTTCAGCCCGGCGGAGTCCGCCGCCGTCGGCGGCGTTGCCACGGTTGCCGGCTATGCGCTGGGGACCGCAGCACCGCTGTTCGCCTATGCCCTGGTCGGCCGGCGCATGCGCACGGTGATGCCGAACGGCCACGGCCTGACCGAATTCGCCCACCGCCGCTATGGCGGTGTCATGTACGCCGTCACGCTGGGCGTGATGCTGGCGGTTCTGCTGATCTTTCTGACCGCGGGCTTGAGTGCGGTGGCGCAGATCGTCGGCACGCTGACCGGCACGCCGAGCCCGCTCGCTGCGGCGATGGTACTGGCCGCGGCACTGGGCTACACGCTTCTGTCGGGCCTGCGCGGCTCGATCCTGACCGACACCGTGCAGATCGCCATCGTGCTGCCGCTGCTGGCCGGGCTGGTGGTCGTCGGCTTCAGGGAGGCCGGCGGGCTTGAGACGGTATCGGCAGGCCTCGCAGCGGCGCCTCAACTGCTCGACTGGACATACGGCCCCGGCGTTGAGACGGGGATCGCGCTGGTCCTCGCCATCCTGCTGGCGGAGATCTTCAACCAGAGCTATTGGCAGCGGGTCTACGCGGCCAGAAGTGCCGGCGCCGTGGTGCGCGGGTTCCTGGCGGGCGCGCTGGTGGTGCTGCCGGTGATCGCGGTCATGGGCCTGTTCGGTCTTACGGCCGTCGCGCTCGGCCGGGCGGAGGATGCACCGGTCGCCGCCTTCCTGCTGGTGCGCGAGGCGTTGCCGGAGGGTTTTGCCCTGCTGGTCGTCGTTCTGGGCGTCGCGCTCGTCATCAGCTCGCTGGACAGTCTGCTGTCCGCCCTGTCGAGCCTGCTGGTCGTCGAGCTGCCGCGGGCGCTGCCGGCGCTGAAGGAGAACCGGCGGGCGCTGGCGCTGGCGCGAGCCGGCATGGTCGCCCTGGCGGTCGGGCCGATGATCGGCGCAGCCCAGGGCTACAGCATCTTCTACCTGCTGCTGCTGGCCGATCTGATCTGTGCCGCGGCGGCCTTTCCGGTGTTCTTCGGCCTGTGGGCCCGGCGCTGGTCCGGCGGCCAGGCGGCCGCTGCCTTCACCTGCGGGCTGGTCGCTGGGGGGCTTGTGTTCATCACGCCGAGCTTCGGCCCGGCCGGCCTGCTCTATCAACTGACCGGCGCCGGCTGGGCGGAGGCGAGCCTCTTGAAGGCGTTCCTGATCGCGACCTTCGTGCCCATCGCCGTCGGACTTGCGCTGCATGCCAGAGCCACCGTCGCGTTCGACTTCGCGCGGCTGCGCACCGGGGCGGAGCCTGTGCCTTGAGGTGTGGAGCAGCGCGCCGGGTCGGATGTCGACCAAAGGCCTGCCCAACCGGGAAGCGGCGCGGCCTTCCGTAGCGGTCCTTAGCCCGCATTTCTCAGACCCGCCATGGTCTGCGCGGTGCCGTGCTGGCGACAGGGCAGGAGATCCGCGCCGCGCGATGCGGGGCATCGGGCAAGCGGGTCGACGCACCCTGTCGCCAGCACAGCGCCGCCCGAAGGGTCGCGGCCGGGCGCCCACCCGCGGCGTCGCAAGCCTCGACCGTAGCGCCGCTACGCTTCTCGGCTTGCTCCTGACGGGCGAACGCCCGGCCGCGACGCAGACCGTGGTGGGCGTGAGAAATGCGGGTTAGCATCGGGCAAGCGGGTGTCCATTCTGGACAGATGGGTGACAGGCCGTACCTCCGACATGGGTGACGACCGCGTGACGAACGGGTTGTCGATGGTCTGTGACGTTGGTTGCTCCAGATCGATTTGACCGAGCCGACCCACAGGCTGGCGGCTCAGCCACCCAAGAAGGGGCGCCAAGCCTGTGGCCTCAAACAGGTCCTGCAGACTTCGGCTGAAGCCAGCCTCTGCCACGCGAGATCAACTTACTGCCGTCGTCATTCTGAGACAGCTGCTCGGATGCACAGCGTTACCCGGGCCAGCTGCCATTCGCCTGGATTGACGAGATGCCAACTGCCGCTCAAGGGCCAACGGCTTCGCTTGGAGCAATGTGGAACCGGCTTCGGAAAAGGCGACTGAAGTGGTTCTGGTCGACAAAGCCGTTGCGTTCGGCAACAGCGTAGATCAGTCCTCGCGACGGTGAGGCGGCACTCAACTCGCCAAATGCGCGAGCCAGGCGGCGTTCCGTCAGATAGCGGGCAACGCCGCCGTCGCCTGCGAACATGCGGTAGACCGTTCGCCGGGACATCGCGAACGCCCGGCAAAGCTGGTCCACCCCGAGCTCCGGATCGTTCAGGTGATCCTCGATATAGGCGCGCACCGCCTCCTCCCGCGTCCGGTGCGCCTCGGCAAGAGCGAGGTCACTGGCATTCCCCGCCGGGGCGGGGACATGCGATGGATCACGCCGCGGTTCCGTCGGCGCCATATCACCGGGCTCTGGCGGGCGGCCTCCCAAGTCCGTTCGTTCCGCCGAAAGAAGCTGCCTCATATGGTTATAGACCATCATGAGGGTGACGGCCTGCTGTGCATTCCGCTCGGCGCTGGCGGTCTCGGGGAAGGCCCACAGGCGCCGCCGGCTGACGCCGCCGTCCGGCAGCGGCACCACCAGGATGTTGGCGGCGGGCAGTCCGAAATCCCGGACGACGCTGTAGATCTCGTGGTTGACCTTGAACTGCGCAGCCTCGCTCGACAACACCAGATAGGGCCGCCTCTGCGCTGCCATCCATCGCAGTCTGCGGTCTTCCTCTGCGGTGCCCTGCGACAATGCCGCTGAGAACAGGGCATCGATGAGGTTCGCCCTGCGACTGCCGACATGATCTGAAAGGGTGTCCCAGATGAACTTCCTGGGGTCTGCATAGGTCGCGGTGACCTGCAGGCAATTGGCGAACTCGCCGGCGCATCGGAACCCGAGCTCCGCCACGTGACGGACCAGGCGCTCACGAAGAAGCGCCAGATCTGCGGCCTCATAAAGATCCTGCAGACTTTGGCTCAAGCCAACCCCTGTCACAGTCCATCACCTCCCTACAGTCAATGTGCCGAGACCACTGTTCGAATGCCCCCTACGGCTCGCCGTCCGGCACCCGGTCGGAGCCCTCGGTGATGGGCGCCGGGTCCGCGGCATGGTCGATCGTCGCCTCCCGGAGACCACCGAGCTGCCGACGACTGCTGCAGCCGGCGGTGCGCACTGACCGGCCTGCGAATTCCGTCAGACAATCTGCCACGACTGTTCAACCTCTCCTGCTGGTGGCTTCGCTCGCAGCCAGCGCGGTCAATCACGATTGATCAAAATTTCTTGAGTCGGCGATACTACATCTATTCTGCAAAAATTCTATAAAAAAAGCGCTGGCGATGTCATTTCTCCTGGGTAATACAAGGAATTTATAGGCCTATTACTTTGGATAATGTAGCAGTCTTAATTCTTATTCCTCTGCTCGATAAACTCCCGACAGCCGGCACCTGATTGTCGTTTGTCGAGTTCGTCACGCATGGTCATCTCGCCTCACTTAAGTGTCATGTGACGACATTGAAGTTCATATGCCGACGAGCACGCTCGCATGGGCAATGAATACGTCAAGCGGTCCAAGTCCCGTTCGATCCCTCGGCCATAGGGGAGTCCGTCAGCGAGGGAGACAGACAGTTCCCAAGAGCCGGTTCACGCAGAAGCAGGATAGATGACAGAGCGGCATTCGAAACGGATTAAAGGGTTCTGCTTTGGAATGAATTGGCGAGAAGGTGGAATGATTGGCTTCCGTTGAAAAAGAGTCCAAGCGTGGAAGGGGAACGTGTAAATCCTCCCGCTGCGGATTTTATCGAGAGTGGGTCAGCGCTTGAACGGGGGCGCAATCGGCCTGTTTAGACGAACTCGGCACCGTTCCGGCATCCCGATTGCCCCTCTACCGTGGTCTGGGTCGATCCGTTCCAGGTCTTGAGGTCGGCGCTCGTTTCTATTCCACCGCCGATGACCAGTCAGACTGCTTCTCCGAGACTTTTCGGACGGCCCGGATGAAGCTGCGGGCTATCGCATCCGAACCGCGCCAGCTTGGCAGCAAGAAAGCGGATCGGTAGGGGAGGGCAGGGTGGAACGCGACTGGCACGATTCCCTCCGGCAGGTACCCGCGCACCGGAAAGGCGCTCATGAACGCGATCCCGCCCTGATACTTGACGTGCCAAAGCGCAGAGATCCCTGTCGAAGTCTCAATCCTGGACGCAAGCGTTGCGTTCGACTTCTCGAACAAGTTGACAATGTGGCTTCGCACGCGGTGACGCCGCGTGAAGAGAATGATCTGCTGGCCGTCCAGATCCTCGACACCGATGAACGGTCGTCGTGCCAGCGGATTTGCCTTGTCCAGAAAGCATGCCAACGTAGACGCGCGAAAGGGGACAGCGCGGACGCTGCCGCTTCGCAGGCGACCGTCGCTGATGCCAAGGTCGCTTGTGCCATCGGCGATCAGTTCTTCGATCCCCGGCGTGCTGCGGATTTCCACGGTAATGCTGGCGTTCGGCGTCTCGCTTAAGAACAGGGCCGTCGCGTCCTGAATGAACCCGGCAGCAAAGGATGGTGGAACCGCAACCGAGAGATGCCGATTGATGGACGCGGTCTCAGCTCGTTCGTCGACCGCTTCGATAATGCGGCGCACCCGACCGTGAAATCGAAATGCTGCGTCATTGGGAACCAAGTTGCGACCCACCCGGTCAAACAGCGAAGTCGCGAGTTTCTCCTCCAGTCCGGTCAGAATCCGGCTGGCCGCAGATTGCGTCATGTCCATATCCGCGGCGGCTGTCGTCACTGAGCCGTAACTCATGACCTTGTCGAAGAGCCAGATTTCCTTGAGCGTCCACGGCGGCAGTAGTGATGGCATAGCAGCTTCGAACCCCTTCCGCTTGCACATCAACAGTAACCGAAAGCGGCCAAGAAATGGGGCACGCCGAAGGGCCGTGCGCACCCGACGCCGCAGCCCCGCCATGCCTTGCCGCTCCCCGACAAGATGTTATAGCATAACATTTTCGTCATCATGTTGTGCAGGCCTCCATCGGCCAACAACGGTGCGCCCGTGTGAGGAGACCGCGATAACCGCCAAGGCAATTGACGCGATCGGTCCGGGTGCTGCCGCTTGCCTTGACGGCGATGTTCGCCGCCTCGGATCTCGCCATCTCGATCAGAGCGCTGCGCATGCGGATGGCCGGCGTCATGGACGGCATGTGCGAACCGAAACACCTGCTGGCGGACAACCAGTCACCACATGTCATTGTAGTGCGACCATCCGAGCCCATCGAGCTTCCTCCATGAGGCCAATTTGCAGGTAGAGTTCGAACCATAAGCGCGTTTTGTCGCTCAGCGGGAGGTCCGGCGGCATGGACATCCGACAGCTAACCACGTTCTGTGAAGTCGTCCTGACCGGTTCCGTCTCAGAGGCCGCACGCAATCTCGGTCGTACGCAACCGGCGGTTAGTCACCTGCTCGCGAAGCTGGAGGGCGAGCTCGGCATGACGCTGTTCGAGCGCAAGAACGGGCGCGTCCATCCGGTGCCGGAAGCCGAATACCTGTTTCGTCAGGCCAGCCGCATCCTGCGCGAGCTTGGCGACATCGAGGCCACGATGCGCCGGATGCGCGATGCCGAGACAGGCGAACTCCGGGTCGTCTCGATGCCGGGTCCGGCGATCGCATTCGTGCCGGCCCTGATCTCGCGCCATCTCGGCAGACGGGCGGATGTCAACGTCACGTTCCTGTCGCACCCGTCGGAGGTGGCGCGGCGGATGGTCGAGTCACAGCAAGTCGACATAGGCCTGGCCGACCACATAACAGATCAGAGCATGGAGACCATTGCCAACGTGCGCACTTTCCGGTTCCGGCTGGTCTGCGCCGTTTCAGCGTCTCACCCACTGGCCAGGCAGAGTGTGGTCCGGGTTGAGGACCTCTCCGGCGAGCCGCTGGCAACGCTCTATCGGGAACATTCGACGTCATTGGCCGTGCGCGCGGCGTTCGAGCATGCCGGGATGGTCTTCGCGCCCCGCTTCGAAGGCCAGGTCTGCCTGCACCTCCTGAACTACGTGCTGGAAGGCCAGGCCTGTGCTCTCGTCGATCCGATTGCGGTGGAGTCCTGGCAGCGCATCTACCGCGACCCTGACGCGATTGCCTTTCTGCCGCTCACACCGCGGCTCAGTTTCGATGTCGACCTGATGACTCCTAAGGCGAGGACGGCATCGCGCCTGGCGCAAGAATTCGAGCTTACGATGTCGGCCGCCCTGTCGGAAATCGAGCGTCGGAACAATGACCGCGGGCTCGACCGCTGACCCCGTAGACGCCCTCAGGACTCCCGGCAATCGTCGGCAGCCCCCGGCAGGATAGCGTTGACCCGCCGGCCGACTGGCCGGACCAAGACGGTCAGCAAGCGATGTGCAGAGCTTGGTCAGCGCCAAGGTGTCGCCGATCAACGCCGCTTCCTCGCCATGGCAACGAGGAGAGCCCCTGGATCACTGGGAGAGACGAAGGTCAGTCTCGCATGAAGAAAATGAACTTTAAGTGTATTTCGCATCCAGTCATACAATTTATGCTCGATGAGCCGTGCCTGGCCGAGAGATGCACGATCAGCTTCGCAAGTTTTCGGGCCCCCACCTCTTGGACATTGTGCGTTCGCAGTGAGAATCCTGTCTTAGCCCCTTGAAATAGATGAACTTGTTTATTGTTTAATTTGATACGCAGATCTTGTGGATGAAGTGATGAAACAGTCGCAGCTCGTCGCCTTCCACGCCGTCATGACCTCTCCCTCGCTCTCCGCCGCGGCGAAGCGACTTGGGCGCAGCCAGCCGGCCGTGACTGTGGCGATCAAGGCGCTGGAGGATGAACTCGGGCTCAAGCTCTTCGAACGCGATGGGGGCAAGCTCGTGCCGGTGCCGGAGGCGCAATACCTCCTCGCTGAGGCCGAAGAGATGCTGAGTCGGCTGGCTCGGGTGCGGCAGACGATGCGCAATCTGGTGGAGGTCGAAGCGGGACACGTACACGTGGCGACGATGCAAAGCCCGGCGGCGATGCTCTTTCCACGCTTCATCGCTGGCATGATTGCCGAAAGACCCGGCTGCCGCGTGTCGATGTTCGCCGGCAGTACAAGTGAGATCACGGAGCAGGTCCGGGCCCAGAGCATCGATTTCGCCTTTACCGACGATCCAGGCGAACGTGACAACGCCGGCATCTATTCGGTCGAGACGATCGTCGCCGATTGCTCGATCTTGCTGCCGCCAGGCCATCGACTGTCGGAAGAAAAGCGCGTTTCCGTAGCACAGCTCGATGGCGAGCCGATGGGATTGCTTTTGGACAATCATGTCCAGAGGGCTGGCGTAAGGGCGTTGTTTCAGGCGGCCGGCGCCGCGCTCAATGTTGTCGTGGAGAGTAGAACGTCCCTGTCCGTTGCGCAGTTCGTGGTGTGCGGGCAATGCGCCGCGATCGTCGATCCACTGACAACGGCACATTTCCTGGAGCCCGGCGCCGGGGCGGACGGGGGCGCAATTGTCGTGCGCCCCCTTGTCGAAACGCTGCCCTATCGATACGCGCTGATTACGCCGCGATACCGGCCTATGTCCCTGATGGCGAAGACGTTCCGTGCAGCCTGGAGGGACGAGGTGTTCCGGCTGCTTGATGGTATCTCCGCCAATCCCCGGGCCGTTCCAAGCTCGTAGGCCACGACTGCGGCTTCTCCATCGGGGGACACCGGCTAGAGGTCGTGCGTCAGCTCGTGGATCGGTGGTTGCCCGGCCGGCACCGTTCCAAGAAGACATCGCGATCGATCGCGTCCTCATGGGGCTGGTGAATGGGAACTCTGGGTTAACGGTGATCGCCCTCACACGCTCGTGTAACTGAATCGCTTTGCAAACAACACACTGTGACTGCATGATCTGCTAACGTGTACTCACCTGAACTCCGACGGAAATTCCAGCCACCACGGCCCAGTCTGCGGAGCGATCCGGCATCGACCGGAGTTGAAGGGCCAGTGGCAGGAGTTGGAAGTCCGTGCCGAACACCGGCTTCAGCCGATCTGTCGAAGACCTGTTCGGGGCCGCAGACGTGCCCTGCCTTCGCCGCCGGCTCAGCGATCATTTGGCAGATCTGGGCTTCTGGTGCGTGTCGGAATGCGTCAACTCGGTAGAAGTGACCGCAGACTATGCCGACATCCGCAAGTACCTGTGGGACAATCTGACGGATCGGTTGGGCAGTCGCCGCGACGATCTGGTAAGCGGCCTCAATGCGGCCGGTCTGCCGCAGGGCGTTGAGGAGGAGAACCGCAGGCTGCGTTGGGCGGCAGGACAGTGGCGGCCCTACCTCTTGATGTCTGGAGAGGCCGCCGGCTTCCAGGCCCACCACAACATGTGCAGCGTGGTCGAAGACTTCGGGCTGCGCGCGCCGAATACGCTCGTCTTGCCCCTCGCTGACGGCGGCGCTGGGCGCCTGCGCATCTGGGCCTTTGTGGAGGACGGCAGTGCCCTCAACAATGTCGACGAAGCCACCGTCCTCATGACGGTCTACCACCAGATGCGCCAGCTCCTGTCACAGCCCGAAACCGTGTGGCCGGATCCGCGCACCGGCATTGGAGCGCCGTTCAGAGCGAACGCGGCGACGGCGGCGGTGAAGCGATGGTCGACCGCCAATCGCCCGTAGCAGACTGTTGAAGAAGTTGTGTGATGCGGCGTGTCCGGTTGAGGCCACAAGACGGACGCTTGTCCCCCGGTCCTATCCGGTCGGTGGGACGGTGCCCTTCTCCCCCTTCTTGCCTAGCAGCGTGACATTGGTGCCGCCCACCGGATAGATGCCCGCCGATCTCTCCTGCCAGTCGTGCAAGTTACCGTTGGGCCAGTCCTCATCCCGATCGGTCGTGCATGTCCCTTCCGCGCATATGCCGGCCCAGGTGCTCGTGCCGGAGAGGGCTGAAACGAAGCCCCACTGTGAGAACCAGTTCTGCATTGCGTGCTTGTCACGTTGGGACGTGCCAGAAATGCTGTAGGCCATTCCCATCGCTCCCGCCACATCAGCGGCGGTCACGATATCGATGGCCGTGGGTCTGATGTACCCCAGCATCTGCTTCAGGACGTTTTCGGTCTCCGTGAACTGCGAATCTTCGGGATCCGTCAAGGCCCCTGCGGGATAGTGGTAGAGGCCACCGCGCCCGATTTGGTTGTTGATCATCGTAATCGCGGAACAGGTGTACAGGGTTCCGGTACAGAACGAGACATACGCCAGATCTGCGCAGGCGCCCTGTCCCATGACGATCCAAACTTTGTGCGGCATGTTTGTTCGCCCTCCAAGTTCGAGTCCATAGGCCATGCCCGGCAAGCGCATACGGCCCAAATGCCAAGACCATCGGGCAACCCGTTCAACTCAGTATCGTGAGTTCAACTCACACTGACTTGATCTTCACTTCGATCAACTTGGCCAGCGCGCGCGGGTCGCAATACCGCGCTTCCTCCGCCACTTCATCGTCGACGGAAAAGAGCTCCGCGATGATCGCCTTCGTCAGTGAGCACTCGGTTGAGCAGTGATGGGCCGCCAGTGCATTGGCATTGAAGCTCCTGTTGAACCCCTGCGAGCCGTCGAGTTTCTTCTTCAACCACTTCGTTTTGGCGCGGACGGTCTCGGCAACACCGATCACGGGCACCGCTTTGAAGGCCCTGCGTGCCAACTTGGCCTTCTTCTTGTTGATGATGTAGGGCAGCACGCCATGAATGATGCCGGCATGCACCGGGCTGTTGTCATCGCTGCAGGCATAGACGCCTTTCTTCGCGTATTCGTGAATGAACTCCAGGGCCTCGATATGTTTGCGGGTCTTGTGTGCGGAAACGGCGTTCATGGTTGACGCGCCGACGATGCCCACCGTCGCCACGGCAAGCAGCGCAATCGGACCGGCGCCAAGCGACAAACCACCGACGGCGACGGCAGCCCATCCGGTCGTGGAGCTGAGCGTCGCTCCGCCCAATAACGCCCCGCCGGCAACAGTATTAGCCGCTCCCAAACCTGTCACACCTACTGTCCGCGTAACGTTGACCGCCTTGCCGAGCTTCTTTAGCTTCCTATGCCGGTTTACGATAGCGCTGTCATTCTGGATGCCCTTTTGAATACTGGCCAATTGACTGGCGACATGCTGATTAGTCTTTGCCACATGATGCATCGTGGCTGCGTCCATCGGCTTCGCCTTGATGGCATTCATGGGCACCCAGGCTTGCACATTGTCGCCGTGGTCGTCGTCGTCATCGCCAATGTCGAAGGGATCGTCGTCGTCGATGCCGACGGCTACGGCTGAACTCGGTTGATTGGACATGGCCGTTTGTCTCCTCTCGTTAGCCCGCCTCCGCGGGCGAGTTCCGCCGCCCGCACCTGCCGTTTCCGGTGCTGCGCGTACCCGTCTCGTCCTCTGAATCCCGTAGCTGTCCGGCGGGCGGAAATGCGCTCCGCCTCCATCGACGCGGCTCGGGACGCCCGCCGATGTGATTGTTTCAATTCCGCATTGTTTAGCAGAAGGATCTCTGGGGTGTCTCTGGATGGGCGTGCCAAGTTATCTGGATGTCCGTGCCATGGTCCCGGGACGGGACGCCTTCATCGGATCCAGGGACCGGGCCTGCGACGTTCAAATCATGCGGCTGCTGTGCAACAGGGGAGTGGGGTCTTCCAAGTTATCAGGGTCAGCCACTGTGTCAGAGCCGCCTCTCGACACCTTGCGATAAGGCACTGACAGCCGACGGAAACCTGGCCTCGAAGGTGAGGCAATGTTGGCGGCCGCGTGGGATCAGACCAGTGCGGCCGCGGGCGCCGCCCGCTCAGCCGGCCGCCCAGGTTTCCTTCTTGCGGTAGATGGTAGACGGGCTCACGTCCAGCACGCGGGCGGCCTTCGGAATGCTGCCGCCGGTCAGGCGAATGGTCGTCTCGATGACCTCCCGCTCGATCTCGGCCAGAGGCCGGTTCAGCCGCACGGTGGCGGTGGCGAGATCGCTTGCCGCCGGCGCCGATGGTACCGGCGCGATCGGCAAAGCGGGATCATCCCCGACGGAGAGTCCCGTGCGCGAAAGGTCGGGCAGCATCTGGGCCGTGACCCGATCCCCGTCGTTCAGCACGACGGCGTTGCGCACCGCATTCTGCAATTCCCGCACGTTGCCGGGCCAGCGATGGCGCAGCAGGGCCTCCTGTGCGTCCTCGTCGAAGCTCCGAAACGCCTTGCCTTCTTCTGCGGCGATCTGCAGCAGCAGCGCCTGAGCGACCTCCAGCACGTCGCCGTCACGGTCCCTCAGCGGCGGTAACGCGATCGGGATGACATGAAGGCGGTAGTAGAGATCCTCGCGAAACCGCCCGGCCTCCACCTCGGCCAATGGATCGCGGTTGGTCGCCGCGAGAACGCGGACATCGACCGGCACCTGCTCGGAACTGCCGACCTTCTGGATGCGCCCCGTCTGCAGGAAACGCAGCAGCTTCACCTGCAGCGCCAGCTCCATCTCGCAGATCTCGTCGAGGAACAGCGTACCGCCGTCTGCCATTTGCGCCGCCCCGTCGCGGTTCGACGTGGCGCCGGAGAAGGCGCCCTTGACGTGGCCGAACAGCTCGCTCTCCACCAGATCCTTCGGGATTGCCCCGCAGTTGAGGGGGACGAAGGGCTTGCCGGCGCGTGGGCCGGCCTTATGGATGGCCTCGGCACAGACCTCTTTTCCGGTGCCGCTCTCGCCGCTGATGAAGACCGAGGCGCGGGATCGGGCAACGCTCTCGATCGCCCGATAGACGGCCTGCATCGGCAGTGAGCTGCCGACAAATCCCTGGAAATGGTGACGGCCGTATTCCTGGCGCAGCGTCTCGACGCTTTCGCGCAAAGCAGTCCGCTCCAGCGCGTTGCGTACCGTTGTGCACAGCCGCTCCCGCGCGAACGGCTTTACCAGGAAGTCCGTCGCGCCGAGCTGCATGGCCTGAACCGCAATGTTGAGCGAGCCATGCGCGGTGATCACGACGACGGTGGCGTCGAGCCCCTCGTCCCGCACCTTGCGCAGGATGTCGAACCCATCCATGTCCGGTAGCACGAGATCGAGGAGGATCACCCGGTAGCGTCGCTCAGCGAGGGCCGCGAGCGCCGCCTGTCCCGTTTCTGCCAGGTCGACGCCTGTCCCCTCTGACGAGAGGAAACCGCGATAGACCAAGGAGAGGGAGGGCGTATCCTCGACAAGCAGGACTTCGGGTTTGGGATCTGCCATCGTTTCCTCAGATCTCAGCCTCAGAGTGCTGCGTCGTGCAGGCCGCCGCATGGCCGCAGGTGGTGCAATCGCGTACGCAGGCGAGCGTCTGGCCTGCCAGCCGATCCAGCATGTCGACGGCCCCGGACCCGGGAAGGGCTCCGGCATCGCGACAGGCCCGGTTAATCTGCCGAGCCGCCTTCGACAGGGCTTCAGCGCCCACAGTGGCAGCGACGCTCGTCAGCGTGTGCGACGCCCGTTCGACCCCTTGGTGGTCGCCGTCAGCAGCGGCTATCCGGATCTCCCCCGCGCAGCGGCTGACGTCGCGTTCGAAGCGCTGGCACAATTCAGCGAAGGTAGAGTCATCCAGGTTGTCCTCAAGCCCCCTCAGGACTGTCAGATCCACCAGAACGTCAGCGGTGCCCTGGGAATCCAAACTCTCGATCAGGCCGGACGCCCAGGCTCGGTCATCGGTGACGGCGGAGATGCTGCGGGCGAGCTCACCCGCTGAGAGCGGCTTGGCCACCACGCCGTCCATGCCGGCCTGCCGGAACCGGTCGTGGTCTTCCGTCATGGCATAGGCGGTGAACGCCAGAATGGGTGGGCCTGGTTCCAGCGCAGCGCGGATCGCCTGGGTCGCCGCAAGCCCGTCCATCTCGGGCATGGACACATCCATCAACACGACGTCATAGGGCCTGGCGGTCGCAGCCAGCACGGCCTCGCGCCCGTCGGCTGCGATGTCAACTGTGCAGCCCATCCTTTCCAGCGTGGTGCGGGCGATCAACTGGTTGGTGGGATTGTCTTCTGCAAGCAGGATGCGCAGGCCGGCAGGCAGGACGGGTGTCGCTCCCCGTTCCGGGCCCCGCCTTCCGACAGTCGTGCCGGCGGGCGCCACCGCCAGCGGCACCTCGACCCGGAACGTGGACCCTTTGCCCGCTTCGCTCTCGAAGTCGATGCTGCCATCCATCAACTCGACCAGACGTCGGCAGATCGCGAGACCCAATCCCGATCCGCCCTGTGCCAATCCCTGGCGAGCGTGAAGCTGCGTGAAATCGACGAAGACGCGATCGTGATCCTCCGGCGCGATGCCGACACCGGTGTCTTGCACCGCGATCGTCAGTGTCTGCCGGTCATTCGCCGTGTCGGCGGACGCGGCATGGATGTTCAGTGTGACCGTCCCCTCGAGCGTGTACTTGATGGCGTTGCTCAAGAGGTTGTCGACGATCTGGCGAAGCCGGCCGATGTCGCCGAGCAGCACCGGCTCCACACCCGGGGCGACGTGCCGGCGGAGCGCCAACCCCTTGGCGGCTGCGGTGCCCGCCCAGAAGGCGGTCGCTTCGGCGGCAAAGGCGTGAGGATCGAAGGCATCGCATTCCAGAGCCAACTGGCCGCCCTCGATCCGTGTGAAATCGAGAATGTCGTTCAACACCGTGCGCAGCCGATCCGTGCTGGACCGCGCGACGTCGACCAGATCGCCGACAGCGGTGTCCAGCTGATCGGCGTCGATCAGGTTCAGTGCCCCGGCGATGCCATTCATGGGGGTGCGGATTTCGTGGCTCATGATGGACAGGAACCGGCTCTTGGCCGCATTGGCGGCTTCGGCGTCCGCCATCGCAATTTCGAGGCGCCTTTCCGCCTCATAGCTGCGGGTGACATCCTGAACGGTGCCGAAGATGCCGGACAGATCGCCCACCGCATTCGGCTCGGACTCCAGGGTGATCTCGAGCCATCGGCGTTTGCCGTCGATCTCCCGCGTCTCCATCACCGCGCCGCCCGCCGGTCCACCGCCTGCGACCTGGGTCAGCATGTCATCGAGCCGGGCGGCCTCCGGCGGCTCGAAGGTGGCGAGCAGCCTGTCGGTCGTCGCCGGTCCGCTTGCCGGGTCCACGCCCAGGATCCGGTAGAGCTGGGCCGACCAGTGAATCCGGCCGGACGCAGTATCGAGGTTGAAGTGTCCGAGTGCCGTGATCGCTTCCGCTCGTTCCAGCAGTTGCTGGGCGCGCTTGATGTCCGTGATGTCGACACGTACGCCGACCACGCCACCTTCGGCGGTCGGGCGTTCCTCGATCCGGACCCAGCGATTGTTGCCGAGGGGCTGTTCGATCGGTGCGCCGGGATTTCGGTGGCGCTCCACCCGTTCCCGAACCCATTCGTCGACACGCCCGATCGCCTCGACATATTGGCCCCTTTCCGCGCCATAGCGGACAATCGCCTCGAATGTGTTGCCGACGCGCATTGCAGGGGCACTGTCGGCATAGATGGTGCGATATCTCTCGTTGCAGACCGCCAACCGGTCGACAGCATCATAAAGGGCGAAGCCCTCGGGGATCGTCTCGATCGCGTCGATGAGGCGGCGCTCGGCCGCGGCGGCGGTGGCCAGGGCCGCGGTCGCTTCGGCGGATTTCCGGTTCGCCCGTCCGATTTCCCGCAACAGAAGGCCGCCGAACGCAACGCCCACCAACACCAGTCCGCCGAACGCCGCAATCAGCCAAAACACAGTTTCCCGGCGATCGTCGATCAGTGCCAAAGAACGTTCGCGATCTGCATGCAGCACCTCCAGCGTCCAGGCGTGGCTGGGGGCAACTTCCTCGCTGACAACGGCAAGCGCCGCCTGCACAGCGTCCCGGAAGCCGGCATCGGCCGGGGCGCCGAGGGCGGGAGCAAGGGTGTCGAGCGCGCCGAGCGTCCTGTTCAAGGCTTCGACACGGCCGTCCAGGGAAGATGCGGCCAGGAACCGCCCGATCTCGCCGTTCTCCAGCACGCCGACCCGGCTCCAGAGGATGTCCAGACGAAACAGGACCTCCTCAGCCGCAGCCGCGTCCCCGCGATCCGCCAGGACGATCAGCGCAGAGTGAAGACGCAACACTTCGGTGTGCGCCTGGGTGGCGGCCCAGAGCACGTTTTCCGCCAGCAGCCCCTTCACCACCGCGTCGCCCGCCAGCAACGTCTCGATGCCCACGGCGATGCTCACGACGAAGCCGATGAGCACGAGCCCGATGAAGAGTCGGCGTACCATGATCCACGACCCGGCCGTCAAAGGCTCGCTCTCAGGGCTCTCCGACATTCAGCGACCGCAGCTGCCAAATCCAACGGGCATTGTATTCCACGGTCTGCAATTCTGCATGATCGTCTTGCGGGTAGACAATCCAGATGGGCCCCTTATCGCGTACGGACATGCGCTCGCCATCCATCAAGAGTGCGAGCAGGACATCGTATTCCTCGAAATCGACAGACGGTATCTCAACCGCGTAGTCGTTGAGGGCCGTGGCGGTCACCAGCTCTCCCGACGCCTCAACCAGCTGCAGGACATCGCGCACCAAGGGCCCCTGGAACGTTGTCTGTCCTTCCGTCCACGCCGTCGTCGTCGTCAGCGTGACCTGGGGCAGGGCTTCCAGCATCGCCCGGTCGAATTCCGCCACGTCGCCGGCATTGGTCACGGCGATGTTGCCGGACACCGTGAGGATCACCTGTGCCTCAGGGGCGGGCAGCTCCTCGGCCTCAACCGTCGATGTCTGCATCGCGACGAGAGCGATGAGCGTGGCGAAGACGCATCGTTTCGCTGCGTTGAGCGGGTGTATCATTGCTTGCCTCATTGGTCTGGTCACTTCCATTCAGTTCACGTTGCAATCATGGCCAATCGCCGGCGGGTCACGTCGGGACCCCTTGAACGGAGATCCGGCCATGCCTTGATCGAAGCCGTGCCGTTGCGCGGTGCGCGAGGGTCGGGGAAACGCCTCGTTCCTTGTTCGCGAATGGCGACGTGCGAACTACCGGTTCGCTCGCCAGATGACGATATCGGGTCCCTGAGGAACCGAGTGTTTCCCCTTCCCAGACAAAGCATGCTGCCGACCATCAGGCTGGCATAGCCTCGAAAGTGATCGGCTCAGCCATTCGCCTCCCTTCTTCAGTCAATGCCGCGAGCCGGCTCTGGGTATCGTCGGGGCCGGCTACGGCAATGGCCAGATGGTCGCCGGCGAGCGCGCCCAGCGCGTCCGCCAACGGCAGGTCGTTGCCACCGGTTTCCATGCGGTCGCCGAAGAACCGGATTGCCGCGTCCGGAACCTCCGCCAATACGGTCGGCAGCACTTGCGCCTTCGACCAGCCGCGCGGGGCGATATCGATACTGATGTCGCCGCCGATCGAGTAGTCGAAGTCGGGAAAGTGCAGTCTGAGCTGCTCGACGATCCAACGGCGTTCTCCGGTCTGGTCGTCGTACTTCCGATAGGCGGCACGCGCTTTGCGGTCCGCGTTGCGGCCGACGACGCTGACGTTGAGCAGACCCGTACGGCGTTCCACATGCCGGCCGAGGCGGTACGGGTAGGGGCTCACATTTGCCAGACCGGTGAACCTGACGATCAGGTCTTCCGGGAACTCGAAGGGCCGGTCAGCGATGCGCTGCTCGTCCCGCCAATGCTCTGCGCCGGCGCAACAGAAGATACCCCGGCACAGGCGCCGGACGCGTTCGGGAACCTGCTCGCACACTTTCGGCCAGTCGCTGCCGGTGACGAGGAAGACCGCGGCAGATCCGGCAAAACGCTCCATGAAATCCGCCATGGGACGGCTCATGGGTTGGCGCGGCGCCGTAAGCGTGCCGTCGATGTCGAAGATGAAGACGGGCGTCATCGTTCTGATCCTTGAATTGGAAGTTTGACCAGGCATCAGCCGGCCGTGTCTACGCTGGCGCGGTCGTCGATTGCGGGCGCGCTTTCGGCTCGGCCGTAGACGTCCTGAACCCGGACGATGTCGTCCTCGCCCAGGTAGTCACCGCACTGAACCTCGATCAGGTGCAGCGGTTCGGTACCCGGGTTCTCCAGACGGTGGACGGCGCCCAGCGGTATGTAGACGCTCTCGTTGGCCTTGAGGGTCAGCACGCGGTCGTCCACCGTCACCAGAGCGGTGCCGGAGACGACGGTCCAGTGCTCGCTGCGATGATGATGGTACTGCAGCGACAGGCGGCCGTCCGGCACCACCATGATGTGCTTCACCTGATGGGTCGGCCCCTTGTCGACCGACTTGTAGGAGCCCCAGGGACGGAGCACCGTCGGAGTCTCGCGGACCGACGGGTCGCTGTCCTTGCGCAGCCGCTCCACCAGCGGCTTGACGGCCTGCGCGTCGCGGCGGTCGGCCACCAGCACGGCATCTTCCATCGCCACCACGACGACGTCGTCAAGGCCGACCACGGCCGTCACGCCGCGCTCGGAGCGCACGTAATTGTTGGCGCCGTTCATGACGATCGAATGACCGACACAGACGTTGTCGCTG
>JANQQD010000233.1 GCA_028285185.1 Anaerolineae bacterium | reverse complement strand
GGATGACGGCGCGGCGGACAGGGTGAGGCGACCCGGGTCGGTCAGGAAGCTGCGTACCTGCTCCAACAGTGTATCCCTCATTGGTCCGGCGATTGAAAGCGAGTCAATGCCGGATTGGAGCATATTGACCACCTCATCGATCACATCTGTCCTGTTTTGGCCGGCCTGGGCCGCCTGGAAGTCGATCAGCCGCTCGGTCAGAGAGGCGTCGGTCAACTCGATTTCCAGGCCGGTGAGGGTGGTCAGCGGGATCGCCGGCACGCCTGTGTCCAGCATCTGGCGAACCTGCGCCAGCAGCTCATCCAGGTCGAAGTTGCCGAACTCCAGCGTCACCATCAGCTCCGCCATGCTGTCCAGCGTGAACCCGATGGGCGCGATCGCCAGCGTCCTGTCTTCGCGGTCGATGTCGGTGCGGACCTCGAAGGAAAAGTCGATCCGGTCGTATCCCATCTCCGCCAGTGCCGCTTCCATCGGCGGAAAATCGAGAGAGGCTATCGGCATTGCCAGATGATCGAGCGACACGCGGCCCTGCGTGACCTCATCGTCGACGCGCACCACGTCGTCCACCGAGAGACCTTCAAGCGTGGCCAGCTCGCCGCCCAGGGGGTCGCTCACACTGACACCGAGGATGGCAAAGCGGTCCAGCCCCGGGTCGAGCGTGAACGACTCTTCGTCCTGTATCTCCTGCACACGCACAGCGATGGCCATCTGGGCCAGTGCGATCAGATCGAGCCGGTCGAACAGGATCGTGTCGATCTCCAGGATGCCCAGATCTTCGACCCTCAGATCCTCCAGGCGGATCTGGTCGATCCAACCCTCCGCCAGGCCGTCGACGCGCAGGCTGTCCACACGCAGCACCTGGCTGTCGGTGCCGGCACGCGGCTCGACCGTGTCCATGCCGCTGATCACGGCGCTTTCCAGACCCAGATTGCGGATCATGGCGAAGATCTCGTCGTCCGACGGTCCGGACGGCTCCTCCTCCACCAGCGACCTCTCTTCCGCCTCGGCGTCGTCCTCGGTCGCGTCCTCGTCGGCCGCATCCTCCTCCGTCGTGTCATCGATCAGATAGGCCAGGAAGCCGGTTGGAAGGACCAGGTCGCTGAGCGCGATCTCGGCGAAACGGGCCACGCCGCGATCGCCCTTGGGCTCGAAGATCACGCCTTCCATGGTCAGAAGGTCGATCCGGGGCAGGAGATCGGCCGTGGCGGTATCTGCATCGGCGCCGCTGACCGTGAACCGCGCAATGGTGACGCGACCATCATCGCCGTCCGCATCGCCGGGGGCAATCTCCACATTCTCTGCGGACACGCCATCGGGGCCTTCGCTGACCGTCTCGTAGGTGAAGCTGAGGTCCGGTGCCAGAGCGTCGGCAATCACGTCGAGAACGAATTCGTCTTGGGCCACGGCCGGTGTCGCCGTCGCGAAAGTCACGATGGAGGCCATAGCTGCGGCGGCCAGGGGTATCGAACCCGGTGGACGATGAAGCGCACTCACGGCAATCGGTTTCCTGTTGCAGGTCTGAAAGGAAGGGCCACTGTCACGAAGGAAATTGGCAGAGACGGGGCAACACTGTGCCACGCGCACCGGATCAGTAGAGGCCGCCGGTGCCCGTGGTTCCCATGGTCGGTGTCGCCGACGTGCTCGGATCCAACCGGTCCTCGGCCAGCGAAGACAAGGCGTCGCGCCGCTCGCCGCCGGCAACGCCTTCGGGTGGCGGGGGGAAGTCGGGCAGCACGCGGTCTTGCATCGCCTCTTCCATGAACTGTCCGAAGATCGGCACCGCGGCGCTTGACCCCGTTTCGCCGGAGCCCAGCGTGCGGTTGTCGTCAAAGCCGACATAGACGCCGACGGTCAGCACTGGCGAGAAGCCGATGAACCAGACGCTCTGGCTCTCGTTCGTCGTGCCCGTCTTGCCGGCAAGCGGCAGGCCCAGGCTGGCAAGGCGCGCGGCGGTTCCGCGCGTGGCGACCCCTTGCAGGATGGTGTTCATGTGGCCGACGGCGATCGGATCGACGAGCTCGTCGGCCGGCGGCAGCATTGCATCGATCTCAGGCACCGGCTGGCCCGACCAGCCGTCGGACAGGCAATCGAAGCAGCCGCGGCGGTCGTGGGAATAGATGGTGCGGCCGTGGTGGTCCTGCACACGGTCGATCAGCGTCGGGCTGATGCGGATGCCGCCATTGGCGATCATCGCGTAGGCCGAGGTCAGGCGCATCAAGGTCGTGTCGCCTGCCCCGAGGCCCGTGGAATAGTACGGCGGCGTTTCGTCATAGACGCCAAGCAGTTCCGCCAGCTCGGCCACCGGCTCGATGCCGATCTCCACCAGCAGCCGGACGGTGGCGAGGTTGCGCGACCGCTCCACGCCTACGCGTAACGGGATCACGCCCATGAAGTCGCCGTCATAGTTGCGCGGCCGCCAATTCTGGCCGAACCCGCGCACGGAGATCGGAGAGTCGAGGATCAGCGAGTCCGGATGAAAGCCCATCTCAAGCGCGGCCAGATAGACGATCGGCTTGAATGCGGACCCCGGCTGCCGCAGCGCCTGGGTCGCGCGGTTGAACTGGCTCGCCCCATAGTCGAAGCCGCCGGCCATGGCGACGACCCGGCCGCTCCACTGGTCGATGGCAAACAGCGCGCCCTGGACCTCCGGGATCTGCCGCAGCGCGTAGTTGCGGCGCCCCTCACCGTCGTAGCTGGTAGCACGCTCCACCAGGATCACGTCGCCGGGCGACACCACATCGGCCATGCGAGAGGGGGCCCCACCAACCCATCCCTGGGGGTGGCGCCGCCGCGCCCAGCTTGCCTCGCTCAGCGGCAAGGTCGCCCTGGCACCGTCGACGAAACCCAAATCGGCCTCGCGAGCCTCTACGGCGAGGACCAGCGCCATCTCCCACGTGCCTGCATTGGCGGGCCGTTCGATCTCCGAAAGCGCGGTCTGCCAGGCCTCCTGCACGGGGTCGCCATCAGCCCCACCGCCGCTGCTGATCAGCCCCGAGCCGATCTCCGACAAGGCCTCGCGCAGGCTGAGACCGCTTTCCGGCGTCACCGGAGCGGCCGGCGCCTCGTCATCCGAAGCGACCTCATCCGTCGGCAGCAGCTCGACCGGCACCGTTGCGATCGCACCCCGCCATCCGTGCCGCCGGTCATAGGTGATCAGACCGTCGCGCAACGCGCGGGTGGCGATCTCCTGCAGCTCGGGATCCATGGTCGACCGGACAGTCAGGCCGTCCTCCAGCACCGAGTCCGAGCCGTAGCGGCTGACCAGCGCGCGGCGCACCTCTTCGGAGAAATAGTCCGCGGGCGGGACGCGGCGGATCGCATCATTGTCGATGATCGTCGTCAGCGGCTCGGCATGTGCCGCCTCGGCTTCCTCTTCGGAAATGAAGCCGTCATCCAGAAGGCGGTCCAGCACATAGCGGCGGCGGTTGAGCGCGGCTGTGAGCTGACGGACGGGATGATAATAGCTGGGCGCCTTGGGCAGCGCTGCGAGATAGGCCATTTCGCCCAGCGTCAGCTCGTCGAGCGACTTGCCGAAATAGACCGCCGCCGCCGCTGCGAGGCCGTGCGCCCCCTGGCCCAGATAAACGTGGTTCAGATAGATCTCGAGGATCTCGTTCTTGGTCAGCAGCGATTCGATGCGGGCGGCAAGGATGGCCTCGCGGATCTTGCGGTCCAGTGTGACTTCGCGCGTCAGCAGAAGGTTCTTCGCCAGCTGCTGGGTAATGGTGGAGGCGCCGAACAGACGGCTGCTGCCGCTCAATGCATAGCGGACATTGACCGTAATGGCGCGCGCCGTGGCGGCGAAGTCGATCCCGCCATGGTCGTAGAAGTTCTGATCTTCGGCTGAGACGAACGCCTGCACCAGCATGGGCGGCATTTGGTCGATCGGCACGACCGTGCGGTTCTCTACGAAGTGCTCAGCCAGAAGCGTGCCGTCGGCCAGATAGACGCGAGTCGTCTCCGGCGGCCGGTAGTCGGCCAGCGCCGTATGATCCGGTACATCCAGCGGGCCAAGCGGTCCGGCGAGCACGGCTCCGACCGTGGCAACAAGCGTCGTCAGCAGTTCGGAGAACATTACAACCCGACGTGTCCACTCACTTCCAGGGGCCGTGAGCCTGCCTTCAGTCGCCGCACAGGTCCAGCGAAACTTTAGAATCTGTCCGCTTATCCGGCCCGTCCTCGACCCTGGTTCATTGCTGGAGACTTGACAAATCGTTCGCCAGCGAAGAGCCAAGCTGTTGCAGACCAACAGTGAATACTTCCGGTCACGGGATGGAACGTATGAAGAATGGCAATTGGTCGCGCTGGCTGCGCCGTGGGCTGATCGGCTTGGCGGTCATTGCGGTCGCCGTCCTCACGGTCGACGTCTCGGCGGGCGCGTTCCTGCGCGACAGGCTGGATGCCCGGGGGCTTGGCGACACCGTCACCTTCGCCCGTGCGCAGCCGCGCCTCTCGTTCGACGGCGCAACGCTCAGCCTGGCGGAATTTACCGTCGATGGTGCCGGGGCCGGCCTTGCCACCGATTCGCTGACGATCGCCGGCGTGGATCCCCTCGAGCCGGACCCGATGGGCGGCATCTCGCTCAGGTTCTCCGATCCGGCGCTGCGACTTCAAGGGCTGGGGCTGCCGGATTGGCTTGCCGCGCTCGGCGACGGAGAGCCGGTTGAGGGGACCCTGGCCGTGGCCTGGGCCCATGAGGCCGCGGCGCAGCGCGCCGCGCTGTCGATCGAACTGAATGGCGCGCGCATCGGCCACGTCGCCGTGGAACTGGGCGTCACCGGTGTCTCACGCGCCATGCTGGAGGCCGGTCTGGCCGCCGCGGCGGCCCTGGCGGGCGGGGAGCCGCCGTCTGCCGAGAGCCTGGCCGCCTTGATGCCACTGATCTCCAGCCTAGCGCTGACGCATATGAGCATCTCTGTGGAAGACGGTGGGGCCGTGCGCCCCTATCTCAGCCAGGCCTTGGGGGAGGCGGGGCCGGACGGGCCGCTGGCCGCCCTGGCGGCGCTTGCCGAAGAGGGCGGCGAGGTCGGCAATGTTGCGTCGGCAATCCTCGGCTTTCTCGACGGCAGCACCGACCGGCTGGTCCTCCATACGACGCAGGAACAGCCGATTGCGCTCTTGGAGCGGCGCGGCTTCATCAGCTGGGGCCCGGCGCCCATCCTGACCGATCCCGCCGCCTTCATCACCGCGACGGAGATGGAGCCGACGGAAGGTTGAGGCCGACAGGGCCGAACCATCCGGTGCGGACCCCGACGGTGACGAAGGCGGGAATCCCCTTCACAGAGCCGCGAGAACCGGTTGCAGTCCCGGTCAATATTGCGCGAGCGCGCCTAGTTGCGACTCCGGCCCTGATGCTTGAGCGTCTATTCTCATCATCAGGGAGAGAGACATCGGCGCCTTTCGATTGTGCTCAGGCTGCCGTCTTCCAACGACCAAGCCGGTGAGCGCCCATGCCCGACTTTCAGTTCCGCCGCATCGACGGCGAAGATTTGTGTCTTAGCGACTTTGGCGGTCAGCCGGTGCTGGTGGTCAACACGGCATCGGGCTGCCGCTTCACCTTCCAGTATGCGGAACTGCAGGCGCTCTGGCAGCAGTATCGCGACCGGGGGCTGATCGTTGTCGGTGTCCCTTGCAACGATTTCGGCGGGCAGGAGCCGGGCACCGAAACGGAAATCCAGGACTTCTGCAAAGCCCGGTTCGGGGTCGATTTCCCCCTCTGCGCCAAGCATTGCGTCGTTGGGGACCAGGCGCATGCCTTCTATCGCTGGGTGGCGGCCGAAAGCGGCGACGCGGCGGCGCCGAAATGGAACTTCCACAAATACCTGGTCGCGCCCGACGGATCCCTTGCGGGCGCGTGGCCTCCGGAGGTGTCGGTGCTGGATGACGACGTTACCGTCGCGATCCAGAGGTATCTGCCGCCCCAGGGCGCGCAGGCCGGCGCGCCTGCCACCGCTTGAGGCGAGGCGGGCTCAGGATACCGCGCCTCCGGGGCGCCGCCAGGCCAGCCGGACATCCGGCATGCGTTCTTCATTGGCGTTGCCGTCGGTGAACTCGACCTCCGCGAACCCCATCGCGGCATAGAACGCCCGTGCGTTCCGATTGTCCTGGAAGGTCCAGAGCTGGAGGCGTTCCGACCGTTGTTGGGCAAGGGTCAGCAACCGCGCGCCATATCCGCGCCGCCAGTGCGCCGGCGCGACATAAAGGTGTTCGACCCAGCCAGGGGTGGACGACAGGAAGGCGGCCGGGCGTGACTGGGCCAGCAGCACGGATACGCTTGTTCGCGCCAGCACATGCGATTGGAAGAACCGCAGCACCTGCGCAGGTTCATGGATGACAGGCAGCCAGGGCATGGCCGCTGCACGGGCCGACTGATGGATCTCGGCCAGGTCGGCGGCGTCTGCCGGCACGCCTGCCCGAATCTCGACCGTCATCGGCGGTGCGGCTAGTTCGCCTGGGTCGGGCGCAGGCGGTAGACACCTTCTTCCAGCGCGTCGAACAGCTTCGGCACCTGCGGGTGGCTGACGGGCAGGCCGCTCTCGTCGATCAGCAGGTTCTGTTCCGACACATAGGCGACATAGGTCGATTCGGCGTTTTCCGCGAGCAGGTGATAGAAGGGCTGGTCCTTCCTCGGCCGCACCTCTTGCGGGATCGACTGGTACCACTCTTCGGTGTTGTTGAATGTGGGGTCGACATCGAAGATGACGCCGCGGAACGGGTAGACCCGGTGGCGAACCACCTGGCCGATACTGAACTTCGCCTCTCTGTGCATCATCGCACGCGGTCCCCGACCATGCCTTGGGTTGGCGGCGCCACCGCTATCCGGCGTCAGCCCACCGTTCCCGTACAACCGTTGCCTCCCAATATGGCGTCGCGGTCCGGCAAGGCCAATGCCGCTGTCGCGAGCGGAACGGCCCCCGAAGATCGCGCGGACGTGAACCCCCTCACAGACGGCGCGGTCCGAACGGGCGCAGGCTTAACCTTCATGCGCGCGGGCATCGGGCCGGCCGCATGCCCATATAATACCCATAAGGAGGGGTTAGAGATGTGGAAGGCTGCTGCGATGTGCGCAGGCCTCTTGATGGCGCTGGCCGTTGGCGGCGCACTGTTCGGATGACCTGCGTGGCTTACGGTTGCAGGACCTATGGCTGCATCACCATGGCGCAGGCGGCGGGAAGGGGTGGCGGCGTGCCGGCACCGCCCCCGCCGCCGCGGCGCTGATGCAGGCCCTCGGCCAGCCACCAGTCGACCTCCGCCCCGCATCCGTCGCCCGGCGGCACGGGCGCCTGGGCACGGCATTGCGGGCTGTCGGCCGGGCAGGCCAGGCGCACATGCATATGCCCGGTATGGCCATACCACGGCCGCACGCGGTTCAGCCACGCCCGGTCGACACCGGCATCGGCGCATAGCGCCTGTTTGAGCGCCGGGTGGGCGAAGATGCGCTCCACTCCCGGATAGCTGGCGGCGAGCTGATAGAGCCGCACATGCGCCGGCGTCCAGATCGCGCGATCGACCGTCAACGACGACTCCACCACGAACGACACCTCTTGCGGTGCAGCCACTTCAGCCGGGCTGAGGGTGTCCCGGCTGGGCAGGATCTGCAGCCAGATATCGACGTCCAGCCCCATCTCGTGGCTGGCATGGCCGGTGACGGGCCCGCCGCGCGGCTGGCCCAGATCGGCGATCATCAGCACGCCCAGCCCCTCGCGATGGGCCTGTTCGCTGAGCCAGTTGACGAACGCAATCAGCGAGGGATGTCCCCAATACCGGTTGCGCTGCGGCCGGATCACCACATGCCCCGGCCCCTCCAGCGCGATGCTCTGCGCGCCGCCGATGCAGCCATTGGTATAGGTGCCGATCACCTGCGGCGCGCCCACGGTGGGCTCCGCGAACGACGACCACAGCGCATCGCTGTTGGGCACCTGGGCGGCGGCCGCAGGCGCGATCAGTGCCGCAAGGCCGACCAAGAGCGCGCCCAGCCAGCCGCGCGGCGACCACGCGCGCGCGCCCGGCGCTTGCAAGAGGCCGCGGTTTGGTGCTAAACGCCCGGTTCTCTGCAGGCAGCGTCGGGTCATGTCCAGATATCCGCCGTTGTCGATCAAAGCGCCGACGGCTTGCAATCTTGCCGATTTTCGCAAGATTTTCAAGACCTTGGCGCCACGATCAGGGCGGGCGCGTAGCTCAGCGGGAGAGCACTACGTTGACATCGTAGGGGTCACTGGTTCAATCCCAGTCGCGCCCACCATTGCCCTTCGAGGTTCAGTTCTGCGTTTCAAATAGTCGGTATTGTCTGCGCCGGCCCAATGGATCGGCTGTTACTGCGCGTCCGTGGATTAGGCTAGGCTAGCTCTCCGGCTGATCCATCAATGCAAGACGCGACCCCGCGCGCACAACCTCGAAGGCGCGGCCGAAGCTCTGATGATGCTGGTCCAGGACAACCCGATGCTCAAAGGCGACCGCGGGCTGAACTGGTTCATCTGCCAAGTCTACGACACGATGTGCGAGGCGGCAGTGTGCCAAACAGCCCATGGTGTGGCCGAGCCACATATCGAGGCGTGGCATCGGCGCAAGTACGGGATGGTTGCCTCGGAAGGGGCCGGAGTGCCATAGGCCGCGGTGACATCGCAAAGGGAGGGGCCGCCATGTGCGGCCCTTTCTGCTCCCGAGTCAGAGCATGGTGGTCGGAAGAAGGTTGGGACGGATGTCCTGCCGCGTACCGCCTTTCACTCGCTCGTCCGCGAGCACCAGTAGAGCGTGATGTAGGGGGGCATGTTGAGGTGGGGCTGGCCGCTTCCTTGTTCTTCTAGCGGATCAAACTCGAAACCCCAGCCCGATTGTGGATCGCCCGTCGATGCTAACCGAGCGCCTTGATTGCCCAGCGCGAACCTAGCAAATCCGAAAGAGTCGGAGTACCGCCAGTCTCCGGTATGATCATGAGCCGGCATCTGCGCGACGGTCAGCGTGACTTCCTCTGCGCCGCCGGTCTGCCCGACGATAACGGCTTCCCGCAGCGGACCCTGTCCCGCACCCAAGACGAAACGCCCCTCGGCACGATCAAATGGTGTCCATCCAGGTGGGCATGTAGGCACAGAGAACGCAACGACAGCGTTGTTGAAGAGGCGATCCTCAAGAGATCGTGCAACTAGTGCCTGAAATTCTGGATCATCCACTACTCCACTGATTTCCAGTTGAAGACTCTGTGCCACTGCTTGCGTTTCTTCAAATCCAAGAGTCAAATCCTCTAGCGCCGATAATCTGCCCCTTGTTGAAGTCTCCAAACTATCAAGCTGTTGTATCCGGTTGTCCAAAGCAAGAAGTCGGTCTTCCACGGAAGTCAATGCCGCATCCGTCCTTCCTTTCAACGTTGCAATCTCTTCTATCGTATCCGCAACGCGCTCCTGCGCGGAGTCAAGTACGGCATTCGATCTCTCTTGAGCAATCTCTGTTGCCCGCAACGTTGCCCGAACCGTTGCTTCGTCAACAACGAAATCGTTGAACACAAACCAGAAAATCAGGATCGCAGTCACGGCCGTGCCGGAAACCGCCGCGATCCATGTCCCCACCCGCTTTAGTAGTTTATGCTCCAGCTCTGGGGGAATGGGTCCTTGTCGGCTGCGTGAGAGTTCGGCCTGTACGATCGTCTTCACCTGCCACTCGGTCTGGTGTGAGCCCCGATTGATCCCTCGGTTATAAGGGGAGTCCGTCACCAGAGGAGACGGACGATGCGGAAGAGCCGGTTCACGGAGGAGCAGATCAT
>JANQQD010000221.1 GCA_028285185.1 Anaerolineae bacterium | reverse complement strand
AGCCAAGCAGCTTCCGATCATCATCAAGGGCGACGTGCAGGGTTCGGTCGAAGCGATCGCGTCGAGCCTGTCCAAACTGGTCAGCGACAGCACGGAGGTCGAGGTTCGCATTCTGCACTCGGCCGTCGGCGGCATCACCGAAAGTGACATCACGCTGGCCGGCGCATCCGAAGCCATGGTCATCGGCTTCAATGTTCGCGCCAATCCGCAGGCGCGGGAACTTGCGCGCCGTGACGGTATCGATATTCATTATTACAGCGTGATCTACGACATCATTGACGATATCCGCAATATCGTCTCCGGAATGCTGGCGCCGACCCTTCGCGAGAACTTCCTGGGCAATGCGGAGATCCGCGAGGTCTTCAATATCACGAAGGTCGGCAAGGTCGCCGGCTGCTACATCACCGAGGGACTGGTGCGGCGCGGCGCATCGGTCAGGCTCTTGCGCGACAACGTCGTGATCCATCAGGGCAACCTGAAGACGTTGAAGCGCTTCAAGGAAGAGGTACGCGAGGTCACGCACGGTTACGAATGCGGCATGGCCTTCGAGAACTATGACGACATCCGGGTCGGCGACATTATCGAGGCCTTCGAGATGGAGGAGGTGGCCCGGCAGCTTTAAGCGCGCCCAGACCGCCCCGGCATCGGGGCGGCCAAGCGGGTCGGGCCCTTTTTGATCTGAGCGAGCGTTATCATGACGATGCGTGACGGACGGACACCGTCGCAACGGCAGTTGCGCGCAGGCGAGGCCATTCGCCATGCGCTGGCGGAGATGCTGGGCCGGCGCGAATTACGCGACCCGGCGCTGCACGACACCTCCGTCACCGTGACGGAGGTGCGGATGACTCCGGACCTGAAGACGGCCAACGTCTATGTGACCCCGCTGGGCGGCAAGGATGCCGAAACGGTGCTGGAGGCGCTGGTGCGGGCGCAGCCGTTCCTGCGGCGCAACGTGGCCAGGGCGGTGCAGCTGAAGTTCGCCCCGGCGCTGCGGTTCCAGCTCGATACGTCGTTCGACACGGCACAGCGGATCGATGCCCTGCTGCACCATCCGCGGGTCTCCGCCGACCTGGCCGGACCGGACGGCGAAGACCTGGAGAGCGAGCCTTGAGCCGGCGCCGCAAGGGCCGCCCGATCAACGGCTGGCTGGTCCTGGACAAGCCGCAGGGCATGACCTCGACCCAGGCGGTGTCGGCCGCCAAACGGCTGCTGCAGGCGGCCAAGGCTGGTCACGCCGGAACGCTGGACCCGATGGCCACCGGCGTGCTGCCTATCGCCTTCGGCGAGGCCACGAAGACGGTGTCTTACGCCATGGATGGCCGCAAAACCTACCGGTTCACGCTGACCTTCGGCGAGGCTCGCGATACCGACGACGCCGAAGGCAAGGTGGTGGAGACCAGCGATGTGCGGCCCGATGAGGCGGCCATCGATGCCGTGCTGCCGCACTTCGTCGGTGAGATCGAACAGGTGCCGCCACGGTTCTCGGCTGTGAAGATCGCCGGCGAACGGGCTTATGATCTGGCCCGCGAGGGCGAAGAGGTCGTTCTGGCTCCGCGCATCATCACCATCGAAGACCTGCGGCGGCTTCGCACCATCGATCGCGACAGGGTGGAGATGGAAGCCATCAGCGGCAAGGGAGCCTATGTGCGGGCGCTCGCCCGCGATATTTCCCGCGCGCTTGGCACCGTGGGGCACCTCTCCGCACTTCGCCGGCTCAATGTCGGCCCCTTCACCCTTGACGACTCCATATCACTGGAGCATCTACAGCACCTCGTCGATCGACAGGAGGGAGAGAAGGCCCTCCTGCCCTTGCAGACCCCGCTGGACGACATCCCGGCGGTGGCCGTGACCGACGTGGAAGCGCATCGCATGCGCTCGGGCCAACCGGTGGCCATGTTGCGACGATCGGATCGGGAGCGCATCGAGGCGCTTGCCGCGGATCTGGACGATCGGGACTGCATCGTGCTGGCGCTGGCCCGAGGAACGCCGGTGGCGTTGGCCCGGCTCGACGGAGCCGAGCTGTGGCCGGTGCGCATCCTCAATTTGAGAGCATAGGAGCCAAACACGATGTCGATCACACCGGAGCGGAAGACGGAGGTCATCGGGACCTTCGCCACCGCGGAAAACGACACCGGTTCGCCGGAAGTCCAAGTGGCCGTCCTCACTGAGAGGATCGCCAACCTCACCGAACACCTCAAGACGCACAAGAAGGATTTCCACTCCCGGCGCGGCTTGCTGATGATGGTCGGCCGGCGGCGGCGCCTGCTGGCCTATATGCGGCAGAAGGACCGAACCCGTTACGAGACCATCGTGAAGCGTCTGGGCCTGCGTCGGTGACGACTGCGGCCCCCTGTCGGGCGGCGTCAATTACCGTGTGCTCAATCGGTTAAGCGGTGTCATCACAGTTCCAGCCACGTCTTCAGGGGGCACGCCCACAAGGGCGCGTCCCCTGTTGCCATTTGTCTGCTCGCCGTCCGGCAAGGGCCGGCGGCACTCGGAAAGGATAATCGTATGTTCAATCTCTATCGAAAGGAGCTGGAGTGGGGCGGCCGCACACTCGTGCTTGAGACCGGCAAGATCGCCAGACAGGCCGACGGGGCCGTTATGGCTAGCTATGGCGGGACCGTCGTGCTGTGCACGGCCGTGGGCGCCAAATCGGCCCGCCCCGACGCCGACTTCTTTCCGCTGACCGTGAACTATCAGGAAAAGACGTTCGCTGCCGGCAAGATCCCCGGCGGGTTCTTCAAGCGCGAAGGCCGCCCCTCTGAGAAAGAGGTTCTGGTCTCGCGGCTGATCGACCGGCCCATCCGGCCGCTGTTCGTCAAGGGCTACCGCAACGAAACCCAGGTCATCTGCACTGTCCTGAGCCATGACCTGGAGAACGACCCCGACATCGTCGCCTTGATCGGCGCCTCGGCGGCGCTGACGATCTCCGGCCTGCCGTTCCTCGGTCCGATCGGTGCCGCGCGCATCGGCTATATCGACGATCAGTACGTGCTGAACCCGCAGCTGGACGAAATGAACGTCAGCAAGCTGGACCTGGTCGTCGCCGGCACCACCGAAGGCGTTCTGATGGTGGAAAGTGAGGCGCAGGAACTGCCGGAAGACGTCATGCTGGGGGCTGTGACCTTCGGCCACCAGCAGATGCAGCCGGTCATGGCGGCCATCATTGAGCTGGCCGAGTTGTGCGCGCGCGATCCGATCGAGCTGGCCGCGCCGCCGGCAGGGCGCGAAGCGGCCGCACAGCGGCTTGCGGAAGGCTATTCGGACCAGCTGCGGTCGGCTTATGCCATCGCAACCAAGCAGGACCGTCTGGCCGCCGTCGATGCGGTGCGCGCAGAGGCCGCTGCGGCA
This sequence comes from Anaerolineae bacterium, assembly GCA_028285185.1. Lineage (GTDB taxonomy): Bacteria > Pseudomonadota > Alphaproteobacteria > DSM-16000 > Inquilinaceae > JACKIG01. Next base: position 474 of record JANQQD010000221.1, on the reverse strand, counting down.
TTCGCAGAGGACGAGGTGACGCCGCAGGAACTGGGCGGCCTGTTCAAATCGCTGGAAAGCAACATCGTGCGCGGCACCATCCTGGATACGGGACAGCGCATCGACGGGCGGGACACCAAGACCGTTCGGCCCATCGTCTCTGAGGTGGGCTTGCTGGAACGTGCGCACGGTTCGGCACTGTTCACCCGTGGCGAGACGCAGGCGCTGGTCGTTACCACGCTCGGCACCGGCTCCGACGAACAGATCATCGACGCGCTGGAAGGCGAGTACCGCGAGCATTTCATGCTCCACTACAATTTCCCGCCCTATTCCGTCGGCGAGGCAGGTCGGATGGGTACCCCGGGCCGGCGCGAAATCGGCCACGGCAAGCTCGCTTGGCGCGCAATCCGCCCGCTGATGCCGTCGAAGGAAGCCTTCCCCTATACCGTGCGCGTGGTCTCGGAGATCACGGAGTCCAACGGGTCGTCATCGATG
>JANQQD010000214.1 GCA_028285185.1 Anaerolineae bacterium | reverse complement strand
CGCCATGTCCTGCAGGGTATCGTTGTTGGCGGTGACGGTGATCGCCGGCGAGCCCGTCAGGATCACCGTGCCCACGGTCGGGTCGAGGCTGCTGCCGGCACCGTCGACGGTGATGAAGGGCTTGTCGAGGATGAAGCTGGCATAGGTGCCGACCGCAACGTTGATGGTCACCGGGTTGCCCGCCGTGGCGGTCGCCAGGGCGACATCGACCGCATCCTGGATCTCAGCCCCGCCGGTGTCGCTGATGACGTTGATGGTCGTCGCCGTGCCGCTGATGCCGGCGATAGCGGTCAGGTTGCCGTCGAGGTTCACCGTCGCTGCGTTGAAGGCGAGGGTACCGGACGCGACGCCGACACTGACACCGTTGTTCACGTTGATGGTGGGCGCGGTGAAGGTCGCGTTGCCTGTGCCGTCGGTATTGACGGCGAAGGTCAGCAAGGTGTCGGAGGCGACGTTCGTCGTCGTGCCCGTGTTGGAGGAGGTGGTCAGCCCGTCCACCGCCGTTATGGTCAGCGCGCCGGTGTTGCTCAGGTCAAACGCCCCACCGGTATTGGCGAAGGCCAGGTTGGTGACGGCGGTGTCCAGGCTCGTGACGCCATTGCCGCTGCGGATGACCAGGTTGGTGATCGTCAGGTCGGCCTGCTCGCCGGCCGTGCCGTCCAAGACCGCGCCGCCCGTCTCCAACGCGAGCGTGCTGACATTCGCCGGAGTGATCGCAGAAGACACCGTGATGTCGCCGCTGGTGGCACTGCCGATGCGCAGGATGCTGGCGGTGATCTGATCGATCTCTGCGTCGGTCAGGCTCAGGCTGCCCGCCGTCTCGGTGCCCAGGTTGATCGGCCTCGTGGCGGTACGCGGCCTTAGCGTGACGATGCCAGTGCCGGCGTTGACGGCCGCGCCGAGGGTCATGTCATCGGCTTCGAACGTCACGTTGCCGTTGTCGGTCGCGATCGGGGCGTTGGCGAAGACCGTGCCGTCGGACGTCACGGTCAGGAAGGTCAGCCGTGTGGTGCCGCCGACCGCGCCGCCGAAGGTCACGTTGCCGCCGGCATTCACGGTCAGCCCGAAAGCGCCGTCGACCGTGTTGTTGAAGCTCACCGCACCCGCATCGGTGATCACAGTGTTCATGCCCAGGATCACCGCGTCGTTGAACGTCGCTGTGTTCCCCGCCAGGGTGAGCTGGCCGCCGTTCAGCTCTGTCGTCCCGCCCGCGTTCGTGGTCAGGGAGTTCAGGCGCTGATTGTTGTCCCCGACAACCGCATTTATTCGCGTGATACCGATAGTGTTGAGGATCACCGACTCCTCACCATCGGTCGCACTCCGCACCGTGTTCGCGGTGCTGTTTCCGAGCTGGATCACCCCCCCGCCTTCGCTCACAAGCGTCGTCGTGTTCGTGGGCGAGTCAAAGACGGTGTTGCCAGGCAAGCTTATCTGGTTGACGACGCGGATCAGACCGCCGTTGATCGCCACGGTCCCGGTGTCGATGGTCACCTGCAGTCCGACCAAGGGGGCGGTCCCACCCACCGCGCCGCCCAAGGTCAGCACGTTCTGTTCACGGATGATCCAGTCCCCGCCGTCAATCGTGCTGGCAAAGGTCGTGTTGCCGCCGCCTTGGGTGGCGTCGATGATGACGCTGCCTCCGGTGACCGGGTCGTTGAAGGTCAAGGTGCCGTTTGTGGTCAGGCCACGAAGCAATGTGGTGGAACCGGCCGCATCTGTCGTCAGGTCGCCGATCAGGGTCGTGCTGCCTATGGCGCTGTTGAAGAACGTCAGGCCGGCGGTGTTGACTGTCAGGTTGAACGTACCGTCTATCGTCGAATTGAACCTGATCTCGCCGGCGCCCGTGCTGGTCAGCACCGTGTTGGCGGTCAGGGTCACCGGGCTCTGATAGGTCTGGGCGCCCGTGGTATTGACCGTGGCCCCCAGATTGATCGATGTCCCGGTCACGGACAGCGCGCCGAAGGAATAGGCTGCCGACGTGTCGGTCAGCGAGACGGCGCCGCCGGTGGACAAGACGTTGACGGTGCTGGTGGGCGCGGTGAACTGGCTCAGCAGGATGTCGTTGATCGCGGTGAGGTTGATCGTCGTGCCGCCGAGGATGGCCCCGGTGCTGATGGCAAGGCCGCCGGTCCCGTCGAGATCGCCGAAGCCTGCGGTCAGGCTCAGCACGCCCGAAGCGCTGACGGTCGCGCCCGCACCGATGCTCACCTCGTCGCCGGCCCGCAGCGTCAGGTCGCCGCCGGTCGCGCTGACCGTGACATTGGCGTTGACGGCAATGTCGTCGGCGAAGGTTCCGGGGTCGTTGGTCTCGCCCGCCGTATAGATCGCCGTGCCGACACTGGTGGTGTTCACCGCAAAGGTCAGCGGGCTGGCGGTGGTGATCGTCGTGGTCGTGCCGGTGTTCGACGAGGTTGTCAGCCCGTCCACCGTCGTGATGGTCAGCGCGCCTGTGTTGGCCAGATCAAACGCGCCGCCGGTATTGGCGAAGGCCAGGTTGGTGACTGCGGTCTCCAGCGCGTCTGCCGCACCGACGCCGGCACCCGTCCGGATCGCCAGATTGGCGACGGTGATGTCGGCGCCGGCGGCGTTCGCATCCACCACCGCGCCGCCCGTCTGCAGGGCCAGCGTGCTGACATTCGCCGGCGCGATCGCCTGCGACACCGTGATGTTGCCGGCGCCGGCATTGCCGATCTGCAGCACGCCGGTGGTCGTGACCGTATCGAGTTCCGCATCGGTCAGGCCCAGCACGCCCGCCGCTGCGCCCGTGCCACCCAGGTCAATAGCGACGTTCTGGCCGCCCAGTTCGTTGCTCAAGCCCACGCGGCCCGACCCGGCGTTGATGGTCCCGCCCTCCAGCTCCATGTTGTTGGCGCGGATCTGGATCTGGATGTCGCTGGTGCTGATCGCTGCGTTGTTGTCAAATAGCCGGTCGCCATTGCCCACATGCTGGGCCACCAGCAAGAGCCGCGTGCCGCGATTGACGAAGATGTCGCTGTTGACGATCAGGTCGCCATTGTTGGTTTCGATCTGCGTCGCGAGGAGTGGCCCCGCCGTGGCCTCGTTGCGGATGCCGACCACGCCGTCGACCGTACCGATCGTCAGGTTGCCGCCGGCAGCCGCTTCGAGGATCACGATGCCGCCGCTGGTGGTGTTGCGCGCGGCCACGGTATCGACCTCGGTGTCCAGGATGACCACACCGCCGCTGTCGGCGATGCCGTTGGCCGCCTGAAGGGCGAGATTGGCGACCCGGACATCGGTTGCCGTGCCATTGGCATCGATGATCGCGTTCCCGGTGATCAGCGAAAGCGTGCTTGTCAGCGCCGGACTGATCGTGCCGCCGAAAGTGATGCTGCCGCTGGTGGCACTGCCGATGCGCAAGAGGCTGGCCGTGATCTGATCGACCTCGGCGTCAGTCAGGCTCAGGCTGCCCGCCGTCTCGACACCCAGACTGATTGCCCGGTTGGCCGTGCGCGGCCTGAGCGACACGATGCCCGTGCCGGCGTTGATCGACGCGGCGATGGCCATGACATCGGCGTCGAACGTCACATTTCCGTCGGCCGTCGTGATCGGCCCATTGACGGCGATCGTGCCGCCCGACCCCACGGCAAGGGAGGTGAGTGGCGTGGTGCCGCCGACGGCTGCGCCGAACGTCACATTGCCGCCGGCATCGACGGTCAACCCGAAGGCGCCGTCGATCGTGCTGTTGAAACTGACGGCGCCCGCATCGGTGATCACCGTGTTCGTGCCCAGGGTCACGGCGTCGTTGAACGTCAGCGTGTTGCCCGCCAGGGTGAGCTGGCCGCCGCGCAGCTCCGTCGTCCCACCCGCATTCGTCGTGAGGGCATCCAGGCGCTGATTGTTGTCCCCGACCACACCGAAGATCTCGGTGGCTCCGGTAGTGTTGATGATCAGCGACTCCACGCCGTCGATCGCGCTCCGCACCGTGTTGTTAAGATCTTGGCCGAGCCGGATGAATCCGCCGCCGGTGCTCTCAAGGGTCGTGGTGTCCGTCGGCGAATCGAAGGTGAGGTTGCCGAGCAATCGTATCTGGTTAGTGACGCGGATCAGACCCCCGTTGATCGCCACGGTCGAGGGAGGGCTGTTCAGCTGCAGCCCGACCAGGGGGATAGTTCCGCCGATCGCACCGCCGAAGGTCAGGTTCGACGACTCGGTGATGATCCAGTCCCCGCCGTCGATCGTGCTCGCGAAGGTCGTGTTGCCGCCGCCGATGTTGGAGTCCATGACGACGGCACCGATGCCGGTGACCGGGTCGTTGAAGGTCATCGTACCGACCGTTCGCAGCCGCGTTATGGTCTGAAATGTCGTGCCGCCCGCCGCGTCGGTCGTGATGTCGCCGATCGCCGTCGTGCCGCCGATCCTGTCATCGAACAAGGTGACGCCGGCCGTGTTGACGGTCAGGCCGAACGTGCCGTCGATCGTTGAACTGAAGGTGATGTTTCCGCCGCCGGTGCTGGTCAGCACCGTATCGCCAGTCAGCACGATCGGGCTGTTGTAGGTCTGGGCGCCGGTACTGGAGATCGTAGCGCCCAGATTGATCGACGAGCCGGTCACCGACAGGGCCCCAAGGGAATAGGTTCCCGAGGTGTCGACAAGCGAGACGGCGCCCGCCGTCGAGATGACATTGACGGTGCTGCTGGATGCGTTGATCACGCTCATCAAGATGTCGTTGATGGCGGTCAGGTTAATCGTTGTGCCGCCGAGGACGGCCGCCGACGCGATGGTCAGGCCACCGTCGCCATCGGTATCGCCGAAACCGGCGGTCAGGGTCAGGATGCCGTTGGCGCTGACTGTTGCACCGGCGCCGACGTTCACATCGTCGCCGGCCCGCAGCGTCACATTGCCGCCGGTCGACTGCACTACAACGCCCGTGTTCACCGTCACGTTGTCGGTGTCGACCGCTGCGGATTCGGTTGCGGTCGCCGTGACATTCCCGCTGGCGCTGACATTGGCCGCGATGGTCACCGGGCTGGCGGCGGTGAGGTTCACGGCACCGTTTGTGGCGGACGAGGCGGTTACGCCATCCACCGCCGCGATGGTCAGAGCCCCCGTATTGCTGACATCGACGCCGCCTGTGACGTTGAACGCCAGATTGGTGATCGCCGTCTCAAGCCCGTCGCTGCTGGCCGCCTGCAGCGCCAAGCCCGTGGCGGTCACGTCGGCTCCCAACTCGTTGCCGTCGAAGATGGCACCGCCGGTGACCAGCGACAGATTGGTCGCCTGCGCCGGGCTGAGGGCGGCGCTGATGGTGATGTTGCCGCTGGAGGCATTGCCGAAGCGCAGGATGCTGGCAGCGATCCGATCGATGTCGGCATCGGTCAGGCTCAGGCTGCTTGCGTCCGCGGTACCCAGATTGATCGCCCGGCCGGCGGTGCGCGGCCGGAAGGTGACGATGCCGCCCGTGCCATTTGCGTTGATGACCGGTTCGGCGGCGGTGTTGAAGACGATGTTATCCGCCACGATGTCGACTTCGCCGGCGCCGCCAATGCCATCCGTGGTCTGGATGCGGCCGTCGCCCTCGCCGAACGACACGGTCGAGGTGCCGCTGAGCCCGTTGGCGATAACGGTCACGTTGCCGCCGCCAGTGATCATCGGATCGTTGATCAAGACATCGTCTGCGGCGTTGAGCAGGACATCGCCGCCGCCCGAGTTCAGGGTCTGGCCGCCCGTATCGATGTCGGCATCGGGGTTCGGCGTGCCGCCGGCGTTGGTGCCGGCAAAAAACTGATAGTTGGTGCCGGTCGATCCGTCGCTTCCGAACAGCGTTTCGCCGAGATCGATGGTGTCGGCCGCCTCAATCCGGAACGTGCCCTGCGTTCCGGTATTGTTGTTGACGGTGATGGTCGTGTTGGCGAAGAGGACCCTGCCGGTTCCGCCCAGCGTGCCGCCGTCCGGCACGCCATCGCCGTCCACGTCGGTGCCCGACGTGTTGATGGTGAAGGTTCCGCCCACGTCCAACACGGCCTTTATCGTGCTGTTATTCACGAATGCCGGCGTTACCAGCCCGCCACCGCACGTTTGGGTATTGCTTTCCACGCACACGTCTTGCGGATCGAGCAGGAATTCACCCGTCGTGGCGATGCCGTCGATCACGCCGGAGCCAAGCGTCGACACCTCGACGAAGCCGTTGCCGCTGCCGCCCATCGTGTTGATGGTGCCGTGGAAATGGACCTCCTGCGTGCCCCACACCACCACCGTGCCGCCTTCCCCGGGCGGTTGGGTGCTGCCACCCTCGTCGGTGTCGCCAGCGGCTTCCGACGCACTGGCGTCCACTGACGCCCCTTCGGCGAAATAGGTGATTTCGGCCGTCGGGATGTAGCTCTCGGTTTCGAACGGCGTGGTCGTGTCGATCGAGATTTGCGTGCCACCGCCTGCGCTAGGCTCAAGCTCCGCATAGGCGATGTGGCCGCCGGCCGCCAGCGGCCCGCCACGCTCCGCCCCGCCGATCAGCACCGTGCCGCCGCCGCCGGGCCCTGAGGCGTCGACTTCAGCGCCCAGGTCCAGCACCAGCCTCTCGCCCAGCACATGCACCGTGCCGCCCTGGTCGCCCGGCCCCTCGCCCGACACGTCGATGGTGCCGGCCACCTGCACCGTGCCCCCGTCGCCGCCCAGCAGCACAACTTGGCCGCCATGGTTCACGATCGAGCCTGCGGCCTCCACGCCGTCGAGATTGATCACGGTGTCGATCACTCCGGCCGCGGCATCGGCGGTCAGGATCACCTGGCCGCCGTCGGAAATGATCGCGCCTTCGTTCACCACCAGCGCCTCGACCGCGTTGCCGTCGCGCCCGATGGGAAGCTGCGTCACCGGATCGGTGATCGTGAAATTCACCAGCCCGTCGCCGTAATAGTCCAGCGCGAAGCCTTCGCCGGCGCCCAGGATCGCCACGTCCGCCACGATCGTGCCGGTATCCGCATTGCGCACGCCCGGGCCGACCAGCGCGGCGAGGCCACGGGCACTGATGCTGCCGTAATTGACGACCGTGGCGGTCGGGCTGCCGCTGCCCAGCTCGAACTCCACGAACCCGCCGGCCATGAAGTCCGTGCGCTCCGCGATGCTGAGCGTGGTGGCGATGATCGATTCCACATCGACCTGGGCGGTCTGTTCAAACGTAATGCCCTGGGGATTGGACAGGAACACCTGGCCGGTGCTGGTGATCGACCCGGCGATGGAGGACGGGCCGCCGAAGATGATGTTCAGCGCCGCAGCAAGCTCATGGGGCTGCTCGAAATGGACGGTCTCGCCGGCGCCGACATCGAAGGACTGCCATTCGATGATCACGCGGTCGGTGTGCTGGTGGATGGTGACGGTGGTGTCGCCATAGGTGATATCGGCCTGACCTTCCGTAACCACGCCGCCGGTGGGCGTCGCCCATGCTGGGTCGGCGGCCAAGAGCCAGCCGCAGACAGCCGCCGTCGTCAGCGCCGTCGTGCCCGCCAGCGCACGGCGCAACGCCGGTGTCGTGTTGGCCGATTGCGCACGTCCATGCATCGCATTGCTGCGCCGACGGCCGCCGGCGAGCGATTGGCCGGCCGCTGAACGCCGGGCCGCAGTTGTCGATCGGGTCCGAGACAGGGCGGTCAGGCGGGTCGACATGTCTTTCGTCCTCTGCGGTCGATAACGGCGAAATGACGGCGGGCACGGCGAATCCACAGCACTTCGCAGTTGTTCCTATTAGCGTATACGCACGGCACTTTCAGCAAATAAATTCAAATACCATGCACATTAATGGTAAATGAGACAAAGGATTCAGTTAAGCTCAGTCGGTTTCAGGGGGTTAGGCACAACAATCCGTATAAAGGAATTTATCCAAATGCGCCTAAATATTGTGCATTTAAGATTCTTAATTATTGGCTTGACTGTGGGTCAGTTGCGCGTTGCCTCGCTTCGCTCGGACAAACCGCGACTGGTTGGGCTTTCGCCTATCTCAATGCCTGATTGTAACAGCGCCTCTTCACGGGCCTTGTTAACCAGCGATGAGCGCTTTTGCCGCCGCCTCCATATCAGACCGCCGTTGTCTGAAGGCCGTGCCGACACTCCGTCAGCCCATTACCGGATCTATTACGGATACATGATCAGTGGCCGGCCTGTCTTTGTCTCTGCGTGCCAATCGTTAGTCTATTTGTGCCAACTTGCCATGAAACCGGTCATGGCGTGGCACCGCTAGCCATACCATCGGCGCCCATCGAGCCGCCGGATGCGCGAGGTCCAGCCCTTCGCTGGGGATGCCAGGGTCCTGTCACTCGCTGGCCGCCGCAGCGGCCGGCGGGCTGGCGGCATTCGCCTCTTGCTGGCGGCGCCACATGGCGGCGTAGACTCCGTCTTGCGCCAAGAGATCGGCGTGGCTGCCGCGTTCCACCACGCGACCGGTTTCCAGCACGATGATCTCATCGGCATCGACCACCGTTGACAGCCGGTGCGCGATCACCAGTGTGGTGCGGCCAGTGCTGACCTCCGCCAGGCTCGTCTGGATGTCGCGCTCGGTGCGGGTGTCCAGCGCCGATGTGGCCTCGTCGAACAGCAGAATCGGCGGGTCTTTCAGAATAGTGCGGGCGATTGCAACGCGCTGCTTCTCCCCGCCCGACAGCTTCAGCCCGCGCTCGCCCACCTTCGTGCCATACCCGTCTGGCAGGCCGGCGATGAAATCGTGGATATGGGCCAGGCGTGCTGCGCGCTGCACCTCGTCTTCGGAAGATCCGGGCCGGCCATAGCCGATATTGTAGGCGACGCTGTCGTTGAACAGCACCGTGTCCTGCGGAACGATGCCGATGGCGCTGCGCAGGGTATCCTGCGTGACGGTCCGGATATCCTGGCCGTCGATGCGCACGGCCCCGTCCGTGACATCGTAGAACCGATAGAGCAAGCGGCTGATCGTCGACTTGCCCGCCCCGGTTGGGCCGACGATCGCCACCGTGTTGCCGGCCGGTACGGAGAACGAGACATCGGACAGGATCGGCCGGCGCGGGTCATAGCCGAAGCTGACCCGGTCGAACTCCACAGTCCCGCCATTGACCGCCAGAGCCCTGGCGTCGGGCGCATCCGTCACCTCTTCCGGCACGTTCAAGAGGCTGAACATGCGATCCATGTCCAAAAGGCTCTGCTTGATTTCACGATAGACGAAACCGAAGAAATTCAGCGGCTGATAGAGCTGCATCAGATATGTGTTAACCAAGACGAAGTCGCCGACGGTCATACTGCCCGCAATGATGCCCCGCGCCGCCATGTACATGACCCCCGTCAGCCCCAACGAGATGATCACAGCCTGGCCGATATTCAGCAGCGACAGCGAAGTGCGGCTGCGCACGGCGGCGTGCTCGTATCGCTGCTGGGCCGTATCGTAGCGGCCCCATTCATGACGCTCGTTGCCGAAATACTTGACCGTCTCATAGTTCAAGAGACTGTCGATGGCCTTGGTGTTGGCATCTTCATCGGCGTCGTTCATGCGCCGGCGCAGCTTCAGGCGCCATTCCGTCACCTTCATCGTGAAGGCGATATAGCCGACGACGGTGACGACGGTGACCAAGGCGAACCAGATATCGAACATCCGCCACAGGATCACCGCGACCAGCAGGATCTCCAGAATGGTCGGGATGATGTTGAACAGCGCAAAGCTCAGCAGCGTTTCGATGCTGCGCGTGCCGCGCTCCACCACCCGGCTCAGTCCGCCGGTCTGGCGTTCCAGGTGAAAGCGCAGCGACAGCGCGTGCAGATGGCGGAACACGTTCAAGGCGGCGTTGCGGATTGCCCGCTGCGCCACACGCGCGAAGATGGCGTCCCTGAGTTCCGCGAAGGCCAGGCTCAAGACGCGCGCCAGCCCGTAGGCAACGATGGCGCCAACCGGCAGGATCAGCGCCGCCGAAGCCTCCATCGACAGCGCGTCGACCGCGTCCTTGTAGAAGAGCGGGATATAGACATTCGCCACCTTGGCCGCCACCAGGCACGACATGGCGAACACGACGCGGGTGCGCAGGCCCCAGGCGCCGGGCGGCCAGAGATAGGGGGCGAGGGTGCGCAGGACGGAAATCCGTCCGGTGGCCGTGGGCAGGTCGCTGGACATGATGCCTATGAGCTAGGGTGACAATGGACACAGACAAAGGGCAACGCGTGCGCCCCGACGATCTGGAAGCCCTGATCGGCCAGGGCGGACGGCTCCTTCTACAACGGGATTTCGAGGGTGCGGCTGCACTGGCCCGAAGCGCACTGGCGCTTGATCCGGACAACAGGCACGCCCGAGACCAACTCGACGCAGCGACGTCTGGACTGAGTCTTCCCGATGGCGACGCCATAGGGGACCCTGGAGAGCCCGACCGCAAGCACGTTTTCGCGCCGGCCATGACGGACCAGGCGCTGGGCCGCCGGCTGCAGACGGCGATGGCGGCCGGGCGCTTCGTCGAGGCTGCGGATCTCTTGCGGCGGGCCGCCGGCGATGACCCGGAGAACGGCCATCTGCGCATTCAGCTCGGCAACCTTCTCTCCCATCTCGGGGACCGGGCGGGCGCTGTCGCCAGCTATCGCGAGGCCGCCGCACTCAGGCCGGATGACGCGAGCACACAGGCAGCTCTCGGCAACGCTCTGATGCGATCGCGCGAACCTGCACAGGCTGCCGACTGTTACCGGGCGGCACTGGCGATCGATCCGGAGGCGACCGACGCACGACGCAATCTCGGCACTGCGCTACGCGACTGCGGCGATCTCGACAGCGCGATTGCCGCCTACCGCCAAGCGCTCTCGGGGGCGCCGAACGATCCGGCAGCGCACTACAATCTTGCCATCGCGCTTTCCGACACCGGAGCGTTCGCCCGCGCCGCCATGCATTACCGCCGCGCCCTGACGCTCGCCAGCCCGTCCAGCATTCCCGACCGGGCGACGATCCTGAACAATCTCGGCAATGCCCTGAAGAACAGTGGTGCTGTCCCGCGGGCGATCGCAGCGTTCCGCCGGGCTCAGGCACTCAAGCCCGGCTATGCCACCGCGACCTACAACGAGGCTCTGGCTCTGTTGCTTTCCGGCGACTATCGGGAGGGCTTCGCAAAGTATGAGAGCCGCTGGCAGCGGGGTCCGCTGGCACCCCCGCAGCCGCAGACAGCGCTGCCGCGCTGGTCCGGCGAGCCGCTGGAACCGGATGCGCGCGTCCTCGTCTTCCCCGAACAGGGGCTTGGCGATGCCATCATGATGGCGCGGTATCTGCCGCTTTTGCGCGAACGCTTTGCCGCGGTGACCTGCCTTGCTGCGGAGCCGCTGGCACGGCTTTTCCGCCACAGCCTGGGCGAAACGATCACCGCCGATACCGACCGTCAGGCGGCGCCGGACACGGCATTCACGCACCACATTCCGATCATGAGTCTGCCCTTGGCTTTCGGCACCGATCTCGACAGCATTCCGGGCGCAGACGGCGTGTTGAAACCGGACAGCGATGCTGCGGCGGCCTGGGCCGCACGGACCCCTACAGGCCGACATATGCGTGTCGGGCTGGTCTGGGCAGGCAGACGCGACAACCCCATGGACGGGTTCCGCAGCCTGCCGCTCGCGGCCTTCCGCCCGCTGCTGGCGATCGACGGCGTCGCCTGGTTCAGCCTGCAGAAAGACGAGGCGCGCGCGGAGATCGAAGCGGAGGGCCTCAGCGGACAGATCCACGACCTCATGGATGATTGCCGGGATCTCCTGGACACCGCCTCCTTGATCGCCACGCTGGATCTGGTGATCGCCGTCGACACGGCCGCGGCACATCTGGCGGGCTCTCTCGGCACGCCCGTCTGGCTGCTGAACCGTTTTCAAAGCGAGTGGCGGTGGCTGCGCGATCGGACCGACAGCCCCTGGTATCCCTCCATCCGCGTCGTCACCCAGCCGCGACCGGGCGACTGGACAGCGGTGCTGGCCGAAGTGGCGGCGCGCCTGCGGTTGCAGGCAGCAGGCCGGCAGGTCCGGTTCGTGCGCCCGGCACGGCGGCCATCGGCCGGATAGGCATCCGGCCTATGCCAGCCAGCCCCGCCGAGGGACCCGCCATGGTGCCTCCCAAACCGCTGCGGCAGGCCGACGACACAACACTCGGCCGCCGGCTCCAAGCGGCATTGGCTGACAAGCGGTTCGACCAGGCGCTCCGACTCCTGCGCAAGGCGGCGGCCGAAGATCCGTCGGATGCGCATGCGCCCCGGCAACTCGGCAATCTGCTCTCATACCTGGGCGACCATGAAGCGGCAGAGGGTTGGTATCGCAAGGCCGCAGCACTTCGGCCGGACAGTGCGGACATCCAGGTCGACCTGGCCAACGCATTGATGAATCGGGGCAAACCCGAACAGGCAATCGCGATCTACCGCCACGCCCAATTCCTGGCACCCGATCACGCGATCGCTGCCGGCAACGAAGCGTTGGCGCTGCTACTGACAGGCGACTTTCGCCAGGGTCTGCCGAAATACGAAAGCCGCTGGCGGCATGCGCCGCTGGCGACGGCGCGCCCGAAAACAACACTGCCGCGCTGGGGTGGCCAGCCGCCGGGGCCGGATGCCAGGATCCTGGTGTTCCCGGAGCAGGGGCTGGGCGACGCCATCATGATGTCGCGCTATCTACCCCTGCTGGCACGACGCTTCGCCGCCATCACCTGCATTGCGCCTGGGCCACTGGCGCGCCTTTTCCGCCACAGTCTGGGCGACGCCGTCACGGTCGTCACCGACCGGGACGCCGTCTCCGACAGCGATTTCACCCACCAATGTCCGATCATGAGTCTGCCGCTCGCATTTGGCACGGATCTGGACAGCATTCCGGACTGCAACGGCGTGCTGCGGCCCGATGGAGACGGAGCAGCAGTCTGCGCGACCCGCACGCCGACCGGCCGGCGGCTGCGCGTGGGTCTGGTCTGGGCCGGCCGACGCGACAATACCACGGACCGGGTCCGCAGCCTGCCGCTACGTGCCTTCCGCCCTATGCTCGGGCTAGACGGTGTGGATTGGTTCAGCCTGCAGAAAGACGAAGCCGCCACAGAGATCGAGGCGGAAGGCCTGGAGGGCCGGATCGCCGACCCCATGGGCGACTGCCGCGACTTCCTGGACACGGCCAATCTGGTGGCGACCTTGGATCTGGTGATCAGCGTCGACACGGCCGTCGCCCATCTGGCCGGTGCGCTGGGCACGCCGGTGTGGCTGTTGAACAGGTTCCAAAGCGAATGGCGGTGGCTGCGTGGCCGAAACGACAGCCCCTGGTATCCCACCATGCGCATCTTCACCCAGCCGAGGCCGGGCGACTGGCCGCCCGTTGTTCACGAGGTGA
>JANQQD010000205.1 GCA_028285185.1 Anaerolineae bacterium | reverse complement strand
TCCCCATTCCGGACGTCGCGTCGACAGAGCCGGACGGCGTGCCTGCGAGCCCGACGAAGGACGGCAATCGGACTGAGCCGGGCCGGCGGACCGAGCCCGGCCGCGATCTGTTGTGGGGCATCGAGGAAATGCGATAGGCCCATGACCTCCAGAACCGCCACCGAAGACCTTGGCCACAAGGCCCTCCAGACGACCGAAGAGACACCGGCCGTGGAGAGTGACGAGCCGACGGCGCTTGACGTCGCCGGCACCACCGACACGGCCAGCATGAACCACGTGGTCGCCGCCATGGGCAGCATTCCGGGTCGCGTGGCCGCGCACTTCAAGGGCACCCGTCTGAGGCTGCTGCCCACGATCATCTTCGTGGCCGTCCTGATGATCGGCGTCCGCTTCGGCGATCTCTGGAACGCTGTGGCAAATCAGGGCCAGCTCGCCGCCGTCAGCACCACCCTGGCCGAGGCCACCGAGGACGAAGGGCCGGAAGTGGAATCCGTGCTGCCGGAAGATGCCGATACGCCGCTGGCCGATCCGGAAGAGGCGCCTGCCGCCGAGGATGCGACGGCGGAGGCCGAAGAGGCTCCGCCGGCGGTCGAGCCGGAACTGCCGCGCCGCTTCGACGTGAGCCAGCTGACCGACAGCGAGGTCGCGGTTCTGCACAACCTGTCCGAACGGCGTGAGCAGTTGGACGCCCGCGAAGCGGAACTGGAACAGCGGGCTGCCATGCTGAGCGTCGCCGAGCAGCGGGTCGACGAAAAGCTCGCCGAACTTGACGCATTGAGCGGGCATATCGAGGGCTTGCTGACGCAGCTAAGCGCGGCGCGCGACGGACAGCTGGACAGTCTGGTCAGCATCTACGAGGCCATGCGCCCGTCAGATGCCGCTGCCATCTTCAACGGCCTTGAGATGGAGGTGATCCTCTCCGTCTTCGAACGCATGGCCGAGCGCAAGTCCGCCCCCATTCTGGCTGCCATGAACCCGGAGCGGGCGCGCGAGGTCACCTCGGAACTCGCCCTTCGCCAAGGTATCGATCTGGAGATACCGGAGCTCGAGTAGCTGCCGGCGCCGCGGTGCAGGAATGTGGGAGACACTACAGTTCAGACTTTACGCGAAATTAACGCTCGCCCACTAAAGTCCAGACGATCCACAGAATGTGCTGGCGGATTATTACTGGCAGTGACGGAGACGTACGGAGAATACCATGGCCGTTGACATGTCTATGCGCGTACTGATCGTGGACGATTACAAGACCATGCTCAGAATCATCCGAAATCTGTTGCGCCAGCTTGGGTTCGAGAATGTCGAGGAAGCGACTGACGGCTCGGCAGCGCTCCACAAGCTGCGCGAGGCTCCCTACGGTCTGGTGATCTCGGACTGGAACATGGAGCCAATGACGGGCCTGCAGCTTCTGCGCGAAGTCCGGGCGGACTCGCAGCTGAAGGCGCTGCCCTTCATCATGATCACCGCGGAATCCAAGAAGGAGAATGTGGTGACGGCCAAAGAGGCCGGCGTCAGCAACTACATCGTCAAGCCGTTCAACGCGGCGACGCTGAAGTCGAAGATCGAAGCGGTCATCGGCGCCTTCTGACGTGGCTGACCCGAGACGCCACGGTTCGAAGAGCACAGGTTAACGAGGAGCAAGGTCGATGTCCGCCCGCAGCGCCGCCGAATCGCAGATGTACGAGCATGTCAACGCCGTGCGTGAGGAGGCGGCGCGACCGTTGTCTCGCGAGGAAGTGGCCGAGATCATTACGGAAGTGATCGCTAGCATGGACGGTGATCTGTCCATGCTGGACATCAAGCTCTATCACGAGCTCGACAGTCTTTCGAAGTTCATTCAGACGGCCCGTCGAGAGATCGCGGACATCCGGCCCCAGGACATCGGTGACGAGTTCATCCCGACGGCGACGGACGAACTGGACGCCGTCGTCGCGTCCACGGAAGAAGCGACAGGCCGCATCCTGGACGGTGCGGAACAGTTGATCACCGCCGCGTCGGAGATGGAAGAGCCGCTTCAGAGCCAGCTTACCGAGATCGCGACCAACATCTTCGAGGCATCCAATTTCCAGGACATCACCGGCCAGCGGATCACCAAGGTGGTGAAGGCGCTGAAGCACATCGAGAGCAAGATCGAGGCGCTTGTGTCGGTGCTGGGCGAAGAGGTTGTGCGTACGCGCAAGGACAGTGTCGAAGACGATGCCGCAGTGGCGGAGGAGACGCCCGCAGCTTCGGATGAAAAGCTGCTGAACGGCCCGCAGCTGCCGGACAACGCCATCGACCAGGACGAGATCGACCGGTTGCTCGCCAGTTTCGACTGACAGCGCGCATTTGGCCGGCGGCGCGGGACGCGCGCCGGTTCGGGGATCACCATCGTGCGAGGGTTCTTAAAGGCACGGCGACTGCGATCGGCACTCACGGCAGCGGTGCTTGCATTCGCGACGCCGGCGGTTGCCACAGAACCGGAGATCCGCGCCTGGGACCATGGCCAGGAAGGCCAGCTGGTTCTCGATTGGGGCGCTCCGGTCGGCTATGAGCTCGCAGATCAAGCCGATCAGGTGGTCCTCAGCTTTGCCGAACCCATTGGCGATGGCCTCGACGCTCAGCTCGGGGCAGCGCGGGATAAGCTGTCGGACTACCTGGCCGACCTGTCCTTGTCGGAAGACCGCAAAGAGCTCACGGTCGCCCTCGCC
Source organism: Anaerolineae bacterium (assembly GCA_028285185.1). Lineage (GTDB taxonomy): Bacteria > Pseudomonadota > Alphaproteobacteria > DSM-16000 > Inquilinaceae > JACKIG01. The sequence goes on along the minus strand of JANQQD010000205.1, from coordinate 2,686 downwards.
GCAGACTTGTCTGTGGACCACCGGTCGGTGGGTGGCGCCATCATCCTTTCGTTCCAATCCTTGCCCGCGACAGAGCGGGCAACGGAACCGGCAGCACCGCAAGTCGGCATTGTCGTTCAGGACAACGACAGCTTCAGCCGTCTGACCGTAATCTGGCCGCAACCCGTCGGCTATGAGGTGGAGCGGCAGTCGGACGAGGTGTCCATCCGGTTCGATCGGCCTGCCGTCGTCGACGCCGCGGCGTCCGGTGCCATTGAATCGGTACGGATTACCGATCTGCGGAACGCCGGCAGCCCTGCCGAGCCGCTGGTGCTGCAGGTCCGTGTGCCGCCGGGAGCAACGATCACCGACCGCCAGGAAGAGGGGCGGGTGATGATCGACGTTGTCGGGGCGCCGCCGCTAGTCGCCGGCGACGATGCAGAGGCCGGGTCCGACGCGGCCGACTGGCCCGTCGCACCGCCCACTCCTGCGCACCATCCCCTTCGATCCGATGCCGCCAGAGCTGAGGCCGACGCAGAGCAGGCCGCCGCAATCGCGGCCGCCGTTCCAGCAGAGGCTGAGGAACGGCTGGCGTCCTTCGTGCCCTCCGCTCCGGCGGCCGTCGCCGTCTTCATCCGCGATGGGGCACTCTGGATCCTGTTCGCCTCTGACCGGCCGCTCGATGTCAACGCCCTGGCCGAGGCAGGCAGGGCCGCATTTGGGCCTGGCGAGATCGTACCGGCGCAAGGGGGCATCGCGGTTCGCTACCGGATCGGACAAGCGGCGCACCCGACCGTCGAGCGCGACGGTGTGTCGTGGACTGTGCGGCTGGCCGACCCGGAGGAGGCTGCGGCATCCGCAATCCCGGTCCAGCCGGACCCGAACTATCTGCTCGGCCCGCGGCTCTTCCTGCCGGTTGCCGGGGCGACGGGCCCAGTGAAGGTGGTGGATCCTGAGGTCGGCGACACCATCCATGTGGTGCCGCTTACCGACGCGTCCTTCGGGGTCGCAGAGATCCATGCCTTCGTTGACGTCACGCTGCTTGAGACGGTGCAGGGTGTGGCGATACTGCCGCACACCGAGGCGGTCGAAGTCGACCTCACCTCGAACGGGATCGGTGTCATGGCCCGGAGCGGACTGATCCTGTCACCGGGGCAAACCGCTGCGGTGGTCCGCCAGCCGCAGGAGACGGAGGAAGAGCCACACTACGATCCCGCCGTCTGGCGCGGCACGGAACCGCGTTTCCTCCGGGCTCGCCAGGAGCTGCAGCAGGCCGTTGCCGAGGCGCCCGAAGCCACGCTCAACCGTGCGAGACTTGATCTGGCCCGGTTCTATTTCGCCGCAAACTATGGTGTGGAGGCTGCATCCATATTGCGGATCATCGATGCCGAGACACCGGATGCGGCTTCCCATCCGGAATACCTTGCCTTGCGCGGCGCTGTGCACGTGCTGACCTTCGATCCTGAGGAAGCTCTCGCCGATCTTGGCGACGATCGGTTGGCGGGCATCCCCGAGGTCGCCCTGTGGCGCGGGGCCGCCAACGCGCTTCTGGAAAACTGGCCGGAAGCGGCGCGGGAATTCGATGCCGCCGGGCAGTCGATCCAGGTCTTTCCGCCGCCCCTGGGCAACCGGCTCGCGAGGCTGGGTGCCGAGGCGGCCATCCGCACCGGCGATCTTTCCGCTGCCGAAGAGCGGCTGGGCTGGTTGATCGACGCCACCAACGACCGTGCCCTGCGGTGGCCGAGCGTGCAGTTCCTCCAGGGCATGGTGGCGCGGCTCAGGGGTGATCTGCCGGGCGCGCGAATGGCGTGGCGCCGCGTGGTGGAAAGCGACGACCGCAAGCATCGCGTTCTGTCGGAGATGGCGCTGCTCGACCTGGCTATCGAGGATGGGAGCATGTCGGCGGGCGAAGCCGCCGAGGCGCTGGAGGCGCTGCGATACGCCTGGCGGGGCGACTCGCTTGAGTTCCGGCTGCTGGAGCGGCTCGGCAACCTACACTGGGACGCCGGCAACTACCGTGAGGCCATGGTGGCCTGGGACCGTGCCATCGGCACGTTCGACGGCCTTGCCGTCGCCGCCGAGCTGGCCGGGTGGCGCGACCGCCGCTTTGCGGATCTATTCAGCACGGACCTCCTGGACAGCATCTCACCCACGACAGCGCTTTCGCTGTTCGAGGACTACGGGGCACTGGTTCCGGATGGCGCCGTCGGCAACGACATGATCGAGCACCTCGCAGAGAGGCTGGTTTCCATCGACCTTCTGGATCGCGCGGCAGACCTGCTGACGTCATTGGCGGAGACGCGCCTTTCCGGGGAGGCCCGCCATCGGGTCCAGACGCGGGTGGCTGGCATCCGGCTGCTGGACGGGGATGCGCCGGGTGCGTTGAGGACCCTGGAAGCCATCATGCCGGCCACGACTGCGCCCGATATCCGGTTCGACCAGCGATTGCTGCGTGCGCAGGCGCTGGCCGAATTGGGGGAGGGGAATGCGGCACTGGCGTTGCTGGAGGATACCGGCGATCTGGCGCCGATCGAATCAGCACTCCAGCGCGCTGCTCGGCTGGACATTGCGTGGCGTCTCGGCAACTGGGCCGTTGCAGCGGAAGAGCTGGCCAATCGCCTGGGATCGCCACCGCCCTTGGGCGAGACGATCGACGAACGGCAGGCAGGTATGGTCATCGACTATGGCATCGCGCTGGCGCTGGCGG
>JANQQD010000204.1 GCA_028285185.1 Anaerolineae bacterium | reverse complement strand
TTCGGCGTGATTTACACCTTCCGCGGCAAAGACTACCTTTCCCGCGTCGCGGCCGACCAAGCGCGCTGGCGCAGCCTGAACGAGCCTGCACGCAGGACGCGATCCGAAGTCGGCTGAGCAACCCCAACGGACGGCGGATCTTCCTTGTTGAGACCAGCACTGACCAGTCTTGGCCGGGCGTCGCGGCTGGCCGCCATCCTGGCCTACCTGGCGGCATGGCCCGGCAGCGCGGCCGCCCTTGAGATCACAGCCGCCGACGTGCCCTACCCCAACGGGCGGCCCGCCTGTCCCGTTTCGGCCGACCGCATCGAATTCACGACGCCGATCCTGCTGGACACCGAGGTCGTGATCGCGGCCGTCGGCGACGTGCTGCTGCACTCCCCCCTCCAGCGCCAGGGGTTTCACCATGAAGACGGCTTCCGCAGCCTTTGGCGGCCCGTCGAGGACATCCTGTCGGCAGCCGATTTCGCCTATGCCAATCTGGAAGGCCCGCTGGCCGTCGACCGTTATGTGGGCGGCGGCACGGCACCGGTACCGGTTACAGACTATGACGGCCGCGTCTACACCGGCTATCCGCTGTTCAACTATCCGCCCCGCGTCGCGCCCGCGCTCGCCGCGTCGGGTATTGACGTGGTCTCCACGGCCAACAACCACTCGCTCGACCGCCGGCCCGAAGGCGTCGATCTGACCATCGCCGCGCTGCGCGACGCCAACATCCAGTACACCGGCACCCGCCCGACCACGGAGCCTGGCCATCCCTGGCACACGGTCACGCGTATCGGCGACTATCGCATCGCCTGGCTTGCCTGCAGCTACAGCACCAACGGCCTGCCCGACCCCCAGGGTCAGGTGCTGATGTGCTTCGAACAGCAAGAGCTGGTGCTGGAGATCATCGAGAGCCTGGCCGACCGGCGCGGCATCGACGGCGTGATCCTGACGCCCCATTGGGGCCACGAATACCAGCACAACCCCAACGCCCGGCAACAGGCCCTGGCCCAGGCGGCGATCGATGCCGGCGCCATCGCCGTAATCGGCGCCCATCCCCATGTCGTCCAACCCGCCGAACGCCTGATCTCGCGCGACGACCGCGAAGGCTTCGTGGTCTATTCCCTGGGCAACTTCGTCAGCAACCAGCGGGAACTGCCGCGCCGGTCGAACTTGATCGCGCTGTTGGGCCTGGCGGAAACACCGTGGGGCGACCTCACCGTCTCAGGCTTCGCCTGGGTCCCGATGCACGTCAACTTCCGCGACGGTATTGCCGAGATCGCGGCCGAGGCCATCGAACGCAGCGGCGGCCGCGGCATCGCCTCGCACAACCACCTCACGGGCCTCTTGCCCGCCGGCAACATCCACCCCCCGGGCCCACCGCTGACGACGCTGCAATGCCCGGACACCTCGGCCAACGGCCCCATGGCCCGCCTCCAGCACGGCTTCACCCGGGTGCCGATCCCGCCGCGGCTGCCCGGGATTGAGCCGGGGGCTTGAGCCCCTAAGTCCCCGACGACCGCGCGATCGCTAGAGCCCTAGTGGATCGCCGGCATCGGCAGACGTGATGTGTCGGCCGTGAAGAGACAACCGTGCCTCCGTCGCGAGACAGCGCGGTCGCGAGACAGTGCGGTCGCGAGACAGTGCGTTCCGTGAAATCGTCGCAAATGATATAACCCAAGATGCCGGTTGCATGCCCGATTAACACAATTTAAACCGGCATCTTACAGACTCTTACCAGCGGTAACAGTCGGATTTGATAGGCATTCTCTTTATCGGATTATGCGGCATACCGCTACGGAGAACAGCTTTTGGCAGAAAAAACCGTGCATGTCTTACTCGTCGAAGACGATGATGTGGACATTGAAGTGATCCAGAGAGGATTCAAGAAGCAGCGAATCGCCAACCCCGTCGTCGTGGCTCGCGACGGCGTCGAGGCGCTTGACGTCCTGCGCGGCGAGAATGGCCGTGCGCCCTTGGAAAGACCTTTCATCATCCTTCTCGACCTCAACATGCCGAGGATGAGCGGCTTGGAGTTCCTAGAGGTGCTGCGGGACGACCCGAATCTTACCGACAGCGTCGTCTTCGTCCTGACCACCTCCGATAACGAGCTCGACCGGGTGTCGGCGTACCGGCACCACGTCGCGGGCTACCTCGTGAAATCCGACGTCGGTTCGGCCTTCAAGAACGCCATCGAGATGCTTGCGCAATACTGGACAGTGGTGGTGCTTCCATGAGGGACGGCGGGAACATAGAGGCAAGAATTCTGATCGTCGACGATGATGACGTCGATCGCAGAGCTGTTCGCACCGCCTTGGCCCGATCCCAAATGCAGATCGACCTTGCAGAGGCCTCATGCGGCGCCGAAGCGCTCGCATTGTGGGAATTGCAGCCCTTTGACTGCGTCCTGCTGGACTACCGAATGCCAGACATGAACGGCGATGAGCTGTTCCGCGAGCTCCTCTCCATGCGGCCGGAAACGCCGATATCGGCCATCTTCCTGACCGGCCGCGGAGATGAGGCGCTCGCGCTGGAGATGATCGGATCTGGCGCGCTGGACTTCATGCCGAAGAACGACGTTTCGCCGGCCACCATCAGCCGAGTCATTCGCTACGCGCTTGCGCGGCAAAGCTACATCGTTCAACTGAACCGCCTCGCCAATGAGGACCCCCTGACGCAGCTGGCCAACCGGTCCTTGTTCTCGAACATGCTGGACAGATCCATCGCCAGGGCCAGGCGGGCCGGCACTCAGGTCAGCATCTTGTTGCTGGACCTGGACAGGTTCAAAAGACTGAATGATACGCTCGGACATTCTGCAGGCGATTCGGTCCTGATAGAGGCGGCCGGCCGATTGCGGCGGCTTCTGCGCCAGTCCGACACGGTCGCGCGGCTCGGTGGGGACGAATTCGCCATCTTCTACGAGGATGAGGACACGGCAGAGGGTGCCGGTGCCTTGGCGGACCGCATCACGACAGAGCTGGCGAGACCGTTTCTTGTGGAGGACCAGCCCTGGCACCTCGGCGCCAGCATCGGCATAAGCATATTCCCATTCGACGGCGCCAGTGCCGACGAAATGATCAGAAACGCGGATCTGGCGCTCTACAAAGCCAAATCTAGTGGCCCCGGGAGCTTTCATTTCTTCACTGAAGACCTGAACAAGAAAGCGCAGGAACGGCGAAGAATTGAGGTTGCGCTACGCGAATCAATACCGAAAACTGACGCATTTGAGCTGCACTACCAGCCTCGGATGAACCCTTCGACGGGACGTATGCTTGGCAGCGAAGCCCTTATCCGCTGGCGACACCCGGACGGCACCATGACAATGCCTGACGCGTTCATCCCCATTGCCGAGTCGACGGGCCTGATCGGCCCCATAGGCAGGCTGGCCATCGACATGGCCTGCCGGGAATGTGCGACGTGGTCGGACCTCTGCGATGGCATGCCGTTCGTCTCGGTGAATGTGTCGCCGCTTCAGTTGGTTGATGACAAGATCTTGGTGACGGTGTGCGAGGCCCTCGAGCGATACGGCCTGGACCCGAGCCAGTTGGAGATCGAGATCACCGAGACGGCCGCCATGGACAATCGCGAGCCTGTCATGAAGGTACTCGATCGCCTTGGTGCTCTGGGAATTGGAATCTCGATCGACGACTTCGGCAGCGGATACTCTTCGCTCTCGAGATTGCAGGACCTTCCGGTAAACAAGCTCAAGATCGACCGGTCGTTCATTGCCGGGATGACAACCGACACACGTCGTGCGCCCATCGTCGACCTGATCATCTCGCTGGGCAAACATCTCGACTTGGGCATCGTCGCGGAGGGTGCCGAGGATGCCGAAACCGTCGCCTATCTGGCCGGTGCCGGCTGCGATGAGATCCAGGGATTTCACTTCGCGGGACCGATGCCCCCAGAAGAGTTCCGCCGTTGGTGCGGGAACCGCGGACAGACTTCGGCGTCAGCCCCGGAATCGAGGCTCTGGTCCGCCGCCGGCGGCGTACCGGCGATCAGCGCGCAGCATCAACTAGGCGCAGATTAACGGCGCGAACACACGGTAGGCGGGGAGCGGGAGATCCATCCCGAACGATAGGGTAAGGCGCAAATGCGGAACCTGCTGGGGAGCCTGAAAGGCCGTCTCATGGCCGTTGCGGGGGTTTCCTGCATCGCTCTTCTGCTTGCGGAAGGATACAGCGTTCTCCAGTACCGCGATGCGATCCTTCAGGAAGTCGAGAGAGAAGCCGCAGCCCTCGCATCAACTGTGGCACTCCAGAGCGCGACTTACTTCGAGGGGGTCGAAGCCGTTCTCCAGACAGCAGCACGCGATCGGGTGATTGCCGCCAGTGCGTCAGCGAGCTGCACGGCGCGCTTGGCCGAACTGGATGACGCGCTGCGTGATCAAGGATATTCACGGTTCGCTGTCCTCGACCCAGATGGCCGGATCCACTGCGCCGGCGTCGCGCTTGACGGTTTTCCGGATCGATCTGATCGTCTCTATTATCAGAACGTCATCCGCACAGGGCGGTTCAGCCTCGGCGCCTATGTCTTCGGCCCCATCAGCCAAGAGACCATCGTCGTCGCCGCCCAACCCGTGTTCGACGAGAACGGCGAGATGTCCAGCATCCTGGCTGTCGGCGTCTCTGCGTCATGGCTGGAAGACCTGTTGTCCGACTTCCGCCTTGCGGACGGAACGCGGCTGCGGCTGATCGACACGAACGGCACTGTTGCCGCCAGGTTTCCAGCCGACCCGGACACGACCGGGGTCGCCCTCGATCATCCGGATCTGCTCGACGAACTCCAGAGACGGTCGACCGGGGTCGCGCATCTGAGCGACCCGGATGGTCTGCTTGAGATCGTCGCCTGGACGCCCATCGCCGAGGATCTCGGCGGATTGACGGTTGCGGCGCATTATCCGATGCCAGGCGTCCTCGATTGGATCGGAACACCATCCGGCAAGATCCATCTCCCCCTTGCTATGGCCCTGTTTCTGGTGATCGTCGCATTCACAATCAGCATCGATAGAACGATCGTTCGCGGTATTCGGGATATCGGAGAACTGGCCAACCGACTGGCAGCAGGCGATTTCACCGCTCGCATGCGCTTGCAGACCATCGGCCGGGAGTTCAGCGATCTCAGTGGTGGCCTCAATGCAATGGCATCGGCTATTGAGAACCGAGACACTGAACTAAAAGGTTATAATAGCCTATTGGAAGATTTGAATAAGAGAAACCGCGACCTCTCAAACTTCGCCAACATTGCGTCCCATGATCTGCGCGCCCCGCTGCGGGGCATCCACAACCTCGTCGACTGGATCGAAGAGGATATCGAGGAGCATCTGAGCGATGACTCCCGCAACAACATGGAACGGCTGAGGCTGCGCGTGAAGCGGCTCGACGAGATGCTGGACGGCCTGCTGCGGTATTCGCTGGCAGGGCGGACGGATCAGGCAGAGGCCCTCACGGATACTAGAGAGCT
>JANQQD010000203.1 GCA_028285185.1 Anaerolineae bacterium | reverse complement strand
GCACGATGCGTTCCAGTATTTCGGCCACGACTATGGGCTGACGTTCGTGGCACCCCAAGGGCTCAGCACCGAAAGCGAGCCTTCGGCAGCCGATGTGGCTGAGCTGATCGTGCAGATCCGTGAAGAGGGGATTTCGGCCGTCTTCGTGGAAGCCATCACCGACAACCGGTTGTTGGAACAGATCGCCAATGAGACCGGTGCGACCATCGGTGGCACGCTCTATTCCGATGCGCTTTCCGGTCCGGACGATCCGGCGTCCACCTATCTCGACATGATGCGTCACAACGCGACACTGCTCGCGCAGGCCCTGAGCTCCTGAACCGAGAGGACCAGACCATGACGTCACAGGTTCCCGTCACCGTCCTGACCGGCTTCCTAGGTGCTGGCAAGACGACGCTTCTGAACCGCATCCTCACTGAGCAGCACGGCAAGAAGTATGCGGTCATCGTCAACGAATTCGGGGAGACCGGCATCGACAACGACCTCGTGGTGAATGCCGACGAGGAAGTGTTCGAGATGAACAACGGTTGCATCTGCTGCACGGTCCGCGGCGACCTCATCCGCATTCTGGGCGGTCTGATGAAGCGCGCCGACAAGTTCGACGCGATCCTTGTCGAGACGACGGGCCTCGCCGATCCGGCACCGGTGGCGCAGACCTTCTTCGTCGACGCTGAGGTGGCGGAGAAGACGAGGCTGGATGCCATCGTCACCATTGTCGACGCCCACCACCTGGGAACACAACTGGAGGAGAGCCACGAAGCGGCCGAGCAGTTGGCCTTCGCCGATCTCGTTCTGCTCAACAAGATCGACCTCGCGGACACTGAAAGCCTTTCCCGTGTCGAGGCGCGGATCCGCGCCATGAACCCTTACGCGCGCATCGTTCATGCCGAGCGCTGCGGCGTGCCACTCGACACGGTGCTCGGCCAGAACGCCTTCGACCTGCAGCGCGTGCTCGAGATCGAGCCGCACTTTCTTGAGGACGATCACGCGCACGAGCACGACGACGCGGTGACGAGCGTCTCGCTGCATGCAGACACCGCGTTGGATCCGGAAAAGTTCCAGGCGTGGTTCGGTCGGCTGCTGCAAGAGAAGGGGCAGGATATCCTGCGCTCGAAGGGCATTCTTGACATTGAGGGCGAGTCCGATCGCTACGTCATCCAGGGCGTGCACATGCTCATGGAGGGCGATTTCATAGGGCCGTGGCCGCACGGAGAGGCGCGCCGGTCGCGGCTCGTCTTCATCGGGCGCGGGCTTGACGGCATGGGCCTCGAAGAAGGCTTCGCAGCATGCAAAGCGGCCTGAACCCAGCGAGGCGACCCCGCGAGGGCTTTCGGCCGACCCGGCTCGAGGCCAAGGGGCGCCAGGTTGACACGGGCGCGCATGTCACCGCCGCAGTGGCGCTCGGCGAGACGGTCGTGACGGCGCATGGCGACGGCGCCTTGCGGCTCTTCGCCGGCGACTCTCCGCCAAGGACGGTCGCGGCGCATCGTGGCGCCGTTCTCGCCATGGCCGCAGCGGGAGAGGAAGCGGTGGTCACAGGCGGGGACGATGGGCGCTTCCTGCGTGTTTCGGTCGACGAGACGGTTGAGGACGTGGCCAGTTTCGGCTGTGCTTGGGTCGATTGCGTGGCCGCGCACAAGGAAACGCGCCTGCTGGCCTGCTCTTTCGGGCGGACCGTGCAGGTCTGGCGTCAGGGCGCCACAAGACCTGAGTTGTTTGGGCATCCGAGTACCGTGGGCGGGCTCGCCTTCGACCCGAGTGGCAAACGGCTTGCCGTGGCCCATTACGGCGGCGCCACGATCTGGGAGCGCGGGGACCGGCGCTGGAAATCAACCAAGCTTGTCTGGGCCGGTTCGCATATCGGTGTGATCTGGAGCCCGAACGGCAAGTATGTGGTGACGGTGATGCAGGAGAACGCGCTGCATGGCTGGCGGCTGCGCGACAAAGCCAACATGCAGATGGCAGGCTATCCGGCCAAGCCCCGTGCGCTCGACTGGGCCGGCGATGTGCCGCACCTGGCCACCAGCGGCGCGGATGAGGCGATCTGCTGGCCCTTCGACTTGAAGAACGGGCCGATGGGCCGGTCTCCGCTCTGCGTCGCCAGTGGCGGGAAGCAGCTCGCCACCATGGTGCGCGCCCTGCCCGGGCAATCTGCAGTGCTCGCCGGATTTCAGGATGGCGCCGTGCTGATGAGCGAACTGGACGAATTGGCGGAAGCCCGTGTCCTGCGCGGCTCGACAGGTGTCGAAGTGACCGCCATGGCGGTCACGGACTCGCTGTCGCACATTCTGGTCGGCGATGCGAACGGCTCCGTTCTGTGGGCGCCGCTGCGGACAGGGGGCGAGAATGCGTGGCCTGTTTGATCGCAAGCGCCCCGATGCAGACGCCGTCCGCCGGGTGAAGGCGCTTGTCACGGACCGCTTCGATCTGCCCGAGACGACGACGCTCGCAGTTGCGGAGCTGCGCTGCCACGAGCCGGGCTGTCCGCCAGTCGAGACAGTCGTCACGGCGCGTGATGCCGATGGGCGCATCCGGGACTGGCGCATCACGAAGCCACTCAGCGAAGTTGCGGCCTCCGACGTTGAGATGCTGGAGGCGCGGCCATGATTGGTGGGGCACAGCTGAAAGGCGAAGAGAGCTTCAACTGGTCTTGGGACGGAATGGACATGTCCTGCGCCCCCACGCGGCAGGGGACGGGGCCACGCGCGGAGGCGGCAGCATGACACTTGTTCGAGAAATCGTAGAGGATGCCGCCATCGGTGTCGGCGTGGCGGACACGCCCGAGGGACTGTCTGCAATCCACCGCCCGGGCTGTGCCGCCGCGATCTGGCGCCGCCAACCGGTGCCGGGCTTTCAGTCCTGGATCGACGCGTTGGAGCCCGAGCGGCTGCCGAAAGCGCGCGTGATCCTGCGGCCTGCGACCGTGCGTGAAACAGTCGCTCAGATCTGCGAAACATCGGGAACGCCAGACTGCATCGAACGGGAAGGGCTGGTGGACGACGTCACGGTTCTAGCGGACACGTTCGCTGAGCTGATGCGCACGCCATATCTCCGGTTGCGCTTCGACATTGTCACGACAAACGCGTGCCGGAAGTTCCACATCGACGTCGTCACGGCGCGTCTCATCTGCACCTACCGCGGGACTGGCACGCAATACGGCATCTCCACCGACGGGGCCCAGCCTCGACGCGTCTTCACGGTGCCGACCGGCGCACCAATCTTGCTGCGCGGCACACTTTGGCCGGAGCGTCCGAAGTCCGGCCTCTTGCATCGCTCACCACCGATCGCGGGCACTGGTGAGACACGGCTCGTGCTGGTCCTCGACCCGCTGCTCAATCCGGAGGGGGAGGTGTGATACCGGGGAAACCGGGGGGCGACTTACCTCAAACCCAAGCGTACGGCCGGGGAAAGAACTGGGGACAAGATCACCCCCGCGCAATCGTGTAGGCGGAGTTATGACGCGGATTCCCGTGACAATCCTGACCGGCTTCCTGGGCGCCGGTAAGACGACCTTTCTCAACCGGTTACTTGCTGAGCCGGAGTTCAACAGGACGGCGGTCATCGTCAACGAGTTCGGCGAGGCCGGCGTCGACGGTGCCCTCGTCACGCGGGCGGACGAGACGGCGGTCGAGATGACCGTCGGATGCCTCTGCTGCACGGTCTCGGGCGACGTGCGGCAGACCTTGTTCCGCCTGCTCGACGAGCAGGAATCGGGCGTCGGCCCGTCATTCGACCGGGTGGTGATCGAGACCACGGGGTTGGCCGACCCCCTGCCGATCCTGCAGACGTTCATGACGAGCGGCGCCGTGCTGCACCGGTTCGCGCTGAACGGCGTCGTGACCCTGCTGGATGCGGTGAACGCCGAGTATGCCCTGCAGCAGTTTGAGGAAGCCCGGCGGCAGGTCGGGGTGGCGGATCTGCTGCTGGTGACCAAGGGGGACCTGGCACGGGACCCGGCGTCTAGGCGGGAACTGGCAGACTTGAAGGCGGATGTGTCGCGGCGGAATCCGAACGCTCGCGTCTTGGACGTGGGCGATGCGCGGGCCGGGACCGTGTTCTCCCTCGCGGCCTTCGACCCTTCGGGCAAGCCGCCCGACGTCCGGGAGTTCCTGAGGTTCGAGACCTTCGCCGCCAGCCAGGCCGACCACGATAATCATGGCCACACGCACGACCACGGACACGCCCACGACGTCAACCGGCACGGCGACGCTGCCTCGGCTTACTGTTTTGCCGCGAGTGAGCCGGTCGATCCCCGCGGTCTTGGAAGGGCCGTATCGGCGCTGCAGGCGTCGTTCGGCTCGGACCTGCTGAGGATGAAGGGGCTCGTGGAGCTCGACGGCGAGCCATCCTGCCCCATGGTCCTTCACGTGGTCGGCCACGCCACCAGCCCACCCGTCCTGCTCGACGGCTGGCCCGAGGGAGTGGACGGGACACGGATCGTCATGATCCTGGGCGGCCAGGGCCGCCACGAAGCTCCTGAAATATTAGGGCGTTTTCTGCCGGAACTTCGGCCTTTCACCACAGGCTCGTGAGACTTCGCGGCTTCCGCGCAGGGAACTTGACGTGCTCCCCGGAAGATCCCTCAGTTGATATGAGAGTCCGTCGACAGGAGACGGACGATGAAGAAGAGCCGGTTCACCGAGGAACAGATTATCGG
>JANQQD010000187.1 GCA_028285185.1 Anaerolineae bacterium | reverse complement strand
GACACGAAGGTCTGGCCGCCCTGCAGGATGTAGAAGCCGACGAAGATTGTGGCCCCGAAGATGATCCAAAGCACCATGGCGCTGGCCTTGGCGGTGGTGATGCTGGCCTGCTTCACGCTCTGCCAGCTGAGGCGTCCGTGCATGGCCGCGACGATCATCGCCCCGAAGCTGCCGATGCCTGCGGCTTCAACCGGTGTTGCCGCGCCGGTGAAGATGACGCCCAGCACCACCACGATCAGCAGCAGCGGTGCCAGCATCTGCCTCAAGAGACGCAGCTTCTCCGCCATGTCCACCCGTTCTTCGCGCGGCAGTGGCGGTCCCAGGTTCGGGTTGACGGCGCTGCGGATGCCGACATAGACGCAATAGAGGCCTGAGAGCAGCAGCCCCGGCAGGATCGCACCGACATAGAGCTCGCCCACCGACTGCTGTGCCACCACGGCGAAGATGATGGCCAGGATGGACGGCGGGATCAGGATCCCGAGCGTTCCGCCGGCCATGATGGAGCCGAGCGCGATCTGTGGATCGTAGTTGCGCTTGAGCATCGCCGGCAGCGCGATGATGCCCATGGTCACAACGGCTGCGCCGATGACGCCGACCATGGCGGCCAGGATCGTCGACGCGATGATCGTCGCCACGGCCAGTCCGCCGCCCAGGCCGCCCATCCACTTGTAGAGAACGTCGAACATCTCGTCGATCAGGCCGGCCCGTTCCAGCATCGACGCCATGAAGATGAACAGCGGGATCGCCGACAGCTGATAGTTGGTCATCAGCGGGAAGATCCGCGCCGGGATGATGTTCAGCATGAACTGGTCGCCGACCATGTAGATGAACAGCACACCCAGCGATCCTGTCACGAACGCCAGCGGCAGGCCGCAGAACAGCAGCACCAGCAGCGAGCCGAACATGAGGATCGAGAGCGTGCCGATCGGCGTTCCCGCCAGCGATCCCTGAATGGTGAACAGGAAGCGTTCGTCGCCGTAGGGGTCGTAGAAGGCGATGTTGACCACCTCCACGAACAACAGGAAGCCGAGCACGAGGCTGCCCAGCAGCACGATCAGATCGCGCGACGTGGCCGGCGTCCGCCGCGCGGCTTGGCCGGCGGAGCCTGGTCGGCCTTCAACCTCAACCCCGCCCGATGCGCGCAGGATCTGGATGTCCTTCACGACCCGGCTGATGCCCTGGGCCAGCAGCAGCAAACCGCCCAGCACGAGAGCGAACTTCACCGGGTAATAGGCAACTGCCCATTCCGTGAACGACACTTCGTTGGAGTAGCCCGAGGCGAAGAAGAATTCGTTCGAATTCATGGACTGCGAAAAGAAAGTCCAGGCAGTCCAGATGAAACCGAAGGCGAACATCAAGAAGGCAAAATGCGTGAGGATGTCGATCGCAGCCTTCTTTTTCGCGCCGCCTCGCGCGTAGAAAAGATCGACCCGTACATGCGCATTGTGCAGATAGGCGTAGGCACCTGCCAGGATGTACTGCATGCCGAACATGAGGAACATCGACTCATGTGCCCAATTGCTCGGAGAATTGAAGAAATACCGGGCAACGACTTCGTAGAAATAAACAACGACGGCGATAATGGTCCAGTAGGCGACGAAGGCACCGCTGAACTGTGACAGGCGATCTATGGTTCGGGTAAAGCCGTTGCCGATGGTGGCGGACCCGTCGGTGCTTTGTGGGATGCTTGAGTCACTGGTCGCCGTGTCTGCGGCTGCCGCAGGCTCTCTCCATCCGGCCTTGAACATGAACAGCAGCGGTACGAGAAACAGGCCGCCCCAGTACATCCAGTGCGGCAGAACGAAATCGATCTGAAGATTGAACATGCGACGCGATCCGAGGCCACCGATGGCGGGGCGGGGCGGCTTTGCGCCCCGCCCCCCGAGACGAGAGAACGCCCTTCAGGCGGCTTCGGCTACAGTTCCAGCTCGTAGCCCGCGATGTCGTCCGGCGTGATATAGGCGACTTCGGGATCTTGCATGACGGCCAGGTGCAGCGAGAACAGCCGTGCGGCATCGGTGTCCTTGTTCGCCCATTCGAACCACCGCGGGATGGCCACCTGACGGAACCGCACTGCATCTTCCTCCGACAGCCGAGAGATGGTGGTGCCGGCCTCCTCGTATTTCGGCCAAGCTTCCCGGTTCGCAGCCTGGATGCCCGCATAGTGCGTGGCCGAGTACCCCGCCACCAGATGGGGCATCAGCTCTTTCAGGTGGTCGGACAGCTGGTTCCAGGCACGCAGGCTGAACGAGATGTCCATGAGGTCGACCGGCTGGTGCAGGCACGGCGTCGACGGCGGCCCCATTACGATCACGTTGGTCACCTGGTGGAAGCCGAGGTCGTAGTTCACGGCCGGGCCGACGAAATCGGCCGCATCGATCGTGCCGCGCTCAAGCGCCGGATAGACTTCCGAGCCCGGCAGCAGCGTCGTGCGCGCGCCGATATCCGCGAAGCAGTCGGCAACGATGCCGCCCGGTACGCGCAGCTTGACGCCTTCGAACTGGTCGAGCGATGTGATCTCGGTGTTGGCGTGGATCAGGTTCATGTCGTGGTGGACGTGGCCGACGAAATAGAGGCCATTCCTCTCGTACAGCTCCCGCGCCAGCTCGCGGCCGCCATAGGCGTTGAACATCATGTCCCACTGGTGGGGATGGTTGAGTCCCATCGGATAGGACGACAGGAACACACCCGCCGGCATGCGGCCTGCCCAGTAGACCGTGAAGACGTTCATGCCTTCCAGCACGCCGTTACGGACAGCATCGAACAGCTGGAAGTCGCCGGAAACCGCGCCCGCCGGGAACGGCGTGAACGCCAGCTCGCCGCTCGTCAGTTCCACCATGCTGTTGCAGAATTCCTCGAACAGGCGATACCCGGTCGTTCCCGGCTGCCAAGAGGTCTGGATGCGGAAGGTGGCGCCCGCTTCCTGCCCGCTGACGATCGCCGGTGCTCCCAGAGTTGCGCCACCGGCTACGGCCGCTCCGCCCAGGGCCATGCTTCTGAGGAAGGTCCTGCGGGCTTCGCTAACGCCTTGGACCGCCTCTCGGTGTGTCTTTTCCGGTGTCCTCGTCATCCTGGTGGTCTCCCCTTTGGTGGATGTTGTCTCCGGTCCGCGGATCCCGTGGTCTACCTCGCATTGAACCGCCATGCCTTCCGGCACGAACGACGAGGACCGCCCGGTCGCGGCCAGCAGATGATTGGGCTATCTAGGCGCCCGCATGATGCGGGCAAGTCTGCAATTTCTAAGTATCGCCGCATTCCTGCGCATACACAATGTCTTCCCGATTGCGCGAAATACGCAAGCGTACTGCACCATAAAGGAAGGGCGGTGGGAGACGATGGCCCCGCAGGCCGATCTCACATGTGCTTGACCAGACGCACGTGATTGCGGCCGTCGCGCCGTTCATACGCCACCTCGTCCATGAGCTTGCGGACAAGGTGGATGCCCAGTCCGCCGATCGGCCGCTGTTCGGCGGGCAATGTCGTATCCGGGGCAGGATGTTCCAGCGGGTTGAAGGCGGAGGCGTCGTCGATGACCTCTGCGCTGAGGCCGGTGTCGGTGACGTCCAGGTGCAACTCGATGTCGCGATCGCGGCCGTCGGGATAGCCGTGCGTCACCGTATTGGTGATCAGTTCGTCCAGCGCCACGGCCAAGCCGCGCGCCACCTCCTCAGGGATGTCGCGCGCAGAGCAATAGGCCTCGACCTCATCGAGGAGCCTGCCGAGCTCGGCCAAATCGTTGCGCATGCGGAAGGCCAACCAATCCCTCCTGGCTCGCCCGTTGTCGCCGCCCGCGGGCATATCGCCACGATACATAGTCGTAAGGCAAGTAAGGTCATGGCTCCTTACGGCCCCGTCCCGAAACTGATCCGTGTCCGCCGTCAGGCGGCCTGATCGCGCATCACCCGGTTGCGCAGCTCCATCAGCAGCCAATTCGCGATGTCGACCCAGCCGAAGTCCTGGCAAAGGTCGTAGAGGGCGGCAAGCTGGCCGTCGATACGTTGCGCCAGATCCTGGTCGCGGCGCCCGGCGCTGACCGCAGCTTGCGCGGCGCCGATCACGTCGCGCGCCAGGCCGACAACGCCATCGTGCACCTCCGTGACAAGCTCATGCAGCAACGGGCGCGAGGCTTCGTCATCAAGGCGCGTCGCGAACAGGTAGAGGAAGCCCAGTTGCTTCAGCTTGCCGGTGAAGCTTCCCAGATCCACGCTTCCCTGCTTTGTCTCGGCATTCACTTCCTCAACAGTGAGCTGGGCCAGCTTGCGGGCATGGCGGATGAACTCGGCGATGACCTCGCGGCCTATGCCGGCGGTGGCGCCGCTGCCGGGCAGGTCGATGCCGGCATCCTTTTCCACCAGCCGTTCGGCGATGACGATCAGCTCCTCGATCTCGACCAGCAGATTGGCAACGCCGAACCGGGCCAGCGCGTCGCCGGTCTCGGTGAACTGGGAGACGATGGCGTTCACCTTCTGCATGACCTGGCTTGCGAACATCAGCAGCGAAGACCGGACCTGGGCCACCTGCGGCCCGGCCTCCAACTCCTCCAGCGCAAGCTGGATCGCGTCCAGGCGCATGAAATCCAGCGAGATTCGCAGCAGGTCCGGATCGTCCTCGCTGAACAGCAGCCGGCTCAGTGTGCCGGAATAGCCGAAGAAGACACCGGCCATCTCGGTCTTGACGCGCTCGGCGGCCGTTCCCGCCATGGTGCCGCCACCGAGCCTCTCGATCACAACATGGAGGTTGCGGAACAGCCTGACGCAAAACAGCCAGTCGCTTCGAATATCCGCGCTGTCGCGCCCCGGAACCGGAGCGCCCGAGACGATTCGGTCCGCCAGGCCCGGCAGCACCCGCCTGTCGATGAAACTGAACACGGCGTCATCGGACGATGGGCCGCCGAGCCGCTCGGTCAGCTGCACCCAGTCGCCCAGCAGTGCAAGCAAGCGGTCGAGCCGACCGCTCGTCAGCTCCCTGGCGACGGCCTTGCGGATCTCCGCTTCCAGCTGAGCGGCCATACGGTCGACGGCCCGCTTGACCTCGCTCTCAGTACCGGGGTCGGCGGCGTCTGACCCGGCAGCGGCAGCCTCTTCCGCGGCGATCGCCACCGGTGAGCGGGCGGTTGGTGCCTCGAGCAGGCCGCGGCATTGATCCGCCGCCGCCCGCAACGCGGAGGCAAAGGAAACGGCGCTGGAGTATCGCTGGTCCGGCTGCTTGGCGAGCGCCCGCATCACGACAGGATCGAAGACCGCCGGAACATCCGGTGCGGCGGAGGAGGGCGGCGGCGGGTCGACGAAAATAAGCTGCTGCATCACAGCTGCGAGCGAGCCGTCGAAGGGGCGCTTGCGCGTCAGCATCTGATACAGAAGCACCCCGACGGAGAACATGTCGGCGCGGTGGTCGACCTTGTGACCTTGCAACTGCTCCGGCGCCATATAGGCCGGGGTTCCGATCATGTCCCCGGTCTGCGTCAGATCCGACGTGGAAACGTGCGCAACGCCGAAATCGGTCAGCACGATGCTGGCGTCATCCCGGACGCGGACATTGGCCGGCTTGATGTCGCGGTGAATCACGCGCCGCCGATGGGCATAGTTCAAGGCGTCCAGAAGCTGCTGCGTCAAGCCGATGACTTCGCCGAGGCTCAAGGGTGGCTGGCGAACCATCAGCTCCTTCAGGTCCTGGCCCTCAATGAAATCCATGGCCATATAGGCCAGTCCGCCGGCTTCGCCGTAGTCGCGAACCTTAACGATGTTCGGATGGTCGAAGGCCATGCCGATTCGCGCTTCCATATGGAAGCGAGCGATCACCGTGTGCTCTTCGCTGGCGGCCGCAAGGTCGCGCCGCAGCGTCTTCAGCGCCAGCCGCGTTTCGCTGCCGGGGCCGACGGCACGGTAAACCACACCCATGGCGCCGCGGCCGAGGATCGCCTCGATGCGGTATGGACCCAGGGTGTCGATTTCATGCTCGGGCATCGACTGCCCCGCCCTCCGCCGCTCGCCGGTGCCCTTTAAGCCTTTGGGGAGCCCCCGAACTGGAGGCTATCGGCTCGATAGTGCGGCAATCGCCTCTTCGGCGCTGCCATGGATCTCAAAGATGGACGAAAACCCACTGATGTCGAACACTTCCCTCACGCTTTTCTGCATGGCCGCCAGCGCCAGACGCGCATTCTGCGCGCGCGCCTGCTTGGTCGCCAGCAACAGCACGCGGAGCCCGGCGCTGCTGATGTAGTCCAGGCGATCGAGGTCGACGACAACGGCTGCACCGTTGCCGATCACCGCCATGATATGGCTCTCGAAATCCCGGGCACTATAGCTGTCGATGCGGCCAACGGGGGCAATCCGTGTGACCGGACCGACAACCGATTGCTCGATCTCCATGGTCGCATCCTCCGTCCACAACAGGTTGCTCCGTCATCTGGCGGCATACCAAGCCACGGCAATGGAGACAAGCCGGCGGACATGGATATCGTCCATTCGGCTGCCCGGACTGTACCGTCATCAAGATCACGAAAGCGAGCCTTGGCCAATTTATCATTTGGCCTCGAAAGAGTATTTGCGCATTAATCGACGAAACGGAGGCAGAGGCGTAGGGACCCCACCGCTCGGATTGGAGCGGTGGCGCACCCACGCCGACAGCGAATTGGGAGGAGGACCGCGAGATGGCAGGCGTCGACCTGAAGTCCCTGGTCGCCAAGCTGAACGATCCTTGCCGGCGGTCACTTGAAGGTGCGGCCGGGCTGACCCTGTCCCGGACGCACTACAATATCGAGATCGAGCACTGGCTGTTGAAGCTGTTGGAGGTCAACAACAGCGACCTCGCCAAGATCTTCGCACACTATGAGATCGATACGGCGAGACTGAATGCCGACCTGACGCGGCTGCTCGACAAGCTGAAGACTGGCAATTCGCGGCCCCCGGCATTGTCGCCCAATGTTGTTGCGCTGGCCCGCGAAGCCTGGGTGCTGGGATCGCTGCAGTACGGCGCCGCCCATGTCCGCTCGGGCCATGTTCTCTTGGCCTTTCTGACCGACGAGACGCTGTCGACCTTCGCGCAAGGGGCATCCGGCCAGTTCGCCAAGATCGCTCCAGAGGCGCTGAAGCGCGACCTGCCGACCATTGTTGCCGACAGCGCAGAGGCGGAGATCGCTGCGGCTGCAGCGCCTGCCGGCGCCGCGCCGGGCGTGACGCCGACCGCTGGGGGCCCGACCAGCACGCCGAACCTTGACCAGTTCACCGTCGATGTCACCGCCCAGGCCGCGGCCGGCAAGATCGACCCGGTTCTGGGACGCGATGTGGAGATTCGACAGATCGTCGACATCCTGACCCGGCGCCGCCAGAACAACCCGATCCTGACCGGCGAGGCCGGCGTCGGCAAGACGGCAGTGGTCGAGGGTTTCGCCATGCGGATCGTCGATAACGACGTTCCGCCGGCCTTGCAGAACGTATCGATCCGCAGCCTCGACCTCGGCCTCCTGCAGGCCGGCGCCGGCATGAAGGGCGAATTCGAGAACCGGCTGAAATCGGTGATTGAGGAGGTCAAGGCCTCGCCCAAGCCGATCATCATGTTCATCGACGAGGCGCACACGCTGATTGGCGCCGGCGGACAGGCCGGCCAGGGCGACGCTGCCAATCTGCTGAAGCCGGCTCTGGCGCGCGGCGAACTGCGCACCATCGCGGCCACCACCTGGGCTGAGTACAAGAAGTATTTCGAGCGCGACCCGGCCCTGACCCGCCGCTTCCAGGTCGTGAAGGTGGAGGAGCCGACGGAGCCGACCGCCATCCACATGATGCGCGGCGTGGTCGCCAAGCTTGAGGGCCACCACGGCGTGCGCATTCTGGACGAGGCGGTGGAGGAGTCGGTGCGGCTCTCCAGCCGTTACATTCCGGGCCGCCAGCTGCCGGACAAGAGCGTGAGCCTCTTGGACACGGCCTGTGCGCGCGTGCGGATGAGCCAGGCAGCGACGCCCGCGGCTGTGGAGGACCGGCGCCGCCGGATCGATCTGTTGACCACAGAGATCGACATCCTGGAGCGGGAGGCCGCTTCAGGCGCGGACCACGCCACCCAGATCGCCGAGCTGAAGCTGGATCGCACCCGGACGGAGGAAGAGCTGGCCGCCCTGACCGAGCGGTGGGAGACGGAGAAGGATCTGGTCGGTAAGGCGCGTGAGCTGCGCGAGAAGCTTGAAGCGGCCCATGCCGCGGAGAACAGCGACGGCGAGGAGGCCAAGCCGGCCGAAGGCGACGCAGCCCCACCGCCAAGCGAGGAAGAGGTCGCCGCCTGGCGCACCGAGCTGCAGGACCTGAATGCCAATCTGAAGGAGATCCAGGGCGAAGAGCCGCTGATGCAGGCCGCCGTGGATGGGCAGGCGATCGCCGAGGTCGTGGCCAACTGGACCGGCATCCCGGTCGGCCGCATGGTCAGCAATGAGATCTCAGCCGTTCTGGCGCTGAAAGAGAGCCTGCAGGCGCGGATCATCGGCCAGGACCACGCGCTGGAAGCGATCAGCGAAGCGATCCGCACCTCCCGCGCCAAGCTGACCGACCCGCGCAAGCCGATCGGCGTGTTCCTGATGGTCGGCACCAGCGGCACCGGCAAGACCGAGACGGCCATGTCGCTGGCGGAGATTCTCTATGGCGGCGAGCAGAACGTCACCGTCATCAACATGTCGGAGTTCAAGGAAGAGCATAAGGTCTCGATGCTGGTCGGCTCGCCGCCGGGCTATGTCGGCTATGGCGA
>JANQQD010000174.1 GCA_028285185.1 Anaerolineae bacterium | reverse complement strand
AGAAAGGGACGTTGCCATGCGCTCGATCAAGCATGCCATGACGATGGCCGCGGTACCGCGGCGAAGCTTCCTGAAGGGCAGCGCAGCGGCAGCGCTCGGCACGCTGGCCGGGCCGTCCCTGTTGGCCCATGCGGGCGCGCGGGGGCCGATCCTGGATGTGATGGAAGCACAGCAGGGATCACACTGGGGTCCCTTCGTCGGCCGCGTCGAAGGCGGGCGCTTCGTCCAGGCCATCCCCAACCCTGAAGACCCGTTCCCGTCATCGATGACCCAGGCGCTGCCGCATTCCGTCTATTCGCCGGCGCGGGTGAAGTATCCGATGGTGCGCGAGGGCTTCCTGCGCGACGGTGCGGCCAGCGACACGTCGGAACGTGGGGCCGGGAACTTCGTGCGCGTGAGCTGGGACGAGGCGTTCGACCTGGTTGCGGGCGAAATCGGCCGCGTGCGCGAGACCTATGGCGGCGAGTCGATGTTCACCGGCTCCTACGGTTGGAAGAGCATCGGCCGGTTCCACAACTGCCGCACCCTGCTGCAGCGCTTCTATAACCTCACCGGCGGCTCGGTGATCCATTCCGGCGACTATTCCACCGGCGCCTCGCAGGTGATCATGCCGCATGTGGTCGGCACGCTTGAGGTGTACGAGCAGCAGACCGTCTGGCCGGTGGTGCTGGAGAACACCGAGCTGGTGGTGATCTGGGGCGCCGACCCGCTGACCACCAACAAGATCGACTGGGTGCTGTGCGAGCATGGCGGCATGGACGGTTTCCAGCAGCTCAAGGCAGCCGGCATCCCGGTCATCTGCATCGACCCCGTGCAATCGCAGACGGCCGTCTACATGGACGCGGAATGGATCGCGCCGCGGCCGCAGACCGACGTGGCGATGATGCTCGGCATCGCCTATGCGATGCAGGACGAGGGCCTGCACGACGAGGGCTTCCTCAACGACTACACCGTCGGCTTCGACCGCTTCCTGCCCTATCTGACGGGCGAGAGCGACGGCACGCCGAAGACACCGGCCTGGGCGTCGGAGATCTGCGGCGTGCCGGCCGAGACGATCGTGGATCTGGCTCGGCGCTTCACCAGCAACCGCACCATGCTGATGAGCGGCTGGTCGATGCAGCGGGCGCATCATGGCGAGCAGCCGCACTGGATGCTGGTCACGCTCGCGTCGATGATCGGCCAGATTGGCCTGCCCGGCGGCGGCTTCGGCCTGAGCTACCACTATTCCAATGGCGGCACGCCGGCTTCGGAGGCTCCGGTGCTTCCGGGCATCACGGCCGCCGGCGAAGGTGACGGGGGTGCTGCGTGGCTGGTCACCGGTGGTCTGGCGTCGATCCCGCTGGCCCGGATCGTCGAGATGCTGGAGAGCCCCGGCGCGCCTTTCCAGTTCAACGGCAACGATCTCACCTTCCCGGACATCAAGCTGATCCATTGGGTCGGCGGCAACCCCTTCGCCCACCATCAGGACCGCAACCGCATGGTGGCAGCGTGGCGCAAGCCGGAAACCATCATCGTGCAGGAGTGCTATTGGACCGCAACGGCCAAGCATGCCGACATCGTGCTGCCGGTGACGACCTCTTACGAGCGCAACGACATCGAACAGGGCGGCAGCTACACCAACCGCTTCATGATCGGCATGCACAAGCTGGTCGATCCGCTCTATGAGGCGAAGAGCGATTTCGACATCCTGGCCGGGATTGCCGAGCGGATGGGCCTCGCCGAGGAGTACACCGAGGGCAAGTCCGAGATGGACTGGATCCGCGGTTTCTACGAGGCGGCTCTGGGGCAGGCGCAGAACCGCGGCATCGACATGCCGGACTTCGACGCCTTCTGGGACGGCAACTCGTTCCTGGAGTTCCCGACCAGCGAGCGCACCCGCAGCTTCGTGCGTCACGCAGACTACCGCGACGATCCGCTGTTGAGCCCGCTGGGCACGCCGTCGGGCAAGATCGAGATCTATTCGCGAACAATCGAGGGCTTCGGCTATGACGACTGCCCGCCCCATCCCACCTGGATGGAGCCGTTGGAGCGCCTGGGCGGGGCTGGCTCGGATACGTATCCGCTGCATGTGACGACGGCACATCCGGGCGACCGGCTGCATAGCCAGCTGGCCCATACCTGGCTGCGCGACCGTTACGCCGTTCAGGGGCGTGAGCCGGTGTGGATCCATCCCGACACCGCGGCCGCGCGCGGCATCGCCGACGGCGACATCGTGCGGGTCTACAACGACCGCGGCCAGGTGCTGGCCGGCGCCGTCATCACCGACCGCGTGTTGCCTGAGGTGATCCGGCTGTCGGAAGGCGGCTGGTACGATCCGCAAGAGGGCGGCCAGCCGGGCACGCTGTGCAAGTACGGCGATGTCAACGTGCTGACGCCCGATCTTGGCACGTCCAAGCTGGCCCAGGGCAATTGCGGCCACACCGTGCTGGCGGAAGTGGAGAAGTTCGAGGGTGAGATGCCGGACGTGACGGCATTCGAGCCCCCGGCCGGCGGCTGATCGTCACTTTCCTCTTAGGAGGATTTTGGGGGGAGGGCGCATCACCTGCGCCCTCCCTTGCTTTATGCTGGGCCCCATGACCGTTTTCAGCACCCAGATCTCTTGCGCCGACTCCACGTGGAATCCCACGGTCGGCTGCACCAAGGTCTCGCCGGGCTGCGACCGCTGTTATGCCGAGGCCATCGCGCGGCGCTTCTTCGGCGGGTTCGACCTGAGGCTGCACCCTGAGCGTCTAGCTCAGGTGAGGCGCTTCAAGCCGATCGAGCGGGACGGGCGCCTCTATCCGCGCCTGGTCTTCGTCAACTCCATGAGCGATCTCTGGCATCGGGGCATCCCAGATGAGTTCCTAGACCGTGTCTTCGAGGTGATTGCCGGCCGTCCGGATGCGATCTTCCAGATCCTCACCAAGCGGCCCGACCGGATGCTGGCCTATGCTCTGGCGCGGTGGGGCGATTCTGGCGTGCCGCTCAACATCTGGCTCGGTGTGAGCGTGGAAGACAATCGTGTCCGTGGCCGCATCGACGCGCTGAGACGGCTGAAGGCCGCAATGGGCGACTTCACGGCCTATGTCAACTGCGAGCCCCTGATCGGTCCCGTCGACCGGCTGGACCTGACAGGCATCGACTGGGTGCTGATCGGCGGCGAGAGCGGCCCCGGGGCCAGGCCGGTTCATGCGGACTGGGTGCGCCAGGCGATCGCCGGCGCGCGGGGTGCGGGGGCACCGGTCTGGTTCAAGCAATGGGGCCGCTGGCAGCACAATCCCCTCTGGTCGATCGCAGAGGGGCGCACTGCACGTGAGCGCCGCGACGACCTGATCGCCCGCGGGCTCGAACGCATGCCGCACGAACACGGCGGCGCTACCCTTGACGGGGCGGTGATTCAGCAGTTTCCGGCCAGCTACTATGCTGCGGCCGAAAGGCTCGCTAAGGCCGCTGCGTGAACGCTTCACTTCGGCCTCAGTGATGAACGAAGAGTGCGATGGTTGCTCGAATGACAGCGTATATGCCATCATGGGCTCATGGATGTCGCGGTGATCGATACGAGCACCTTCGTCTCCGCGGTCATGAAGGCGGATACCGCGCCAAGACAGGTCATACGACTCTGCCTCGACAGTCAGGTGCGTCCACTGATCGGAAATGCCCTTTTCGCCGAGTATCAAGATGTCCTGTCGCGGGAAGCGTTGTTCAGGCGGGCACCGTTGTCGGAAACAGAAAGATGGCAACTGCTCGATGCGTATCTGGGCGTTTGTCGATGGGTCCCGATCTACTATCTGTGGCGCCCGAACCTCCACGACGAGGCTGACAATCATTTGGTCGAATTGGCGCTCGCCGGAAATGCTAGCTGGATCGTAACTGGCAACAAGACCGACCTAGGATCAGGGGAACTGCTGTTCCCGGGACTGCAGTTCGTCACGGCGACGGAGTTTCTGCGGAGAAGGGGTTGAGAATGGCAACATTGACCATCCGTCTGCCTAACGATCAACACGAGCGCCTCAAGGCGTTGGCGGCACGGCGCGGTACCAGCCTCAACAAGATGTTCGAGGAGTTCTCGGCCAGGGCCCTGGGGGAGGCCGATGCCGAAGCGCGGTTCCTGGCCAGGGCGGCAAAAGGGGATCGGCAAACCGGTCTGGCGTTGCTGGATAAGTTGGACGTCCACTATCGGAAGTCGTAGCAGATCGTTCGCCAGATCCAATCAGCGAGTCCGCTTCGTGCCGACCAGATGTTCTTCATGCCCCTTGAGGCCTCGCAGGTCTCCGATGCCTGGACCGTCGCGGGCTGACCAGACTTGCCGATCCGGTCAAGCCGCTACTCCACCTCTTCGTCCACCATCACGACATCCTTCAGCACCGCCAGGTCGTCCTCCGTCAAGCCCAGGCCGTCGCGCAGATAGGCTGCGACCGAGCCGTAGCGATCCAGGATGTCGGTGTGTGTCACGTCTATGTAGATGCCTTCCAGCATGTACATCGGCTGAATTCCCGGTTTCGGCGCGTCGATCGCTTCACGCGTGAGCCGGTCCAGGGTGCCCGCCCTGATGCAGTCAAGGCAAGGGCCAACCGGAGACCGTCTGCAAGAGTTCCACCACGTTCTTGGCCTTCATCTTCGCCATCACGCGGGCGCGGTGCACCTCCACGGTGCGCGGGCTGATGCCGAGATCGCCCGCGATCTCTTTGTTCGATCTGCCAGTCACGAGCCTTTCCAGCACATCCATCTCACGCGGCGTCAGCTTGCTATGGCTCCGCTCCAGCTGCCGCCCCACCGATCCGCGCCGCGTTTGCGCCAACTGATCGTTCAGTAGCGTCAGCCTATCGATGGCCCGCGTGATGCCAGCAACGTCGTGCTCTGCGACAACCAGAAGGCAGTCGCCCAGATCATAGACCGATCCGCGCAGCGACACGGTCGTCCCATCGGCGCTGCCGAGATTGAGGATGCCGGTGAAGATAGCACCGCCGGACATCCGGCTGCTCCGTCCCGCGAACTGGTCGAAGGTGGGGCTCAGAAAGGCGTCGCGGACTTGGGGATCGTCGTGGGGGCCGGCAATTGCAGTGTGAAAACCACGATTGGCCTCAAGCAGCATGCCGTCGCGCCGGATGACGGCGCAGGCCACGGCTGACATGCCGTCGAGCCACCACGGTATGACGCTGCTGCTCTCTGCGGCCGCCTTCTGCGTTGCAGCGGGCATGCTCACGATCCGTCGCGTATCGCGGCCTCGGCGTCCTGAAACCAGTCGTCGGCGCCGGTCCACCGCCAGATACCGCTTATCTGGTTCGTGGCAAGCCCGCCGACAACGATTGCGGGACACTTGGCGCCATACTCTCCGCGCAGGGCCATAATGGTTGCCCGCAGGGCCGGAATGTGGTGGGGCAGCGACGCAGATAGGCCGACGAAATCAGGCCGGTGATCCTCTACCCGTGCCAGCATGCGGGCGGGCGAAACGTCACCGCCGGCGAAGTCCACGTCCCAGCCGTTCAGGCTGTAGGCGTCGGCGACCACGCGGGCGCCCACGGCGTGGTGGTTGCTGGCGACGCACGCGATTACGGCGCGCCGGCCGTTCTGCGGCTTTGGCCGCGATTGGTCGTACATCTCGGCCAAGGCAGTCTGGCTGGCTGCGGTGGCCACATGTTCGTCGGCCACCGTGATGCGGTTCCTCTGCCACAGGTCACCAACCCGATAGAGCGCCGGTTGGAACAGCTGCGTGGCGACGGAGACGTATCCATCCTGCGCCGGCTCGCACCGCGAAGCGATGCGGAGCGCCCCTGGCGCATCGCCGGCCAGCAGCGTTTCCACAAGGGTGACCAGGTCCGTAGGGTCCGCCGGTAGGGGCGCATCCACCGGCTCCGCTGGGCCTTCGAGCAGTTGGCGGATGATCTCTTGCCCGTGCTGCAGTACCGGCACCACATGCGCCAGAGCCGCAGGATCAAGTCGCGACTGGTAGAACATCTCCAGCCGCGAGAGGCTCTCGCGCAAGACTTGCAGTGGCAGGCCGCGCTGCTTCAGATATTCGGCATACCAGCTGAGATAGTTGGTGAAGTATTCCGGGTGCTCAGTCTCGATCGCGCTGGCCAGAAACGTGACCTGATGGCGTAGGTCCTGCAGCGACGGAAAGCGGCCCGTCGCTCCGGGAAGCTGGGGCAGGGCTGCCAGGCGCTGTTTGATATTCTCCGGCACCCATGCGGCGGCATCTTCCATCAACCGGTGCAGTGCCAGAACGGCCTCTGCTGCGTCCTCGCCGTTCCTCATGTCATGCAATGGCGAGGATCGCCCGCCGGTACTGGATATTGCTTGCAAAGGCGATCTCCCCAAACGCTGGACCCTGTCCGCTCAAGCTGGCGTCTGCGCCAATCGTCGGCGTTGCCCGACCTCAACATTCGTTAGCTATCTTATAGATTAGTATGGCATCCGGATTTGGCCAGTACCACAAATCCCGCCTGGAGACGACTGGCCTATGTCGCCGGAGCAAGGCCGTCAATTCTGCATTCGTTGGTACGGCCGGTGTTGATGCTGCTGCCCCTTTGCGTTAGCCGGTCGTATCAGATGCACACAGCACGCCAAGGGGAGAGTCGACGTCCATGACCGGCAACCCGTACGAGACCGACCTGGACCGCAATCCAGCCAACTACGTGCCGCTGTCGCCTTTGTCGTTCCTGCCGCGCAGTGCGGCCGTGTTCCCCGAGCATCCGGCCGTGATCCACGGCAGTGTCCGCCGCACTTGGGCG
>JANQQD010000170.1 GCA_028285185.1 Anaerolineae bacterium | reverse complement strand
GAGACTGTGAAACGCGAGAGAATGCGGTGCACGCATGCCGGCTTTGCCTTAGGGCCAGTCCGGGGGTGGCTGTACTCGATCGCCCGATTTGCTATAGAGGGGCCGCTATTCCCCAGCCGTTGAGGAGTCTCAACCTTCCATGATCCGCAGTCTTTGCATCGGCCTTGCCATGGTGCTGCTGGTCGCGGCCTGCCAGACCCAGCGCTCAAGCGTGGTGTCGGGCAGCTCGGTCAGCGGTGGCAGCAGCGCAGCCCCCGTCGCCGCGCGGCCCTCCAATTCGCTTTTCCCCGACATACCTGCGTCCACGCTGCCGCATCCGCCAGGCGCCTGCCTGACGGAAGACGAGATTCGCGCCGATCAGTTCATGCTGCTGAAGACGCAGATGATGCTGGCGGGCCTAACCTGCACGGGTCCCTATAACGACGGGAATACGTTCGGCCATTATCAGGATTTCATCCTGACTCATGCATCAACCATCCGCGATGCGCAGAACACAATGGCACGGTTCCTGAGCCGGTATCGTTCGGGCAATCCCAACCGTCTGTTCGACACCTATGCGACTTCGTACTCCAACAACGAAGCGCAGGTGATGAACCAGGTGTCCGGCGGCCGTTACTGCCAGGCGCTGCAGAACCGGTTCTACAGCGCCTCGTCGTTCTCGGCGGCTGAGATGCAGACCTTCTTGAGCCAGGCGGTAGAGCAGACCCGTTCGCGGTATCAGGTCTGCGGGTAGGTAGCTGTATTCGGGTATTGATGGCGGCCCACGGCCAGCGCCGGCGGGCCGCTTTTCATATGCTCAGCTATCCGCGGACAGCGAGCGGCCCGTCGTCTTGTCGAAGAGCTGCAGCGCGCCCGGCTCGACCGTCAGGGTCAGCGCCGTACCCGGCGTGACGGTGACTGAACCGGGCAGGCGGGCCAGCAACCGATCCTCCGTACCCTCAAGACGGCTGTGCACGACCGTGTCGGCACCCAGCGCTTCGATAAGGTCTACGGCAACCTGGACCTCGTTCCCCGCGGGCGCGGCCGCGCCGTTGGCAGCGGGTGCCAAATGCTCCGGCCGTACGCCCACGGTCACGTCCTGACCGGCGTTTCCACCGGTGAGTTGGGTCGCCAGGCGCACACCGCCGGATAGCTCCACGGCCCCGCCGTCCGCTGTCACGCGGCCGGGCAGGAAGTTCATGGCGGGCGACCCGATGAACCCGGCGACGAAGACGCTGGCCGGATTGCGATAGACGTCAAGCGGCGTGCCGATCTGCTCGGCGATTCCGTCCTTCATCACCATAAGCCGGTCGGCCAGCGTCATGGCTTCGACTTGGTCGTGGGTGACGTAGAGGCTGGTGGTACCTAGCCGCTGCTGCAGGCGCTTGATCTCCACCCGCATCTGGGTGCGCAGCTTGGCGTCCAGATTGGACAGCGGTTCGTCGAACAGGAACACCGACGGTTCCCGCACGATCGCGCGCCCCATGGCCACGCGCTGCCGCTGGCCGCCCGAAAGCGCCCTTGGCTTGCGGAACAGAAAGTCAGACAGCTCCAGGATCGCTGCGGCTTCGCGCACCCGCCGGTCGATCTCCGCTTTCGGCAGCTTCTGGATACGCAGGCCGTAGCTCATGTTGCCGTAGACGTTCATATGCGGATAGAGCGCATAGTTCTGGAACACCATCGCGATGTTCCGGTCTTTCGGCTCCAGCTCGTTCACGACGCGGCCGTCGATGGCGATGTCGCCCGACGAAATCCGCTCCAGGCCCGCAACCATGCGCAACAGGGTGGACTTGCCGCATCCAGACGGCCCTAGCATCACCAGGAATTCGCCGTCGGCGATGGCGCAATCGATGCCCTTGATGGTCTCGAAGGCGAGGCCAGGATAGGTCTTACGGACGCCGCGGATATCGACTGTCGCCATCGCTGCTACTTCTCGCTCTCGATCAGGCCCTTCACGAACCATCGTTGCATCAACACGACCACCAGCACCGGTGGGATCATCGCAAGGATGGTCGTGGCCATGGCGATCGGCCAATCCACCTGGCCGTCCCCCACCGCCAGCATGCGGTTCAGGCCGATCTGCACCGTCAGCAGGTTGTCGGTGATCAGAAGCGGCCAGAGATACTGGTTCCAGCCATAGATGAAGAGGATGACGAACAGCGCTGCGATGTTCGTGCGCGACAACGGCAGCAGCATGTCTTTGAAGAACCGCAATGGCCCGGCGCCGTCCATGCGGGCGGCCTCTGCCAGTTCGTCAGGCACGGTCATGAACACCTGGCGGAACAGGAACGTCGCCGTGGCAGACGCGATCAGCGGAATTGTCAGGCCGGCAAACGTGTCCAGCATGTTCCATTTCAGGGAAATCTCGATCGAGAACAGCCAGGCGACGGCGCCGGTGATGCCGACGGCGTCGAGCAGATGCTGGACCGGCGCCAGGGCGTTGGCCGCCACCTCATAGGTCGGCACGATGCGCACCTCCACAGGCAGCATCAGCGTGATGAAGATCATCCAGAAGAAGCCCATCCGGAACGGGAACCGGAAATAGACGATGGCGAATGCCGACAAGAGCGAAATGGCGATCTTGGCCACGGCGATCACCATGGCCATGACGAAGCTGTTCCAGAGCATCGTACCGACCGGCGCATTGCCGGCGCTTTCCGTGCCGCTGGTGATCGCCCTCGCATAGTTGTCCCAGAGATGTGGGCCCGGAAGCATCGGCATCGGCGCCTGGGCAATCGTCCGCAGGTCGTGGGACGACGCGACGAAGGCGACATAGATCGGGAAGAAGACGACCACCACGCCCAGGATCAGGACGGCGTGGCCGATCAGGGCCTGCCAGCGGCGGTTCTCCACCATCAGTAATGCACCCTGCGCTCGATGTAGCGGAACTGCACCACGGTCAGGGCGATGACGATGATCATCAGCACCACCGATTGGGCGGACGAGCCGCCGAGGTCGAGGCCGACGAAGCCGTCGCTATAGACCTTGTAGACCAGGATGTTGGTGGCTCCGGGGGAGCCCGGACCACCGCTGGTGACGGCGTCGATGATCCCGAATGTGTCGAAGAACGCGTAGACGATGTTGACGACCAGCAGAAAGAATGTGGTCGGCGACAGCAAGGGGAAGATGATCGTCCAGAACCGGCGGGTCGGACTGGCGCCGTCGATCGCCGCGGCCTCGATCAGGCTCTTCGGTATCGCCTGCAGGCCGGCCAGGAAGAACAGGAAATTATAGCTGATCTGCTTCCACGCGGCGGCGAGGATCACCAGCATCATCGCCTCGTTGCCATGTACGTGATAGTTCCAGTCATAGCCCAGCTGGTCGAGCATGTAGGCGACGATGCCGATGGTCGGCTGGAACATGAACAGCCACAGCACGCCGGCGATAACCGGTGCGATGGCATAGGGTGCGATCAGCAACGTCTTGTAGCCACTCGCCCCGCGGATGACCCGGTCGGCCATGGTCGCCAGAAACAGAGCAACGCCCATCGACAGCAGCGTCACCAGCAGGCTGAAGACCAGCGTGATCTGTATGCTGTGATAGTAGAACGGATCGCCGAACAGCCTGATGTAGTTGTCGAACCAGACGAAGGCCGTGCGCAGGCCGAACGGGTCTTCGCGGTGAAACGACTGGCCGACCGCCTGCAATGCAGGCCAGATGAAGAACAGCAGGGTGATCAGGATCTGCGGCGCGACCAGCAGGTACGGCAACGTCCGGCTGTTGAAGGTGACCCGCTTGTGCATGCTGATATCGAGCTGGGATCGTTAAGGGTGTCTACCAAAGCAGAATAGCGGTGGGGCCGCCCAGGACTAGTCCCGAGCGGCCCCCGCCGTGGTTCCTGCCATCAGCCTACCGACGTTATCGTCTGAAGGCAGGCCGCATGTCAGCTGTTGTCGCCTTCGAATTGGCGCAGCAGATCGTTACCACGCTCGACCGCGGCATCCAGGCCTTCCTGGGCGGTCTTGTCGCCGGCCCAGATGGCTTCCAGCTCTTCGTTGATGATGTCGCGGATCTGCACGAAGCTGCCGAACCGCAGGCCCTTGGAGTTCGCGGTCGGCGCATGCAGGTTGATCTGCCGGATCGAAGTGTCCGTGCCGGGGTTCTCGGCATAGAAGCCCTGCTCTTCCGTCAGCTCCGCCGCGGCGGTCGTGATTGGCAGATAGCCGGTGAACTGGTGCCAGTCGGCCTGCACTTCCGCCGATGACAGATAGCTGAAGAAGGCTGCGACGCCGTCATAGACCTCTGCATCCTGCCCCTGAAGCACCCACAGCGTGGCCCCGCCGATGATCGAGTTCTGCGGACCGCCGTCCGGACCCTGGGCCACATCCGGCCAATACGGCAGCATGCCGACGCCGAAGTCGAAATCGACGCTGTCGACGACGCCGGCGTATGCGGCGGAGCTGTTCATGTACATGGCGCATTCGCCGCTATAGAACAGTCCGGCGCTGTCGCTACGGCGGCCGCCATATTTGAAGATGCCGTCGGCCTGCCAGTCGGCCAATGCCTGGATGTGCGCCACATGCGCCGGGCTGTTGATCGCGAGCTCGGTTCCCAGGCCTTCAAAGCCGTTTGACAACGTGCCGATCGGTACGTTGTGCCAGGCCGAGAAGTTCTCGATCTGCACCCAGCTCTGCCAACCGGTCGTGAAGCCGCAAGAGGCATGGCCGCCGTCGATAATCTGGCGCGCTGCCGCCTCCAGTTCAGGCCATGTCGTCGGCGCTGCCTCGACGCCAGCCGCCTCGAAGATCGCCTGGTTGTAGTAGAGGACGGGTGTCGAGCTGTTGAAGGGCATCGACAGCATATTGCCGTCCGGATCCGTGTAATAGCCCGTCACTGCGGCGAGATAGTCGGCCGGGTCGAAGTCGGCTCCATGCTCGGCCATCAGCTCATAGACGGGATAGATGGCGCCTTCAGCCGCCATCATAGTCGCGGTGCCGACTTCGAACACCTGCACGATCGCCGGCTGCTCACCCGCTCGGAAGGCAGCGATAGCGGCCGTCATCGTCTCTGTGTAGTTACCCTTGTAGACGGCCGTCAGGACGTACTCATCCTGGGAGGCGTTGAAGTTGGCGGCGATCTCGTCGACCTTTTCGCCCAGAGAGCCTCCCATGGCGTGCCACCACTGGACCTCGACCTGAGCGTGGGCCGTTCCGGCGGCCAGCACGATAGCCGGCGCTGCGGCCAATGCGGTGCGCAATTTCATTCCCGATCTCCCTGTATTCGTTCGGCGACGCCGTTGGCTGTACAGGACGGATGATTGCAGGTGTGTGACACCGAAGGGAAGGTTGGATGACACGCCGCGCCGCACAAATCTGTCGCAGCCGCGCGTACTCCGGGATCGCTATCCAGGATTCGCGATTAAGCGGAACAAACTACGCCTATTCGACGTCGCGCAGCACCTTCTTGGCGCGTTCCAGCGCCTCTTGGAAGTGACGCGGACGGGCGTCGTACGGTGCGACGGCTTGTGCGTGCATGACGAAATAGCCGAAGTGGTGCTTCAGCATTTCGGCCTGTTCCAGCTTCGAGGCCAATGAGAGCAGGTAATCGTACAGGTCCTGGTCCTTGTGCTTGTCCAGGAATTCCTGGGCCTTGCCGTACAATTCCTCGATGCTCTCGTTCATCGATGGCTCCCGCGACGCGACGCAATCTCTAGGTCCGTATTGCACGATCGCGACGCCTGCGCAAGGCGGTGAGGGATCATCCCACCAGCGCGGCAAGTACGGCGTTCAGCCGCAGACGGCCGGCGGGGGTGGCTCTCAGGCGCTGCCCGTCGACCTGCAGGAACCCGCCAGCCACCAACGGGGCAAGCTTGCGCTGATCGAGGGCGGATGACGGGGTACCATCGCCGGCCGCAGCCATGCGGTCGAGGTCGACCCCTTCGGCCAGGCGCAGCCCCATCAACAGCATCTCGCGCCACTGAAGGTCGAGGGCGATCGGTTCGCGCGGGTGCTCGCCGTTGCCCAGCCGCTCTGTCCGCTCCAGCCATATCTCCGGCGCGCGGTGCGTTCGCGTGGCCCATTTGCGCGACCCCAGGGTCAGCCGACCATGGGCGCCAGGTCCGACGCCGACATAGTCGCCATAGCGCCAATACGTCAGATTGTGGCGCGATTCCTCGCCCGGCCGCGCGTGGTTTGAGATCTCGTATGCGGGCAGGCCGGCTGCGTCCGTGACCTCGGCGGTCGTTTCATAGAGGGCCGCTTGCGCATCCTCATCGGGCAGGACCAGTGCGCCGCGGGCCGCCAGCGGATGAAAGGCAGTGCCGGGCTCGATGGTGAGCTGGTAGAGCGAAAGGTGGCCGTCGGCCAGGGCAAGGGCTGCGTTCAGCTCTTGCCGCCAATCCGAAACCGACTGGCCGGGCCGGGCGTAGATCAGGTCGAACGACCGGCGCGAGAAGATGTTCGCCGCAAGCGTCAAGGCGCGCAGGGCGTCCGCCTTGTCGTGGCCGCGGCCAAGCGTGCGCAAGGCGTCGTCGTTCAGCGCCTGCACGCCCAGCGACACCCGGTTGACGCCAGCGGCACCGTAGTCCGCGAACCGGTCGGCCTCGACCGATGTCGGGTTGGCTTCAAGCGTGATCTCGATGTCCGGATCGGTCTGCCATCGCTCGGCCGCGCGATCGATGACGGCGGCGACCGTCGCCGGCGCCATCAGCGACGGCGTGCCGCCGCCGAAGAAGATTGAGGTGAGTCGGCGTCCAGCTGTTTCGCGAGCGAAATGATCGAGCTCGGTCAGCAGTGCGATCCGCCACCGATCCTGATCGATCCGCTCCCGGACATGGCTGTTGAAATCGCAATAGGGGCATTTCGACAGGCAGAAGGGCCAGTGGACATAGAGTGCAAAGCCCCACTCGGCAACTGTCGTCACGGTTCAGAAACAATCATGTACGATCCGGTGAAACGCCTCGGCGCGATGGCTGATGGAATGTTTCGCATCCGGATCCATTTCGCCGAAGGTGATCGCATGGCCGACCGGAATGAATACGGGATCGAAACCAAATCCCCTGACGCCACGCGGAGGCCAGGTGAGCGTGCCATGCACGACGCCCTCAACGATATGGACACGGCCATCGGGCCAGGCCAGGGCCAGGGCGCAGACGAAATGTGCGGACCGGTCGCGATGGCCGCCTTCGTTCAATGCGGCTTCCAGCCGTTCCATGCCCCAGTGAAAGTCCCGGCTTCCATCCGGCCGTTCGGCCCAGCGCGCGGTGTGGATGCCGGGGGCACCGCCCAGGGCATGAACCGCAAGGCCACTGTCGTCCGATAGCGCAGGATGGCCGGTACCGTCGGCGACAAAGCGGGCTTTCAGCGCCGCATTCGCGGCAAAACTGGCGCCGGTTTCTTCCGGATCGATCAGATCGAAGTCGCCGGCAGACGGTATGTTGGCAATACGCCCTGCCAGAAGATCGCGGATTTCCCGGATTTTGCCCGCGTTGTGGCTTGCCACCACCAGCGTGTCGCCAGCAAACCGGTGGGTCATGGGGACTTCCGGCATCAGAAGGCCTCTGGCTCGACTGCCATCACGGCAGTGGCACCGCCAGCAATGGCGGCGGCATGCGCGCTTGCATGGGGCAGGATCCGCTGCAGATAGAATTCTGCTGTCTTCAGCTTGGTGTCGTGAAAGCGCGCCTCGGCGTCCGAGCCACCGGCCTTCGCCTTGGCGATCAGGCCCATGCGCGCCCAAAGATAACCAATCGTCACGTGGCCCAGCAGCTTCAGATAGTCATGCGCTGCAGCGGCCCCTTCCGTCGGGTCCGCCAGAGCCGCCTGTGCCATGCCCACGGTCACCCGCTGCAGCCGGCCGAATGCCTTGGCCAACGGCGTCACCAGCGACGCTGCGGCCGGATCTTCGGCATGTTGGCTCAGGAACGCATCGATCGGGTGGAAGACCTGCCGCAGCAGGCGGCCGGTGCCTTCCGGAAGCTTGCGGCCGACCAGATCCAACGCCTGGATGCCGTTGGTGCCCTCATAGATCCGCGCGATGCGCACGTCGCGGACCAACTGCTCGATCCCGGTGTCGCGGATATAGCCATAGCCGCCATGCACCTGGATCGCCAAGTCGGCGACCTCTTGCCCGAGATCGGTCAGGTGCGCCTTCACCACCGGCGTCATCAGCGCCACCAGATCGTCAGCCGCCTGCCGCTGCGCCGGGTCGGGGTGGCGCATCGCCACATCCACGTGAAGCGCCGTCCAATAGGCCAGGGCCCGGCCGCCTTCGACCTGTGCCTTCATCGTCATCAGCATGCGCCGGACATCCGCATGCTCGATGATGGGAACGGCGCTACCGTTGGCCCCGGTACCCGTAAGCGGTCGGCCCTGGGGGCGCTCGCGGGCATAGGCCAGTGCGTTCTGATAGGCAGTTTCAGCGACGCCCAATCCCTGCATGCCCACGGCCAGGCGGGCGACGTTCATCATGGTGAACATGGCCCGCATGCCCTTGTGCGGCGCGCCCACCAGCCAGGCCGTCGCGTCATTGAAGGCCATCGTGCAGGTGGGGGAGGCGTGCAGCCCCATCTTGTGCTCGATGCCCGCGCACAGTACGCCGTTGCGCGGTCCCGGCCGGACAGCGCCGTTCTCCTCCGCCGGCAGGAACTTGGGCACCAGGAACAGGCTGATGCCCCGCGTCCCGGCCGGTGCGTCGGGCAGCCGCGCCAGCACCAGATGCACGATGTTCTCCGCCATATCGTGCTCGCCGGCCGTGATGAAGATCTTCGTGCCGGAAAGGCGATAGGTCCCATCGTCCGCCGGCGCGGCCTTGGCGCGGATCAGGCCGAGATCGCTGCCGCATTGCGGCTCGGTAAGGCACATGGTGCCGGTCCATGTCCCGTCGGACAGCTTCGGCAGATAGAGGTCCTTCAGGTCATCGTCGGCGTGTTGGAGAATGGCGTTGTAGGCGCCGTGACTGAGGCCGGGAACGGCGGTGAACGCCATGTTGCCGGAGATCATGATCTCGTCGATCACGAAATTGACCAGGCCGGGCAGTCCCTGGCCGCCATAACGGGGCTCGGCCGTCACGGAGGTCCAGCCGCCGGCAGCGTACTTTGCGTATGCCTCCGGAAATCCGGCCGGCGTACGGACCACACCGTTGTCGTAGACGCAGCCTTCCGCATCGCCGGACTGGTTCAGCGGGAACAGCACAGTCTCCGACATGCGCGCGGCCTCAGCCAGCACGGCATCGATCACGTCCGGCGTCGCCTCTTCCAGCCCCGGCAAGTTCGGCAGTTGGTCGGCGCCGACAACGTCGCGCAAGACGAAGCGGATGTCGTCCAACGGCGCGCGGTAGGTCGTCATGGGGCGGTCGCTCTCCTCAGGGGGCCGGTCTGGTCAGTTGCGCAGTGGCTTGCCGGTGCTCAGCATATGCTCCATGCGGGCCTGCGTTTCGGGCGTGCGGATCAGGCGGGCAAAGGCTTCGCGTTCCAACGTCAGCAGGTCGTCTTCGGCAACCGTATCGACCCAGTCGGTGGCGCCGCCGGCCAGCACGCCGGCCAGTTCCGTCGCCACGACGGCGTCATGGGGCGTGGCTTTGCCCAACAGGCGGAAGCCGTCGATCGCGAGCTTCATGGCCGCCGCGGCGGTCGGCCCTGGCAGGTGGACATCCTCCGGTTCCGGCGGCGGGCGATAGTTCGCCGCCAATGCCAGCGCCTTGGCTTTGGCATCCGCCAGCAGCCGGTCGCGGTTCATCGTGATCCCGTCGCCAGGCCGGAAGAACAGATGCTCTTGCGCCTCGGCCCCCGACTTCGCCACCGTCGCCATGGCGATGGTCTGGAATGCCTGGTTGATCGCCGGCATCGGCCCGCCGGGCCGCTTCGCCTTGGCCAAATGGCGCAGGAGGTATTCCTTGCTGCCGCCCCAGGCAGGGATCACGCCGACGCCGGCTTCGACCAGCCCGGCATAGGTCTCGCCATGGGCCTGCACGGCATCGCAGTGCAGCAGCAGCTCCAGCCCGCCACCCAGCGCCATGCCCGACGGCGCGCCGACCACGGCGATCGGGGCGTATTTCAGAGCCTTGAAGACGGCCTGCCCATTGCGGATGGCGCCGTCCAGCTCTCCCCAGGCGGCGATGTTCGCCAGGAACAGGCCGAGGCCGATATTGGCACCGACGGAGAAGTTGTCGCCTTCGTTGTAGACCACCATGGCCGTATGGTCCCTGGCGGTCATCTCCAGCGCCTGCCCCAACAGCCCGAGCACATCGGCATCGATGGTGTTCATCTTCGAGGTGAACTCGAAACAGGTGACGCCGTCGCCGACATCCCACAAGGCTGCCGACGCGTTCTTCAAAAGCGGCTCTGACCGACGCTTGATGTCGGCCAACAGCAGCACGCCCGCTGGGCGTTCTAACGGCCGATACGATCCGTCGGTGTGCAGGAAAGTGCGAGTGCCACGCTCTTCGCGATAGAACCCGCCGGCTTCTGCCGCGACTGACAGCAGATGTGGCACGGATCGGCCTTCAGCGGCGAGCTGTTCGGCCAGCCAGCCGGCACCCAGCCGGTCGATCAGCTGGAATGGTCCTTCGCTCCAGTTGTAGCCAAGGCGCATGGCCGTATCTATGGCGACGATATCGTCCGCGACCGCCGGCACCAGTTCCGCCGCATAGGCCAGCGTGGCGGACAGCACCCGCCAGGCATACCGGCCTGTCGCATCGTCGAAGGTGACCAGGGCCCGCAGGCCGTCCGATTTCGACGCGGCAACACTGTCCAGCCGTGGTTTTCCGGCAGGCGCAAACTCGCCTGTCGTGAGATCGATCGCCTCTTTCACCCGGCCTTCGGCCGTCCGTGACAGCCGATAGAACCCGCCCTTGCCCTTGCGGCCGGTATAGCCGTCGGCAATCAGCCGGTCGATCAGCGGGTGGCTGCGCGCGATTGCGCAATAGGCGTCGCCAGTAGGCAGGGCTGTCCGCAGGCTCTCCGCGATCGGCGGCATGAGGTCCAGGCCGACCAGGTCCAACAGCCCGAACACGCCGGTCTTCGGAATGCCCATGGGCGGGCCCACGACCGCGTCGGCCTCTTCGATCCCGATACTAAGATCGAAGGCTTCGTTGATCGCGCTCTGCATCCAGAAGACGCCCAGCCGGTTGGCGATGAACCCAGGCGTGTCCTTGGCACGGACGACGGTCTTGCCCAGCCGGACATCGCAGAACCGGGTCAAGGCGTCGATCAGCCGGGTGTCCGTCTGGTCGGCGGCCACGATCTCCAAGAGCCGCATATAGCGGGGCGGGTTGAAGAAATGGGTGATGGCGAACCGCCGGCGGAAGGCGTCTGACCGCCCCTCGGTCAGCAGCGACAAGGGCAGTGTCGAGGTGTTTGAGGTGAGCAGCGCGTCGGGCCGAAGATGCGGCTCAACGGCATCGTAGAGACGGGCCTTGATCGCCTGCTTTTCCACGATGGCCTCGACCACCCAGTCGCTTCCAGCAATGCGGCCGAGATGGTCTTGCGTATTGCCGGGCTGCACCAGCTTCGCCGCACGGCGCGTCATGAACGGTGCGGGGTCGGCCTTCAAGAGCCTGGCGATAGCGCCCTTGGCCAGCACGTCCCGGTCCGCCGCGCCTTCTGGCACGATGTCCAGCAGATCGACCGGCACGCCGGCATTGGCGATATGGGCCGCGATCGCCGCCCCCATGGTGCCGGCGCCGATTACGGTCGCGCGGCGGATCTCCGGCAGGGCATCGCCGACCATGTCAGGCAGCCTCAAGCACTGTGGCGATACCCTGTCCGCCGCCGATGCACATGGTGGCGAGGGCGAACTGCCCGCCCTGCCTTTTCAAGAGCTGTGCCGCCTTCCCGGTGATCCGCGCGCCCGAGGCGCCCAGCGGGTGGCCCAGCGCGATGGCGCCGCCGTGGAGATTGGTCTTGTCCCAGTCGAGATGCAGTTCGCGCGTCACTGCCAGCGCCTGGGCCGCGAAAGCCTCATTCAGCTCGATCAGGTCCATGTCCTGCAGGCTCAAGCCTGCCCGCGTCAGCGCCTTGGTGGCAGCCTCGACGGGTCCGATGCCCATGATCTCCGGCGCGCAGCCCGACAGCGCTGTGGACCTGAGCCGCGCCAGCACCGGCAGGCCGTGCGCCTTGGCATAGTCGCCGGACGCCACCAGCACGGCCGAGGCGCCGTCAGTCAGCGGTGACGACGTGCCGGCGGTCACCGTGCCGTCGGCGTCGAAGGCCGGCGCCAGGGTGGAGAGGCCCTCCTGGCCGGTGTCAGGCCGGATGGTGCCGTCACGGTCGACCGGTCCGCCGGGTGTGTCGATCGTGACGACCTCTCCGGCGAACTGTCCGTCGGCCCAGGCCGCCGCGGCCCGCTGGTGGGAAAGGATCGCCAGGTCCTGCTGCTCGGCACGGGCGATCTGGTACTTGCGGGCGAGGTTCTCCGCCGTCTGGCCCATGGAGCTGAAGACCTGCGGCTGGTCCTTCGCCAGGCCCGGATGCGGCATCGGGTTGAAGCCCATGATGGGTACCCGGCTCATCCCCTCCACACCGGCGCAGAGGAAAAGCTCGCCGCTGCCCATCCGGATCGCGCCGGCGGCATCGTGGACCGCCTGCATGGACGAGCCGCAGAACCGGTTGATCGTCACGCCGCCCACGCTTTGCGGCAGGCCAGACAGGAAGACGACAAGCCGGGCCATGTTCAGTCCCTGCTCGCCCTCCGGGAAGGCGCAGCCGAGAATCAGGTCTTCGATATCGGCGGCATCCACCTCTACCTGACGCAACAGCGCCGCCACGACCTGGGCCACCAGCTCGTCCGGCCTGGTCTTGGCAAGTGCGCCTTTACCGGCGAAATGGTGGGGCGAGCGGGCATAGCCCAGAATCACGACGTCCTTCACCAACGTCTCCCTTCGTCGAACCGACCGGACTTCGGGGCAAAGCCCCCGATAACAACGTTGACTAGCGTGCCGCGGACTTGCGGTCTATCTATCTTGGCATCGCCCAGACCCGCTAATCCCCGGACGGAGCTATGATCATCCTCGATCCTTTGATTCAAGTCCTCATCATGGCCCTGAGAATCTATGTCTGGGTGGTGATCGCCTCGGCGATCCTGAGCTGGCTTGTTGCCTTCAATGTGGTCAATACACGCAACCAGTTCGTCTACACCATCGGCACCATGCTGCACCGGCTGACCGAACCGGCCTTGAAGCCGATCCGACGCTTTCTGCCCAATCTCGGGGGCATCGACATCTCGCCGGTGGTCCTGATCCTGATCGTCTACTTCGCTCAGCTGGTGTTGTTCGAACTGCGTGTCTATCTGCACGGCATGAATGCGTCCCTCTGACGCTCTGCCGTTTCGCGTGCTGGAAGACGGTGTCGCCGTCTCGATCCGGCTGACACCTAAGGCGTCGCGCTCCGCCGTGACCGGCATCGCGGCAGAAGCCGACGGGGCGCCCGTCCTGAAGGCCAGCGTGACCAGCGTGCCCGAGGGCGGCAAGGCCAACGCCGCGCTGGTGGCGCTCTTGGCAAAGGAATGGCGGGTTCCGAAGCGGTCTCTGACGATCGTTGCGGGGACGACGGACCGGCGGAAGACCCTGCGCCTGGCGGGTGAACCGGGTGTGGTGCTGGCAGACCTGAAGGCTTGGGCTGGCAGAGTCTTCGGTGGGAGAGAGGCCGACTGCGGCGACCTATGATCCCGTCGTGTCCATCGCTGCCTGTGGGACATCATCGAATGCCAAGTCGCTGCGCGAAGGCTCTGATGTATCCTCTTCGCGGTGACGATGAGGCGGCCGGCAGATACCCGGCGTCGAACGTGGACGCGTGTGGGCGGGAAGCCGACCCATGAAGGCTGACGGCATTGCTGCATCCCCGCATTGGATCTTCTTCGACGTCGGCAATACGCTAGTCGACGAAAGCGAAGCTCATGAACGGAGGAACATGCAACTCAGCAATGCTCTGGCTACGAAGGGTATATCCATTTCGAGACAAGATGTTGATCAAGCAATGATGAGGGCGGCTATGGAATTTGCTCCGCGACTCATCAGGCGCGCGCTGGAAATGCTGATAGGGCGAGGAGCAGAGTGTGAAGAACTTCTGAATGAAATCCGGTACGATAAGAAATATGAGCATCCGTATCCGAGAACTCATGAACTTCTGAATCATCTCTCTCTAAGATTCAAAATTGGTGTGATTGCAAATCAATCCAGGGGAACTTTAGAGCGACTTACATCTTACGGACTGGCAAAACATGTCTCGGTCTGCCTTTCGTCGACGGAAGAGGGATTGTCGAAACCTGACCCGGCGATCTTCGACCTTGCACTCGCCCGGGCGCGTTGCGCACCAAGCAATGCGGTGATGGTGGGCGACAGAATTGACAATGACATTAGTCCTGCCAAGCAGGCAGGCTGGAACACGGTCCGTGTTCTTCAAGGATATGCAAGATTTCAGCAGCCGCGATACGCTCATGAGCTTGCCGATCATACAGTGAATTCGATTGATGGGGTGCGGTCTTGCGTCTGCGCATGAGAAGTCAGGACAGCGTCTATCATTCACTATCCTTAGCCTGAGATGGGCTGATCGATGCAACGAGACTGTTATCACGAGATCATCGTGGACCGGGCCGCGGCTCAGGCTTTTCCGCTGTTCACGCCCAAGGGAGAAGAGGACTGGGTGCCAGGGTGGGCGCCCACCTATCTCTGGCCTGAGACTGGCGAAACCTGTCAGGAAATGGTCTTCACGACCGAGAAGGACGGCGAGACGTCGGTTTGGACCTGCTTGTCATGGCAGCCGGAACAGTTCCATGCCCGCTACCTGAGGGTAACGCCCGGATCGCTAGTCGCCTTCGTCGACGTGCGCTGCCAGCCGGAGGGCGCTGCGCGCACCCGCGTCGGCGTCGCCTATCAGATCGTGGCACTTTCGGATCATGGCCGATCCTATCTGGAAGACCTCACAGATAGCGCGTTCGCGGAGTCCATCGACACGTGGTCCGAGTGGATCAATGGGATGGGTCGATGATGGCCTATGTGGCGAGGACGACGCTGGGATCAGTGTGCCCCAGTCCGAATTAGAAACTCAGCCGGTTCGATTATCGGGATCGAGCGAAACGGGGACATCGCCAACAGATCCCGATCGCCAGTGACGATAGAGTCGGATGCGCCCATAAGCGCCGTTTCAAGCACCTTGTCGTCGTCCGGATCAGGGCATCCCAGCTTTGCCCCGACGATTGCGACCCACACAGACACGGCTTCGATCTGCGCCATGAAGACGGCTTGGTCGGTTCTAGCGATGTATCGATCGAACTTCGGTCGCTCCAAACGTGTTCGCAGTTCATCGAAAGTCTGGTCGGAGAATATGAGAGAGCCGCCGGCCTTCGCGATCGCATCGATAACCGCCCTCGGGATACTGCCCGGCAACAAGGCGGCACTGATCAATACATTTGTGTCGACGACGACGCGCTCAGCTCTCATCCGCCAGCAGCGCGTCGAGGGTTTCCTCGGTTAGCCCAGCACCTTCTGCATTCGCGCCCAGACGGTCCATCGTTTCGGCAAGTCTTTGCCATGCCGCACCGCGCAGGCGGTCATACTGCTCCACCGACATCATGATGCCGACAGCGCGCCCGTTCTTCGTGACGCGCACGGGCGCCCTCTGCGCCGAGTCGAGCAGTTGGCCGAAATGGTTCTTAGCGTCTCTGGCGGCGATCTCTTTCATATAGCCACTGTGGCTCTAATAGCTCTTATGGTCAATCTTGCTCTGCTGCCTCAGCCCGATCGTGGTCCGAAGCCGCTCCCACAGCCCCCGCAGCACCGCTATGCACTGACGCCGGCAGGCTCTCGGTCCAGCGCCGCAGTTCGTCGAGGCAGTCGAGCGCCGTCCGACCGAGCGGGGTGATCGCGTATTCCACGGCCACCGGGGAGGTGTCGAGCACCCGGCGGTCGACCAGCCCTTGGTCTTCCAACTGACGCAGCCGCTCGGTGATCATCTTCTTGCTGGCCCCGGCGATCATGCGGGCGATGTCGTTGAACCGCACGGGGCCGTCCTTCAGATGCCAGAGGATCGAGCCCGTCCAC
>JANQQD010000158.1 GCA_028285185.1 Anaerolineae bacterium | reverse complement strand
CAGCGCCCGGGCATTCGACCCGGGCATATACAGCACGCTGCGGCGCGGGCGCGCGGCCGTAGCCATGGCATGTCCTCCAACTGCGGGTCCGATCACGGTTTCAGCCGACCCTACAGGGGCGGCACCGTCACTGACAATGACACGGGTCATCTGCCAGGCGTCGGGAGTGGTCCAGTTCGGTCGGCGGCGAGGGAAGTGGGCAAGAGCCCTCCCATGCCCGACCTAGCCCTTTTTGAATGAGAGTCCGAAGCGGGCCTCTTGGGGCAAGGTGTAATGGAATCGTTGAAACTTCTGCTGACCCAGTGCAAATCTGTGAGTAGACGCTGCGGCATACTGGCGGATTGGC
The DNA here is from genome assembly GCA_028285185.1 of Anaerolineae bacterium. Lineage (GTDB taxonomy): Bacteria > Pseudomonadota > Alphaproteobacteria > DSM-16000 > Inquilinaceae > JACKIG01. The sequence goes on along the minus strand of JANQQD010000158.1, from coordinate 6,879 downwards.
CGAATCGAGGTACTTGATTAATTTGCTAACTGAGGCATTCGCAACCTCATTCTGTGCATGTTGTTAGTGAACGCCGGCACAGCTGGCTTGATCATACCATAGTATATTTGAATGGAGATGCGATCGCCGGCGCGATATTCAGCGCTGCGACACGCGAAGGAGGTGGGCATGACAGGGTTCGCAAAGACACTTACCGTAGCAGTGGCGACGGCCGCGCTCTTGAGCGCCTGTGCCGGCTCGGGGCCGGCCAGCTCGCGCGGATGTACGACGCAGAACTCCCTGGCCGGCGCTGGCGTCGGCGCCGCGGGCGGTGCGGCCATCGGCCTGTTGGCCGGCGGTTCGACCGGTGCGATTGCGGGCGGTTTGCTCGGTGGCGCAACGGGTGCCGTCGTCGGCAGCCAGGTCAACTGTCCGGACTATTCGGGTCGCGACTCCAGGCTCTATAAGTGAGCTGCGGGCTCGAGCGAATACACGGCGGCTGACGCTTGGGACAGAGAGCAGGGTGATGGTGTGCGGCGTGCCGGGTTCGGACCCGATGTAGCTGCGTGGGCCGTTGAAGCACCTATAGAATGCTGTCGGGCACAACGTTGTCGGGGCGCGTGCGCTTTCGACGGCGCAATCTGTGCTGCGAGCCGCTACGGTTCTGACGGTCGATCCATCTGCCGAGGTCTGCCGGTCGCGTAGGGGCCGATGATCGGGAGCCTCTTGGAGAACGAGTTAAATGCACGAACCCTTGGCGGCGCCGGAGGCGACGCCGCCGGACACCGTTTCCGCGACGCGATCCCCACCCGCCGATCATCTGCGGATCGAAGCCAGATCGTCCTCAATCGACCCCGCGACCCCGCTCTTGGGTCTGAGTCTGCTTCGCCGCCTGGTATTGGCAGCTCGGCGCGCAGGGTTCGGCACCATCGAGATCCTTGCCGCCGACGCAGGCGAAGCCGCGCGCCTGTCACGCCTCACTCGAGGGGTGCCGGGCGTGAACGTGATCGCAGATGATGCGCACGCGTCAGCCGGCAGCGCCGTGATCACTGCTGACGCGTTGGGAGAGGTCGCGCCGCTGAGGGCTCTAGCGCGGGGTGAGACGCCTGCCGTCTTCCACATCGTCGACGAGGCCACTCTGGAGGCGGCGCGAGACCGCCTCTTGAAGGCGCTCGTCAAGGCGACCGACGGGTTCATGTCGCGGCATTTCGCGCGGCCGATCTCCATCGCCGTTTCCCGCCGCATCGTCGGTTGGGGCATCACGCCCAACCAGATGACCTTCGTCAGCATGCTGATCGGCTTGGTTGCCGCGCCGTTCTTCCTGTTCGAAACGCCCTGGCTGCAGGCGATCGGCGGACTGCTGTTCGTCGCCCATTCCGTGCTCGATGGCTGCGATGGCGAACTCGCGCGCCTGACCTATCGCGAGAGCCGCCTGGGCGGGCTCTTGGACTTCGTCGGCGACAATCTTGTCCATGTCGCTGTGTTCGGCTGCATGGGCTGGGGCTGGTATGCCGCCAGCGGCAGCCTTTGGCCGCTCTATCTTGGGATCAGTGCTGTGCTGGGGGCGGCGGGCTCCGCGCTTGCCGTCTACTGGCTGACGCTGCGCAAGACGGCATCGGGCGACGCAGCCACGGGGCCGCTCTACACCTCCGTCGCCGCATCGCCCCAGCGCTCCGCACGGCTGACGAAGATGCTGGACGACCTGTCGCGGCGCGACTTCATCTATCTGGTGTTCGCCCTGTCGCTGTTCGGCAAGGCGAGCTGGTTCCTGGCGCTTGCCGGCATCGGCGCACCGATTTTCCTGATGCTGGTATTGTTCGTGGCCTGTCGGGAGGGGCGGGCCTAACCCCGCCCCTCTCTGAAGCGCCGTCTACCCGGCCGAGCGCGCCGCCTCTGCCAGGAAAGCCTCGGCGATCCGCATGGCTTCGGGCGTGTCGACGTCGAGCCACCACGACCCGGTGACATCGGCGGTCTTCGCCCGACCGTCTGCGGCAAGCCTGCGCAATCCGTCGGAAAGCCCGTGTTCACCGCTGGCCTGGGCGCGGCGCAGCCCATCGAACAGGCCAGCCGTGCAGTACATCACGCCGGTATCCGCGCCATCCCATTCCGCCAGCGTCTTGCCGATCTTGCGGATGGCGTCTCCAGCGATCGCCACCTTGGTGGCATCGTCGACATCGAAGATGTCCTGCTTCGCCATGTCCACGGCCAGGCGCATGCCACTGGCCGGCAGCCGCGCCTGAACAAGCCGCGCCGGCAGCGAGGCATCGTACAGGTGATCGCACATGGTCAGAACGAAAGGCTCGTCGCCGATCGCCTCTGCCGCCGCCAGCGCGCTGGCACCGTTGCCGGCCTGCCAGTCTTCGGCCTGAACGAATTCCACACTGACGGAGGTGCGCCGCGCGATGGACTCGAAATGGGCCCGCACCATTTCCGCCTCGTGCCCCAGTGAGACCACGAAGCGCTCCGTGCCGACGCTCTGCTTCAGCGTTCGGACCACCCATTCCGCCATGGTGGCGCCGCCAACGGGCGCCAGCGGCTTGGGCAGGCTTGCATTCGGGAACAGACGCGAGCCCAGGCCGGCGGCCAGCACCAGCGCCGTCTTCACACGCCGCCGTGGCTCCACGGCGAGATGCGTGAAGGGCTGGCGAGGATGCACCAGGTTCGGCGACTTGCCGGTGATGAAGCCGTCCGTCGCCTCTCGCGCCACATGGTCGCGCACCTGCACGGGCGGGCTCTTCATGTAATAGGCCGACGGTGCTTCCAGCGGGCCGCCGATGCCCCGATCCAGCCCCACCTTGGCACAGCGCAGGGCATCGATCACCACGCCGGCGCTGTTTGGCGAATCCTCCACCGACAGCCGCATTTCCAGATGCATCGGTACGTCGCCGAAGCCGCGGCCTTCCATGCGGATGAAGGCGACCTTGTTGTCGTTTTGCCAGGGCACATAGTCTGACGGGCCGATATGGATCTGGTCCTTGCCCAGCGGGGTGTCGAGCTGGGATTGCACCGACTGCGTCTTCGACTTCTTCTTCGACGTCAGGCGCGCCCGCTGCAGCATGTTCAGGAAATCGGTATTGCCGCCGGTGTTGAGCTGATAGGTCCGGTCCAGCGCCACGCCGCGGTCGTTGAACAATCGGCTCAGCATGCGGTGCACGATGGTAGCACCCACTTGGCTCTTGATGTCGTCGCCGACGATCGGCACGCCTGCTTCGCGGAAGCGGGCAGCCCAGTCCGGATCGGACGCGATGAACACCGGCACGCAGTTGACCATGGCCACCTTGGCCGCAAGACAGGCCTCGGCATAGTGGCGGACAGACTGTTCCGAGCCGACGGGCAGATAGCACAACAGCACATCGGCGCCGCTGTCTTTCAGCGTCTGCGCGACGTCGACCGGCTCGGCATCGGCGGCGCGGAAGGCCCGATCATCGTCATAATCGGCCATGTGGTCGGCGATGCCGTCCAGCACCGGGGCCATGGAGACCCGGACATTCGACACCGGCAGCGCCTGCTGGAACACGGTCGTGCAGTTGGGCTTTGCAAAGATCGCCTGCTCCAACGACAGGCCCACCTTTCGGCGGTCAATATCGAACGCCGCCACCACCTCGATATCGGTCGGGCCATAGCCGCCGACCTCGGGGTGCATCAGCCCCGCCGCTTCATAGTTCCGGTTGGTTCGGTAGTACTCAAGCCCCTGAACCAACGAAGATGCACAGTTCCCAACGCCTGCGATCGCCACTTTGATTTTGGACATCCAAACTCTCTCTTCTTCGCTTTTCCCGGCCGGCCGTCTATCCGAATGAGCCGGGTGAGACAGGCGCCCTGATCCGCTTTCTGTCATGCCGGCACTTGTTGGGGTGGTCTTGGCGGCGGTTACTGCGACACTTCTCGGCAGGGCGACAGTGAACGATCCTTTCGCCCATAGACCCATTGCGCCCCTGGGTAAACACTTTTGCAATGGAGTTGTCATGAAATCGAAACGTCACAGGGTTGCAGCGGATTCAGGCTGCCTGCCGTTGACAACAGCGGCGCGCGACACGTGACCTGACGGGCGTAAGATCAACACGATGGTATCGTTGGGAAAAACTGGCCGCCAGAGGCGTATGCGGCAACCGCTACGGCACCGGCGAACCGGCTGTACCACCATCCGTGGCAGAATGTCGCTCCGACGGCTTCAGACCAATGCGGGCGCCGGGCTGGAAGCCGTCGGGGATCTCCGGACCTTTGTCCGCCTTGCTCGGCGCACCCCTAGGTCGCCGGCCGCACCGTCACCGGAAAGCCCCGGTCAAGAGAGTTGCTGACCATGCAGGTCGCCTTCGCCCGCTCAAGTACGAGTCCGGCATCTGAGCCATCCAAGGTCTCACAGACGACGTCCATCGTGGCCGCCGTCGTCAGCAACGGGTCGCCTGCCATCTCTACCGTCACGCTCACGGCGATGCGGCCCAGTTCCACACCCAACTCGGCGGCCGTATAGCGCAGGTCGTTGCAGAAGCAGCCGCCGATGGCGAGGGCCAGAAGCTGGGCGCCGTTGAAGCCCAGGCCCTGGCCGCCGGCCTTGCCCTCGGGGCGGTCGACCACGATCGTGTGGGCGCCTGCCCAGCCCATGGCTGCGGCCGTGCCTTCGACGTTCCGAAGTTCAACGGTGACCGAGGGCATGGGGCGTCTCCTCCGTCACATGGGGCGGATCCGCCAGCCGCTCACAGCACGTCGCAGTACTCGCAGCCCTGTTTGACGTAGGCATGGGTGGGGGCCAGGGCCTGTAGAGCGGCCATCTGGTTGGGGCGGCTCTGGGCGCGGATCACCAGTGTGTCCTGGTCGCGCTGGACCAGGGCGGCGAAGGCACGCAGAATGTCGCCGGCCTTTTCTTTCGAATCGTCGATGGAGACGGCGCCCGGCACCACCACCTCGAACGGCACGGTCTGGCCTGTGGTCTGGTCCAGGAACGGCAACTGCACGGTGCCCACGAACCCTTCCAGCCCGCCTTCCAGCACTGTCTTGCTGGCCGTGTCGACGGCGCCGGCCAGCATGTTCAGGTCCACCGCCAGCCCTGTCAGATGGGCGGCCATGATCGCCTGGGCGGTCATGATGTTGTCGCAGCGTGCCGTGATCTCGTGGTGCAGCACAGTGGCGCCGGAGCGCACTTCCACAGTCATCTCCGCCGTGCGCACCATACCTCCGGCCGCGTTGTCGGGGTCGGGCGCCTCGGTGATGCGGATGCGGGGGTCGATCGTCGGGGCGGTCATCGGTGGCTCTCCCGGTTCTGCGGCGCCGTTGGTCTCGGCCTTGTTAAGCGACTGTCCGATTTTGCCGTCTCGGGCCCGCGGCGCAAGGGCCCAGGTGATCGGCAGGCTCTAGAGATAGTCGCGGGCGAGGACTTCGGCGATCTGTACGGCGTTCAGCGCCGCCCCTTTGCGCAGGTTGTCCGACACGATCCACAGGTTCAGGCCGTTGTCGATGGTCGGGTCTTCGCGGATGCGGCTGACATAGACGGCATCCTCGCCGGCACTCTCCACCGGCGTCACATAGCCTTCGTCGGCGCGGTGGTCGACCACGATCACGCCCGGCGCCTCCTGCAGCGCGGCCCGCGCCTCGTCTGCGCTCAAGGGCTGCTCCAACTCCAGGTTCACCGCTTCGGCATGGCCGATGAACACCGGCACACGCACGCAAGTGGCCGTGACCTTGATGGTCGGGTCCAGGATCTTCTTGGTTTCCACCACCATCTTCCACTCCTCCTTCGTGTCGCCGCCGTCCATGAAGACGTCGATATGCGGGATCACGTTGAAGGCGATCTGCTTGGTGAACTGGTGCCGCTCGATCGGGTCGTTCACATAGACCGACCGCGTCTGGGAAAACAGCTCGTCCATCGCCTCGCGCCCGGCGCCAGAGACGGATTGGTAGGTGGACACCACCACGCGACGGATGCCGGCCACGTCGTGGATCGGCTTCAGCGCCACCACCATCTGCATGGTCGAACAGTTGGGATTGGCGACGATGTTCTTGCGGTCATAGCCAGCGAGAGCATCGGCATTCACCTCAGGCACGATCAGAGGCACGTCCGGGTCCATGCGGAAGTACGAGGTGTTGTCGATCACCACGGCGCCGGCTTTGGCGGCGCGGGGGCTGTGCACGGCGGACACCTTGGCGCCGGGGGAGGACAGCACGATGTCGGTGTCGTCGAAATCGAAGGTATTCAGGTCTTTGACCTTCAGGATGTCGTCTTCCCCGAACGACACCTCGCGACCGACCGACCGGGCCGAGGCCAGCGGGACCACCTCGTCCACCGGGAATTGCCGTTCGGCGAGAATCTGCAGCATCTCGCGGCCGACATTGCCCGTGCCGCCGACGACAGCAACGCGATACCCCATGGTTGCAACCTTCCGAAGACATGCGTGGCCGGCGGATCAGCCGCCAAGACCCACGTCGCAAGACCGGGGACTATGGGTGCTGCGGCGGCGAATGCAAGACCTATTGCGCGTTTTGCGTGCTGCGCGGTCAGAGGCCGCTCAGGCCGATCCGCATCATCAGATCGTACAGCATGTCGGTCGCGCGCGCCCGGTGCAGGCGGTGCATCTCGCGTGCCGCATGGGGGTCGCCGGCGCGGATGGCGTCGGCCAGCTGGCGATGGTCGGCGGTGGACTGGACCGGCTTCGGCCGCAGGGTCAGGGTTGCCAGGCGGGCCCGGTGCGACTGGTCGCGGAAGGTCAGGGCCAGCGCGGCCAGGCGGGCGTTCCCGGAAAGCTCCACCAGCGCGGCATGGAAGCGGTCATCCGCCTCTGCCCAGGCCGACAGGTCGTCGTCGCCAAGCGCCCGCTCCATATCGGCAACGGCGTCGTCCAGCCGGGCAATGTCCTCCGGTGCCAGGTCGCGTTTCGCCGCCAGTTCTGCCGCCGAGGCCTCAAGCGC
>JANQQD010000149.1 GCA_028285185.1 Anaerolineae bacterium | reverse complement strand
GCCCTGACGGGCGATCAGGTCCAGTCCAAAGAGAGCATCGACGAGACGCTCGACCAGTTCCTGCTGATGCTGACCACACAGCTGCAGCATCAGGACCCGCTGGACCCGCTGGAAACGGCGGAATTCACGAACCAGCTGGTGGGGTTCAGCACGGTCGAACAGCTGATCGCCCAGAACCAGAAGCTGGACGAACTGATCGGCGCACAGACCACATCGCCCATGCAGACGGCTCTCGGCTATATCGGCATGGTGGTCGAGGTCCAGGGCAGCGGCTTCAGCTATGACGGCCAGCCGACAAAAATGGCCTACACGCTCGATTCCAACGCCATCTTGACCAACGTCTCGATCGTCGATGTCGGCGGAAACACTGTGTGGAGCGCCACCGGCGAGACCTCGCCCGGCTACCACCAGGTGACCTGGGACGGTCTGGACAACGACGGCAACCCGGTGGATCCGGGCCAGTACTTCCTACAGGTGGAAGCGACCAACGTGGACGGCAATGCGGTGACCGCAGTGCCCTATGTCCGCGGCCTTGTGGACGGCGTGGAGACCGACGGAAGCGACGCGCTGCTCAAGGTGGGCGACCTCTACGTCTCCATGGACAGCGTGCTTGCGGTGCACATGCCGCCGCAGGCCGCCGATCCCAACGCCTGATCGGCCGACAGAACGTCATGCGAGGCGACACGACAGCCAACCGAAACAGCCAGCAATACGAGGTAGTGTGAAATGTCCATTTACGGCGCCATGACGACGGCCATCTCCGGCCTCAACGCGCAGACGGCGCGGATCGGCCACATCTCAGACAACATCGCCAACACCAGCACCATCGGCTACAAGAAGGTCGGGACACGGTTTTCGGCCCTGGTAACCCAGTCCAGCCAGCAGTCGCACGAACCCGGCGGTGTGACTGCCCATCCGCACTTCAACGTCAGCCTGCAAGGCTCCATCGAAGCGTCGTCGCGCACGTCCCATCTGGCGATCAACGGCAACGGCTTCTTCGCGGTCAAGAACTTCTCCGACGACAACCAGACGCCGGGCATCGACCGCCAGATCTCCTACACCCGCAAAGGCGATTTCGAGCCCGACGCGACCGGCAACCTCGTCAACTCCTCAGGCTTCTTCCTGCAGGGCTGGCGCTACAACGCCGACGGCGTCACCTTTCCCTCAAAGGAGCTGACGACGGTCAATATCGGCAACCTCACGGGCAATGTCCGCACGACCACGAATGTGGTGCTCGGCGCCAACCTGCCTGCGTCGGAGGCCGGTGGGGCTACACGGGCGACACCGGCCGCCACGACGCCGATCGCCAATCAGACGCTCAGCCAGATGTTCTCCGAGCAGGTCTATTACGACGACCTGGGCCGTCCGCGCACCATGCGCATGGAATGGTATGCGACAGGCCCTGATACGGCCGATCCGCGCGAATGGACGGTGCAGGTCTTCGAAGTGGCCGCCGACGGCACGCCTGCCGATGACGGCGCCGGTGTCCCCACTACGTACTATGCGTGGACTGAGGTCAACTTCAACACCACCGGCACCGCCGCGGGCACCCTGGCCTCAGACCAGACCACGGGCATCACCAATGGCGGCTATGCGGGCGCGGGCGACCTGGTGGCCAGCGTCGTCAACGACGAGGTGATCCTGACACTGGCCGGCGGCACCTTCCCCGGATTTGCCAGCGACATCGTCATCAATATCGGCGAGGCCGACCGGGCGATCGGCGTCACCCAGTCTTCCGACGATTTCGCGATCACCAACCTGACCCAGGATGGCCTGCCCTACGGCCAGTTCGAGGCCATCACCATCGACGACCAGGGGGATGTTTTTGCCCAGTACGGTAACGGCGTGTCGGAGAAGATCTTCCGCATCCCGATGATCACCTTCTCCAACCCAGATGGCCTGCAGCTGATGGACGGCGGCACGTACCGGGCGACGGTGGAGAGCGGTGATCCGGTGATCTCCGATGCCGGCGTCGGCCGGGCCGGCGAATTCGCGCCGGAGGCACTGGAGGCCTCCAATGTCGATATCGCCGAAGAGTTCACGCTGATGATCCAGGCGCAGCGGGCCTATTCCGCCAACAGCCGTGTGATCACGACCAGCGACCAGATGTTGGAAGAGGTCATCAACCTCAAGCGGTAATCGGCCGCATCCGACCGTCCCGGCCCCTTAGCGGGCCGGGAGCGGGCGTCGGCAGCGCGGTGGAGGGGACGGTTCGATGAGTTTGACCGGGGCGTTGAAGAGCGCGATCAGTGGCCTGCATGCCGCGCAAATCGGCATGGAGTGGTCGGCCCAGAACGTGGGCAACGCGAACACGCCGGGCTACTCCAAGAAAGTGGTGCAGCAATCCGCCAACACATTGGGCGGTGTGCGCGTCACGTCTGTCGATCGCAGCACCAACGATACGCTGATCCGCGAATCCTTACGCGAGACCACCAAGTTCTCCACCCTGAGGGTCTCCGACGACTACCTGAACCGGCTGGGCAGCCTGCTGGGCGACCCTTCGGACGGCGGACGCGTCGCTTCCCAGCTGTCGGACCTGTCCTCGGCCCTGGAGACACTGTCGACGAGCCCGGGCGAACTGCACAACCTGGTTCTGGCCAGCGACCGCACCCAAGAGCTGTCGTCGACGATCCGTGACCTCAGCACCGGCATTCAGGATCTGCGCGGGTCGGTCGAAGCCGACATCGCTGACGCGATCGACACGCTGAACAAGGCCATTTCCGATGTCGCCGACCTGAACGGGCAGATCGGTCACCATATGAGCGTCAACCATCCGATCGGTGATCTGAAGGACGCGCGGGACGTCGCTCTGGCCCAGATCGCCGATCTGGTGCCGATCCGGGTCGTCGAGAAGGCGAACGACCAGGTGACGGTGTTCCTGCCATCCGGCATCACCTTGGTGGATGGCAAGGCCCGTCTGTTGGACGACTATCAGGCGCTGTCGCAGCCGAACGCGCAGACGGAGTATCCGCAGCAGTTCGATGACATCAGCTTCGTCGACACGCCAGGCGCCGACATCAGCACGCATATCGACGGTGGGCGCATCGGCGAACTCTTGAAGATGCGCGACCAGACGCTGCCGCATGTCCAGACACAATTGGACAATCTGGCCGTGTCGCTGCGCAACGAGCTCAATCAGGCGCACAATCGCGGCACGGCGATGCCGCCGCCGAGCACGCTGACGGCGTCCAACGGGTTCACCTCGCTCGCGGCCAACGCCAATTCCATGCAGTTCACCTATGCCACCGGCCACGACACGACGATCGTCGTGCTGGACGCCGACGGGCAAGAGCACAGCACCGTCGACCTGAGCACGCTGGTCGGCAATGGCGGCGGCACCTGGCCAAGCTTCGCTCTCGACGAGATTGGGAACCCTGGAAGCGGCGACTTCACCGTCTCGGTGGATGCCAGCGGCAATCTCAGCTTTACGCTGTCCGGCGCCCTGTCCTCGGCCGGTTATGGCCTGGCCCTGATCGACACGACCCCGGCCGGCGCCGGCCCGGACGCCCAGATCACGATGGGCACGGCCGGCGGGCCTGCCGCGCTGACGACCACGGTCGACGGCTTCTCCAATCTGTTCGGCTTCAACGATTTCGTGCAGGCGGAGAACTCCGGCCCGAAATTCGCGTCGGCGACGTACGACCGGGACGCCACCATCAACACGACCGGCTACACCATCAATGTACTGACCGAGGACGGCTTCGTCGGAACGGCGGCGCTCGGCGCCTCCTCCACCCTGGACGACATAGCGACGGCGCTGAACGGCATTACCGGCGTGCAGGCCAGCGTGGTGCAGGACGGTGACCAGTACACCATCCGCGTCGGCCCATCAGACATCATGAAGGTCCAGATCGGCACCGGCGCCAGTCCTGAGGCTTTCGCCTTCCACGTATCCGAGCCCGGTGCTGCATCCAACATGGACGTCGCCGACACGATCAAATCGGATCCGGGTCGGATCGCCCACGGCCGACCCGTGCTGGATGAGAACGGCGCCTATTGGCTGGGGTCCAACGACGGATCGATCGCGGCGGACATGGCGGCTGCCTTCCAGGCCACCAACGGCTTCCCGCAATCGGGCGGCCTGCCGGCGCTGAACGCCACGTTCCACAACTACACGGCCCAGCTCGTCGGAAACATCACCGACATGTCGGAGATCGCAACCACCGACATGGAAGTGCAGCAGCTGTTCGTGAACCAGCTGAACCAGCGCATCTCGGAGACCAGCGGCGTCAACATCGACGAAGAGCTGACGAACATGATGAAGCTGCAGAACGCCTATTCGGCAGCGGCACGCGTCATCGATACCGTGAACCAGATGTTCGAGATTCTCGAGAGCATGGGACGCTGAGCGTCCGCCTGAGGAGATTTCGCCATGCTTACCGTCGGCTCGGCCTTCCGCCTCGACAGCATGCTGACCTACATCAACCGTACGCAAAGCGACATGCAGACGCTGGAGTACCAGATCGCCACCGGCAAGAAGGGCCCGACCTTCACCGACTATCCGGACTCCGTACGCATGGTGAACTTCAACGCGTCGGTCGATCAGCGCGAGCAGTTCATAACCAACGCCGAATTGGCCAACGTCCGGCTGAAGCTGGTAGATCAGTCGCTGGAAGAGCTGGGTGATATCGCCGACCAGGCGCGGCGTTTCCCCGACCTCGCGGCCTACGACTCGGACCAGGCGACGGAACTGCGTGAGACGGCGCGCGGCTGGCTGGATACGGTGGTCAGCACGCTTAACGCCAATGACGGTGAGAGCTACCTGTTCGGCGGCCTGGTTGGCGACAAGGCTCCGGTGGAATTCAGTGTGCCGGTGGACGATGCCAGCTGGACCAACTTCGATTGGGCGAGCTTCGATGGCGGTACGCCGCCGTCGGCGCCGAACGACGGCTATTTCTGGTTCCTGAACAAGGACATCCTGCAGCCTGGTGGCGGGTCCAACCCGCAGAACAACCCAGCCACGGTATTGCCGGCAAACTTTACCTATGCCAGCGACGACATCCCCAACAGCACCCCCTACGACGCCTACCGGAACAACTACTACCAGGGCGGACCGGGCGTGACGCAGACGGGAGATGTCGATGACGGTCTGAGAGTGCGCGTCGACCGCGACCAGACCGTCCCGACTGGATTCTCCGCAGCCGAGCCAGGGTTTGAGAAGCTGATCTTCGGCCTGCAGATGATGGTGCTGATCGAGCCGCCCGATCCGAACCCGCCTGTGGGCGACCCGACCTTCGAAGAGCAGCGCGACTTCTACATGGCCAACATGGAGAACGCGGCCAATCTGATCGCCGATGCGATCCCGGAGATCACGTCGACCCATGTCCGCGCCGCAAGCGCCCAGATCACCGTCGACAACACGCTGGAGCGCCTGCAGGAAGTCCAGACGCTGGAGCAGAACCTGCTGGCGGATCTGGAGACCACCGATCCGGCCGAGGCGATCGTCAGCTTCCAGCTCTTGCAGACCAGCCTGGAAGCCACCTATCAGGTGACATCGCGGATCAGCCAGCTTTCGTTGACCAACTACATCTAGGCATCTCTCACGTCCGGCGCCGCGCCTGAGTCAGCGATCGCGTTTTCCTTGCGATCGGCCGCTATCGACCGCATGACACTCTGCGCAGATTGAAACAGGGCGTGGAGGATGGGCGCGATGCGGCCCTACTGGGATCGGCTGGGCTGGCGGGGACGTGCGACCTATCTGGCGCATCTGTTCAAGGCGTGCGCGCAACAGCACCACCGCGAGATGGCGCCGCTGTTCCGCGCGCTCTTGCCGCTGGACGGCGTCGTCGTGGACGCCGGTGCGCATGGCGGCCAATTCGCAAAGCTGTTCGCGCGGCTCGTGCCCGAGGGCCGGGTCCACGCGTTCGAGCCCAGCGGCTATGCCCGGTCCATCCTGCGCCGGGCGATACGCGTCAATCGACTGGCCAATGTCCAGGTCCATGGCTACGGCCTGTCTGATGAACAGGCCGATCTTGAGCTGCAGACTCCGATAAAGCGATCCGGCAGCGCCGGCTTCGGCATCGCCAGTTTCGGCCGGGCGACATCACCGTCGGCCACGATCAGCGAACGGGTGCACGTTCAGCGCTTGGACGATACCGCGTCGGATCTCGGGATCGACCGGATCGATCTGATCAAGGCCGATATCGAAGGCTGGGAACTGCGCCTGCTTGTGGGGGCCCGGCAATGCCTCGAGCGGTTCCGCCCTGCCCTCTTGGTCGAATTGTCGCCGGATGCGCTGCAGCGCGCCGGCGACGACCTCGGTGCCGTGGAAGGCTTTCTGCGGCCCCTTGGGTACCGCCCGTTTCTGCAGGAGCCAAGCGGCGACGCCTGGCGTCCGGACACTCCGACAAGCGCCGCCGACGTCTTGTGGCTGAATGACAGACATGCCGATTGCATCGACGACGGCGTACTGAAACCGGTCCGCTCCTAGCGGCTTATCGGGTTGGGGCTGCGAGAGAGGGGTCGTTGCTACGACCCGCCGCCATTGCCGGATGGAGCTGCTGCCGGCACGGGGACGCCGAAATCCGGCTCCTCGTCGGCTTGGCGGTAGTGCTGGATCCGCGTGGCCCGAAGTCCAGGAACGCCGAACCGGTCGACCATGCGCTGCCACGCCAGGAACTCGTCGACCGACAGATTGTAGCGCCGGCAGGCGTCGTTCAGGCTCAACAGACCCGAACGAACCGCCGCCACCACCTTGGCCTTGCGGCGGCTGACCCATCGTTTGGTGTCCGGGGGCGGAAGATCCGCCAGGTCCTGTAGGTCCTCAACCGGGTCAGTCCCGTTCACGTGCCCCATGATGCGCTGCTCGTACCTTAGGTTCTTCGTTCTCGTTCTGCGTTCACCGACAATACCCGAGGGATTTTAACAAGCCGCTAATAGTCCCACAGGACGTCACGTTATCCGCCCAATCAATCTCAAATACCGCTTAAGCGTTGCTTAACCCTTCTTCTGTTAGTGGTGAACGCGTCGGAGGTGGCCAGGGGACGCGGCGAGCAGAAGCGGGATCGCCAGAGGTGTGCAGCGCTCTTTCCTTAAGGGTCGAAGCCACATCAATCCGCCCCTCCCGACACGACCCAACCGGGGTTGGCCCGGCCGCAGGTGATCTCGGGCAAAACGCACAGAGGTCAGCGTCGGCAAGGTCGGCCATTTGTCCTGTCGGAGGACACAGATATGACGTTACCGCTTACGAGTGTTGATCTTTCGCCCCACCAGGAACTGGCGTTTCCCTTCCTGCAGACCGCGGTCCGCATCGATCAGGCTCGCCAGAACCCAGACGATCGCGAAGCGTTGATGGCGGTTCTCGAGGGCAACGCACTGCTCTGGACCCATATCAAGAACTCTTTCTCCCAGAACTTCGACGAGATCCCGCAGGAGTATCACGAGTTCCTGATGCGCATGAGCGATTTCATGATGAAGTCGGCCATTGTCCTGAACCGGTCCCTGGATCTCGACCTTATGGACAAGCTGGTCGCTCTAAACCTGAACATGTGCGAGCAGATCCTGACCAGCCCGCCGAGCAACGGGTCCGCCGGAAGCGCCTAGCGGGCGGAGCCTCTTCTGTCGTCGTCGCCTGTCGGCCGCCGGGAACCTGGCGGCCACCGGGTGACGTAGCTGCGCGTTTTTCAGGATCGGGCGTGCAATGCCGCGCGACGATGTATTCGAGCGGGCGGTTGCCCTGCACCGACAGGGCGATCTCGATCATGCCGAACGTCTCTATGCGGGCATTCTGCGTGATCAGCCCGGCCATGCCGATGCGCTTCATCTGCTTGGCGTGATCCGAATGTCCGCCGGCGCCGATGACGGACGTCGGCTGATAGACCGCGCAATCGCCATCGCGCCTGAGGCGACCCTCTACCGCACAAATCTGGCCGAGCTGCTGCTGCGGGACGGGGACACCGCCCAGGCGGAAGCTGAAGCTCGCATTGCCGTCGAAACCGCACCGAACGACGGCAAGGCGCTCAGGGTGCTCGCCTCGGTCTTGCGCGAACAACGGCGCTACGAAGAGGCGTGCAGCCTGCTGCAGCGCGCGCTCAAAACCGATCCGTCGAACATCGCGACCCTCGTGGATATTGGCGCGACGCTGAACTATCTGGGGCTGAACGAGCTATCCGAGCGCTACACCCGGATGGCGCTACGCGGCGCCCCGGAAACCTGCGGCTTGTGGAACAATCTGGGCTTGGCGCTGAAGGGCCAGCGACGGCTCGACGAAGCGGCCCAGGCGTTCCGGCGGACGATGCAAACGCCGTTGGGCCGATATGGCCTCGCCCAGACCCTGCTGCTGACCGGAAGCTACCGTGAGGCTTGGCCCCTTTTCGACGCCAGGCTGGATTTCATGGTCTATCCCGAGGCGGCGCAGCAACGCCTGTGGAAAGGCGAAGACCCGAAGGGCCGGACCCTGCTGGTGGACGCGGAACAGGGGATGGGGGACACCATCATGATGTCCCGCTTTCTTGCCCAGCTGGCGCGGCTTGACACCAGGATCCTCGTTCGTGTGCCGCCCCAGCTGACGGATCTCGTGGCACGCACCGACGGCTGCCATGAAGTCATCGACAGCAACGTGCCGGTGGATTTCGATCTCTGGGTGCCGATGATGAGCCTTCCGGGCCGGATGGGTGTCGACAGCCTGTCGCTGGTGCCCCCGCCTGCCCCGCTCGCCCTTGAAACGCGGCCCGAGCGGAGAGAGCGGCCGCGCATCGGCTTGAATTGGCGGGGCAATCCCACCTTCCGCTATAACAACTGCCGCAGCGCCCCGGTCGAAGCCCTGCGACCGCTGCTCGACCGGCACGACATTGAATGGCTGAGCTTTTTCAAGGGCGAGAGCGATCTTGAAGAGGCCGCATCGCTGGACCTGCCCCGCGCTCTTGCCGACGTCTCGGACTTTCGTGAGACGGCTGAGCGTCTGTCCGGCCTCGACCTGTTCATCACCGTCGACACAGCGGTCGCGAACCTGGCCGGCAGCCTCGGCGTTCCAACGATTGTCCTTTTGAACAGAGACTGCGATTGGCGCTGGCTTGCCAAGGGCGATCACACGCCGTGGTACCCGGGAGCGGCATTGATCAGACAGGATGCGGAAGGTGACTGGGCGCCGGTGATAGAGCGCACGATCGCCATGGTGGCTGACCGCTTTCCGACATCGGCCTGCTGAGCAGGTTTGGCAGAGAGCCGATTGTCCGTATCGTGGCTCCGCGCCGCTGTCCGTCTAGAGGACCGTTCCGGCGGCCGCGCCGCACTGCTGCGTCAGAAGGAAGAGTCGCCGATCTTGAAGCCGTCTTCGAGGCGCTGACGGATCTCCGGCGCAACGTCCTTCCAACTGTCCCCATAGAGCGCGACTGTGGCGACACCCGCCGCCATGGCGAGAACCGGCGCAATTCCGCGCCCAGCTTCGTTCGCAGGGTCACTGAGATCCGCGTTCAGACCGTCTCTGGCACATTCGATCAGTCGATGGATCACTTCCGCCAGTGCCTGGTTGCTGTGATCGTCTGGCATGGTTCCGGTCCTCCATTGCCTTCTGCGGGGGACGGCGACGGTCGTCCGACAACTGTGACGCCGTGTCTCATGTTGCGTCCCAGTGTCCCTTCGGGTTAGCGGGTCGGCGCAAACCGTCACAGCGCCGACGCCGCCCGAGGCAGGTCAGGTGTTCTCCAGCAGACCGGCAGCGATCTGCTTGTTGATGTTGATCAAGACCTGGCACCGTTCGGCGACCGGGCTGACTTCCAGCTCGATCGACCGGGTGGAGACGAAATCGGCGAGCTGGCAGATGTTCAGGCGAATCTGGGCCGGCAACTGACAGTCCGCCGCCATCATCGAAGTCCCGAACATGACCCAGAGCTGGCGGTTGCGGCGGATCGCATCCAAAAGCGCGCCCGGCTGTTCGGTCTCAACAGCATCGGAGATTCCCCGCGCCGTATTGAGCAGCGCCCGTGCTTCCGTTACGCGAGGTGGCTCCGCCCTAGTCGCCTGCTGATACATGACGTGGCTCATGCCATGACCTCTTTCATCTCTTCAGCTGATTTCTTGATCATTTTCAAACATTCATAGAAATTATCTTCGTTGAAGTTGTTTAACATCAGGTTAAGGTCTTGAGCCTTCTCCGGATACTCTTGCAAGAGATCATTCACGATCCGCTTGAATACGTCATGAAGCCGTATCTTGTTTTCGATATCTATATAGATCAGCTGAACGACGAAGTAGGCGGCGGACCAGAGATCGTTCACCTGATCTTCCACCATGACGTCCTTCTCGCGCATTATGCTGGCGCGATTGAGGAACGTGACTTCGGCGTCGTTCGCGAATTCGAGAACGGCGCCGTTCACCATCAGCTTTTCTTGTCTGCGGACTTTCAGCTTCAGCGCCATGGCAGCGCCCTTTCGGCATCAACGGGGGCTGGTGCCCAAAAAAAAGCTCACCGGGATGAGCCGTATCATCCCGGTGAGCCTGGGGAAACCGATTAGAACAGCCGCAGCACCGACTGCGAGGCCTGCGAGGCCAAGCTGAGGCTGACGGTACCAAGCTGCTGGCGCGTCTGCAGGGCCAGCATGTTGGCGCCTTCCTCATTGCTGTCGGCGAGCGTCAGCTTGCTGGCACCTTCCTGGAGGTTGTTCACCATCGCTTTGGTGAAGTCCTCGCGGGTCTGAATGGTGCTCAACTGCGAACCGAACGTGCTGGCCTGGTTCCGCAACGTGGTGATCGCCGAGTTGACCTCGGTAACCGCCGTGTTGATGTTGGCGTTCGAGGCCCACGCGCTGGCCGCGGCGTTGATGCTCAGGCCGGAGCTGTCATACGTGACACCGGTCACCGTAATGGCGTTCGAGCCGTCTTCGTTGAACTTGACCTCGAGGTTGTCACCGCTCAGCAGGTTCGTGCCGCGATAGCTCGTGTCAGCGATCAGGCCGTCGATCTGGCTCAGCAGATCGTCGAACGAGGCCGCCAGCTGGGACCGCGTGGTCGTATCGGACTCTGACAGCGCCTGGTTGGCCAGACCCTTGGCCTGCTCGGCCAGGTCCGTCAACGCCTGGATACCTTCATCGGCCGTCTTCAGCGTCTGAATGCCCTGACCGATATCGTCCAGCAGCGAGTTCAAGTCGCTGGCGCGATTGTTCAGCGAGCTGGCGGTGAAGAAAGCGCTCGGGTTATCGAGAGCCGAATTCACCTTCAGACCGGTGCTGAGGCGGTTCTGCGTCGTGTCCATCAGGTTCTGCGTATTCTGCAGGCTGAGGAGGTTGGACCGCATCGATGAAGTAAGTTGGATCTCGCTCATCTGTCATCCCTTTCTGAGTCGACGTTGGCCTTCTGCCAACACGACAACGCTAGCAGCCACGGATTAACGTGTGGTTAAGTCGGGACACAAATGATGCGAGATTAAGATTCTGGTTAAGAAGTTCTTCACCAACACTTGCGAAGTCTA
>JANQQD010000137.1 GCA_028285185.1 Anaerolineae bacterium | reverse complement strand
GACCGATCCGACACCGGCGCCTCCCAGCTTTCGTCGTCGTTGTTGCGATTCACGCCGGTCGCACCATACTGCCGTCGGTGCTCAGCCCGGAAGGGCAATTGCCGGTGGACCGGGGCCCCTTTACCCCGACGCCGGCAAGACGGCCCAGGCAAGGAAAGGATGGCCGCGTGACCGTTGCGGAAGCGATCATCGAAGCTGCGCGCCTTTATGCCATGGCCGGCGGTGTCGTGGCGGTGCTGTTCCTGACGATCGGTATCGGCCGGGTCGATCCGTCGGCCCGTGGGTCTTATCTTTTCCGCATCCTAGCGATCCCCGGCACCGTGGGCCTGTGGCCGCTGGTGCTGGTGCGCTGGTGGCAGCTTGAGACACGCGGGGCGACGTGATGCGGCGCCCGCATCGGACCACGCATTTTCGCATCTGGATCGTCTTAGCGGTTCTGCTGCCCTTGGGCTTCCTGCTCGGCCTCGTCGTGCATCAGGATCGCCCCGTGGAGCCGACTCGTTTCGATGAACCGCGTGTCGCAGAGGACTAGGCATCCATGTCCGTCAGCTATCGCCCGGTTATGTGGAACCGCAACAAGCTGGTCTACGATGCTGTCTTGGTCCTTGGCGTTGCCGCGTATCTGCTGGCTTTCTTCCAGTTGGCGCCGCTTTGGATCGATCATACCTCGTCCACCACGCCGAACATCGTGCGCATGCGGGCCTTCGGCAGCTGCGCCTTCCTGATGCTGACGGTGATCCTGTGCATCGGCCCGCTGGCGCGGCTCGACCGCCGGTTTCTGCCGCTCTTGTACAACCGGCGGCATTTCGGCGTGCTGTGCTTCATCGTGGCATTGACGCATGCGCGCGAGGTCGCGGCCTTCTATCACGGCTTCAGCCCAACCGACCCGTGGGTGTCTATTCTCGGCACGAACACCGCCTATGGCAGCTTTCTTGGGTTTCCCTTCGAAATCCTTGGGCTAACCGCGCTGGTGATCCTCTTCGTCATGGCCGTGACCAGCCACGATTTCTGGCTCAGCTTCCTGACGCCGAAGGTCTGGAAGGCGCTGCATATGGGCGTCTATCTCGCCTATGGGGCGGCTGTCATGCATGTCGTGCTGGGCGCGATGCAGGGCGATCGCGGAGTCGCGTTCGCAGTCGTCGTCGCCCTGTGCTTCGGCCTGGTGATCAGCCTGCATGTGGCAGCCGGGCGGCGTGAATGGGCTAAGGACCGCGAGGGGGCAGCCGCACCGGCCGATGATGGGCCATGGGTTCACGCCGGCCGCGTGGCCGATGTTCCGGTCGATCGCGGCATCGTCGTACCGCTTGCGGGCGGCGAGCGCGTGGCGATCTTCCGCTACGGCGACAGGCTGTCGGCACTGTCCAATCTCTGTGCCCATCAGAATGGCCCGCTGGGCGAAGGCCGCATCGTCGACGGCTGCGTGACCTGCCCGTGGCACGGCTTCCAGTACCGCCCTGAAGATGGATGCTCGCCGCCACCCTTCACCGAGAAGGTTCCGACTTACCGACTGAAGCTGGATGGCGACCGCATTCTGCTGGACCCCAGGGCGCTGCCGGCGGGAACGCCGGTGGACCCCGTGCATGTGCCGGAGAGCGTGTGATGGCAGACAGTTCGAGGGGCACCGAAGGGCGCGGCTCGCGCAACGCCTTCTTCGTGGGCTACCTGAAGATGCCGCGGGCTCTTGGCCTGTTCCTGAGCTATGCGGTGCCGATGATCGCCGCTGCCGCCCTCGGTGCAGGGCTGGTGATGGCGACCACCCAGCCGGACCCGGGCGCCGGACGCTATCAGGGCCCGGCGACGACGCTGACCGGCATCATCGAGATGGAGCCGCATCCGGTACTCTACACGGTCCCGGATGACGATCATCCGCAAGGACGGGCCCTGGCGCTGACCCGGTTCGGCAAGAATGGGGTGGTTCCCCAGGCTGCGCCGCTGGCCGGGCAGTTCGTCGACGTGACGGGCGTCTTTCTGATCCGCGACGAGTTCGCGATGTTCGAATTGCGGCGTACTGGGATCGTAGCGGCCGAGACCCCACCGGAGGAATTCGCATTGCCGGCGCCGGAGGCCCTGGGCGAATTCACGCTGAGCGGCGAGATCGTCGACAGCAAGTGCTGTCTCGGCAGCATGCGCCCCGGCGTGGGCAAGCCGCATATGGCCTGCGCTCAGCTCTGCCTGATCGGCGGCGTGCCGGCGATGTTCCAGATCATGGACGAGGCGGGCGAGGAGACACTGCTGCTGCTGGCCGATGCAGAGGGCCGGGACGTGTCGAGCCGGATCCTCGACTACGTCTCCCTTGGCGTCGAGATGACGGGGCAAGTGGAGAGGCGCGGGCCGATGCTGGTCTTCCGCATCGATCCTGAGACGATCCGCGTGCTGTAGGCCGGAGCATCCGCGATGATCCGAACCGTCACCGGCTTCCTGTTTGCCGCAGCGCTCTTGCCGGCGCTCTATTACGGCTGGCCCTATGTACAGGGGCTATTGCGGCAGCGCTGGGCGCGCGATGCCTATCTCAGCGATGTGCGAATCATCCTGGGCGTCGTGCTGGTCTTCGCGCTTCTCTGGCTGGCGGAGAAGCTGTGGACCTGGCTCGATACGCGCCTGTTTGCCGATGCCAAGCATGAGCCGCCGTCCGGCGGCTCATGAGGCCTCGCAAACCGTCAGAAGAACTGGCCGCCTAGAGCTCCCAGCTATAGGGCATCGGCACCCAGCGATAGGCGCCACCGTCGCTGGCCACATGCCCCAGGCCAGGGAACGGCAGGTGGTAGCCGATCATGGGAACGCGATCGGTGGAAAGCTGGTCCATCAGTCCGCGGCGTGTCTCGATCGCCTTCTCCTTGTCCATGTCGAAGCCGAAATGCCATTCGGGATGCGCGAAGGTGACCACGCCATGGACGATGGCGTCGCCGATCACCACCACTTGTTCGTCGCCGGACGAAATGCGCAGCGACTGGTGGCCGAACGTGTGGCCGGAGGTGTCCATCGACGTGACACCCGGCACGATCTCCGTACCGGGCGCGATGCGGTCCGTCAGCTCGCCGATCGCGTCGAAGGTGCGGGCAGCCCCTTCGATGACCGGACGCATGCCTTCGGGTGCCTGGGCCAGTGTGGCCGGGTCGTTCCAGAAGTTCCATTCGGTCTCGGTGATTGCGTACTTCGCATTGGGGAAGCGTCGGTCGCCGGTGTCACCGTCGACGATGCCGCCGATATGGTCCGGATGGCCATGGGTGATCACAATCGTGTCGATCTCACCGGGCTCGATGCCCGCGGCCTGCAGGTTCTGCACCAGTCGCCCGCCGGTGTCGCGGGCACCGCCGATGCCGGTGTCGAACAGCACCAGATGGTCGCCGGTGTTGACCACCGTGAGGTTCATCTGGGCGATGACGTGGTCCGTCGGCAGGAAGCTGCCCGACAGAACGTCCGCCAGTTCGTCTTCCGGCGCGTTTGGGCTGAACAGCGACAGCGGTTCGAGCCGAAGCCAGCCGTCGCTGACCACCGTCACCTCGAAATCGCCCACGGGGAAGCGATAGTATCCCGCCACTTGAGTGCCGACGGGGGCCGGCGCTTCCGCAAGGGCGACCCTGGGGCCGGCGAGCCCGACGGCACCAGCGGCGCCGACAAGCTTGAAAACATGACGTCTCGAAACAATCGTGTTGTGAGTCATCACCACTCTCCCTGGTGCACCGTCTGTCGCGGCAGCATTTTGAGGTAAGATGAAGGTAGTGGCGGCCAAGCGAACAACAGCCTCACGGATGCGTGAGGGACAAGATCTCGCCCGCCGACGGCTACGGCGATAACTTGGCGCCCAGCAACAGCGACATGGAAAGGGCCTATCTCCGATGCAGGATCCAGGATCGACCCGCCCCGGTGCCGCGCCGGCCGCAACGGATGAAGAGAGCGGCTCGGACGGTGGGACATCCGAAGGGGATCTGCGGGCATTGCAGGTGATGCTCGATCGCGGATTGATGAGCCGGGCCGAGTTCGATCGACGGCGCGCCGAAATCATGGCGGCCGCATCGGCGCCACGCGTCTGAGGCCCGACATTGCCGCCATCCGGACGTTTGCCGACCGGCCTGGTGCAACGCCTCATGGATAGGTCCGAGTCACGATGGTTTGCGCCCATAACGGGATCGCCTAGAGTAACTGCGGGATCGCCTGCGAACTCAAGGACGGCCGATGGTGGCGGCCGTGTGAGTGTGGCTCTGCCATGACCATCGACGAGACGCTCTCCCGCGCCGTTCGAACGGTGCTCAAGGAAAGTGCGTTCTTCTCCAGCCTGGATGAGGCCGAGCTGATACGGCTCGCCGACCGGTCGCGGCTTGCCCGGTTTGCGCAGGGTGAGGTGCTGCTGGCGCAGAACGAGACCGGCGACATCGCCTATGTGATCCTGGAAGGCGAGGTGGACATCTACGTCGATATCGACGTGGCCCGCGTGTACCTGGCGCAGCGCGGCACCAATCAGCTGGTGGGCGAGTTGGGCGCCCTTTGCAGCATTCCCCGCACGGCGACCGTGGAAGCGCGCACACCCGTGATCGCCGCGAAACTGGCGCGGGACAATCTGCGCGAGGCCGTGATCAGCAACCAGGAGCTTTGTTTCCAGATAATGGCCGAGCTGGCCCGTCGGATGGACGACATGAGCCAGCCGCTGGCGTATCTCAGCTACGCTGCCAGCGCGCTGGAGCGCAATGAGTACGACCCCGCGATCCTGCGTGCCCTGGACTCCGACCCCGGCAAGCTTGGAACCTTCACCAAGACCTTCCGCAACCTGGCGGACGAGATCGTGGCCAAGCGCCAGCAGCGGGAGGAACTGGCGGTCGCCGCCGAGATCCAGCGCTCCATGTTGCCGCGCCAGCTGCCGCAAGACCGGCTGCCGCCGGCCTATGATCTCTCTGCGATGATGCGGCCCGCCCGTGACGTCGGCGGCGACTTCTACGACTATTTCGCGCTCGATGACCGCCGGCTGGGGGTTGTCGTCGCCGATGTCTCTGGCAAGGGCATCCCCGCCGCCCTGTTCATGGCGATCTCGCGCAGCATCATCCGGACCGTCGCGACGGAACGCCCGGATGCCGCAGCGACCCTGCAGCATGCCAATCAGGTGCTGTCGGCCGACAATGACGCGATGATGTTCGTCACTGCCATCTACGCGATCATCGACCTGCAAACGGGTGAGCTGGAGTTCTGCAACGCCGGGCACGAGCCACTGTACCGGCTCGGCGCGGACGGTGCGCTGGAACAGCTGTTCGGCGGCGGCGGCCTGCCGCTCGGCATTGAGGGCTCCGCCTCCTACCAAAGCGATCGTCTGACCCTGAAGCCGGGCGACGCGCTTTTCTTTTCCACTGACGGCGTGCGCGAGGCCTTCGACCGGTCACGCGAGGCCTACGGGAACGAACGTCTGGAAGCCGCACTGAGGCAGGCGGCCGGCCAGCCATCGCGTGACATGGTAGAGGGTGTTGTCGGCGATGTGGATCATTTCACCGAAGGCGCGGAACAGTCCGACGACATTACCTGTCTTGTCGTGTCGTGGACGCCGGCGACGCGATAGGTCCGCGCCTATTCGACCTGGCCGAGACGCTCCCAATTGGCATCGGCCATGGGAATCTCTTCATCCGAGTTCTCGACGAATCCCTCGACGCGATGAGACGCGTAGAGCAGATAGAGCCGGCCGTCGATGATGGTCCAGGCCTCGGGATCGACGGTCACTCTCCAACCGCGTGCCATCGCGCCAGCGCAGAAGCCGCCATATCGCGGTGCATACCGTTCGGGGTCTTCGGCAAAAACACCCAGATGCTCAGCACTTGAGAAACGCCACCGCGCATCGCGCCAGACATGTTCAAACTCGGGCGTGCCTTCGACAGGCCGGCCTTCGGTGAAGTAGGCGACCGTGTCGTACCCTCGAATGGCGACATTGCCGTCGTCTTGATTGACGCGCTCCGTGGCGCCTGCGTCGATGGCAGGCGATACCGTCACCACCATGCAGATCGCGACGATAGTCAGGACGTTCATGGCGCGATGACGCATTGGGAATTCCCCCGTTGTCGCCAGGATCGTCGCAAGACACGAACTTGCCGACACTGAATTGTTTCAGCATCTGATACCCTAGGCAAAGCAAGACTGCGTGAACGCAACAAGACAGCGAACGCCGCGCGATGTCGACCGGCGACGAGCCCGCTTCGGCGATCAGTGCCAGCACCAGGCGCAAGCTCGCCGCGATCCTGCATGCGGATGTTGCCGGCTACAGCCGACTGATGGCCGAAGACGAGACGGGCACCCATGCCCGCCTGATCTCCTGCCTGAAGATGGTCGAGCGGATCGTATCCCGGCACGATGGTCGCGTCGTCGGCACCGCAGGTGATGCCGTCCTGGCGGATTTCCCGAGCGTAATCGAGGCGCTGGCCGCCGCGGTCGACATTCAAGAAGAGATGACGCCATCCAACGCCGATCTGCCGCCTGCGCAGCAGTTTTGGCTTCGCATTGGGGTCAATCTGGGCGACGTGATCGTTGCCGGCGACGACATCTACGGCGACGGCGTCAACGTCGCGGCACGTGTGCAAGCGCTGGCCGATCCCGGCGGAATTGCGATCACCGGCGCCGTGCATGAGCAGATAAAGGCTAAGTTCGACTTGGCGTTTCGGGACTGCGGCAGCCATCGGGTCAAGAATATCGACGCGCCACTTCGGATCTTCGCGGCTACTCCCCCGGCTGCTGTGCCCGTTCGATGGTCCGCGCACAGGTCGCGGCGTTCGATTGCGATCGCCGCGATGGTGATCGGTTGCGTCGTGGCGGCGTTCGGGTTGATCTGGGTCGTCAGCGGACCGGGCGCACCCTCGGATCCGGCCGAGGCTCCGTCAGCCGACGAGATGCCCGAGGCGGCGGCGTTGTCCGGGGGGATTCCGACGATCGCGGTGCTCCCATTCGAGAACCGGAGCGGCGATCCGGCGCAGACCTATTTCAGCGATGGCGTAACGGAAGACGTCATCACCGATCTCGGACGGTTCTCGAACCTTCGCGTGCTGTCTTGGAACGCTGTGGCCGCCTATCGGGGAGAAACCGTCTCGCCGCAACAGATCGGTCGGGATCTTGAGGTCCGCTATGTCGTCGGCGGCAGTCTGCGGCTGGACGGCGACCAATTGCGCGTCACCGTCCAGTTGACGGATACCGAACAGGGCGTGCTGCTGTGGTCCGAGCGATACGACGGAAGCCTGGACGATGTCTTTGCGGTTCAGGACGAAATCACGCAGCAGGTGGTCGGTACGTTAGCCGTTCGCCTGACTCGAGCGGAACTGGATCGGGCTCACGGAACACCGACCGATCACCTCGGTGCCTACGACCATGTACTTCGCGGTCGCGACCTGCTTCGCCGGATCGAACGCGATGCGAATTTTGAAGCGCGCGACCTGTTCGAGCGGGCGATTGCGCTCGATCGCGACTACGCCGACGCTCATGTCGGGCTCGGCTTCACCCATCTTTACGACTTCATGTACGGCTGGACCGAGTGGATGGATCGCGCAGCCGACCGGGCCCAAGATCTTGCCGAGCAGGCGATCCGATTGGATGACCGCAATGCCGCGGCACATGGGCTGCTGGCCCATATTCTGACGTACCGGCAGCAATATGGCCGAGGCGTGCAGGAGAGCGAACGGGCGATCGAACTGAACCCGAACAATGCACTCAACCTTGCGATCCGGGGGACTGCGCTGGTCCGGGCGGGCCGGCCGGAGGAGGCGCTGGCCTCACTGGAACTGGCACTGCGTCTTGACCCCTATCCGATCGCCTGGTGGGTGGTGAGCACAAGCCAAGCCAATTACTACTTGGGACGATATGAAGAGGCCGTTCGAACCATCGATCGGTATGGTCGGCGCTTCGAGGAGGATCCGGTGCTCTACGTCTTCCTGGCAGCGGCCCATGGGCAACTGGGGCAGCGCGATGAGGCGGCGGAGGCGCTTGCTGGGCTGCAACGGATCAGCCCCTTCTTCAATCCCGAGATCTTTGCCACCGCCTTCGCCGATCCCGAACATCGCGAACGCCTGCTGGAGGGGTTGCGCAAGGCCGGGCTGGAGTGAGGGGAGCGGTCGCGCGCCGGGCCCGCGCCGGCTATCGCTCGATGGCGCTGCGTTGTGCGGCCACCAGTTCCCCCGTCGCCTTCCGGGCAAGGGCCAGCAGCTGCATCAGCTCAGCCTCGGTGAACGTCGCGCCCTCAGCAGTCGCCTGCACCTCCACCAGCGCGCCGGCTCCGGTCATGACGAAATTGGCATCTGCGTCGGCCGTGCTGTCTTCGGCATAGTCCAGATCCGTCACCGCCATGCCCCGGTAGAGGCCGCAGGAAACGGCGGCGACATGGTCCGTCAGCGGCCATTCCGTGATCGCTTTGATCGCCTGCAGGTGGCGGCAGGCCTGCGCAAGTGCCACGTATCCGCCGGTGATCGCGGCCGTGCGCGTTCCGCCGTCGGCCTGCAGGACGTCGCAGTCGAGCTTGATCTGCACCTCGCCCAGCGCCTCCAGCCGCGTGACGGCTCTGAGCGCGCGGCCGATCAGACGCTGGATCTCCAGCGTACGGCCGCCCTGGCGGCCGCGGGCGGCCTCCCGGTCGGTCCGCTCATCGGTCGACCGGGGGAGCATCCCGTATTCGGCGGTGACCCAGCCGCGCCCGGATCCCTTCATCCACGACGGCACGCGGCTTTCCACCGTTGCCGTGCACAGTACGTGCGTATCGCCGAATCGAGCGAGGCACGCGCCCTCGGCGTACTTGTTCACGCCCGTCTCAAGGGAGACAGCGCGCATTGCGTCGGCGGGGCGGCCCGAAGGCCGTCTGACCGCTGTCATGGCTGATTTTCCCGGTTGGCCCGAATGGCTTTCCCCGCTCGATACCGGGGAAGTGCGCGGCACCCTACGCTCCTGCGGATGGTCACGTCCAGCCAACCTGCGCATCCTACCCAGCCGGGAACTCTCGAAATGCCGCGCTCGGGGCCGCCGTTGACACGATCGGCGCAGCATCCCAAATTGCGCAACGTGCCTGGAACGGCAGGGTTTTCGAGACGATGCAGGATCATGCGGATCCGCGTGAGCTGATCGGCGAGTTGAGCGACAGGTCCCGGGAGATTTTCCGGCACATCGTCGATGCCTATG
>JANQQD010000134.1 GCA_028285185.1 Anaerolineae bacterium | reverse complement strand
GAACTTCGGCGGCTCGGGCAGGCTCTCCCAGACCTTGGGCAGGAACAGGGCGCGGCGGTCGCCGTCCTTGATGATCAGACCGTCGGTGTTGGGGCGCAGCTGGAACAGCAGCTCGGTGTCGGATTTGAAAGCGATTGGGCGGGCGTGGCTGAGGATGGAGATGGAGGCACGGAGGCCCGACAGTTCCTCCCGCGTCAGCGGTTTGAAGCGGCGGTCGTTGGCCGCGGCCTTGCGGGCGTTCACGGCGACGTCCACGACGAGGGGCTGGGCCGGCAGGATGCTGCCCACGCAGCCGCGCAGCTTGCCGCCCAGTTCCAGCGTCACGAAGGTGTTGCGCACGGCCCGCAGCGGCAGTGGATAGTCCGACAGCGCGAGCGTAGGCCCCGTCTCGCCGGCCACGACCAGCGCCAGGGTCTCGTGCACCAGGTCCATCAGCGTGCCGCGATAGGCATCGGGCAGACGGGCATCGTCCGCATATTCAAAGGCATAGGCCCCATAGCCAACTACCCGGTCGCGGCTGCCAACGGGCGCATCGCCGGAATTGCGCAGGTCCAGCGTGGTCGCGCGCAGATCCAACGCTCGAGCGCGCAGCAACAAACCGGCGATGGCGCGGTGGCCGCAGGCATAGTGGCCCTTCAGCGCCGCCGGGTCCGCCGTTTCGATAGCGCGGCTGGCCGCCCCGTCCAGCTTGCGGGCCGTCTGGTCGTCCTGATAGTGGCTCAGGTCAGAGCTGACGACGATCAGCGTCTCCGGCCCGCCCCAGAGTGCCTTCAGTACGCCGTCCACCTGTGGGCCAGAGGCGTCGCTCACCAGAAGCGGCACCAGGCTGAAGTCGTGGAACAGGCGCTGCAGGAACGGCAGTTCCACTTCCAGGGCGTGTTCCCCATCGAAGGCAGCGTCCAGCGTCTGCACGCCCGGCTGGGCCAGCGCTTTGGCAACCCCCTCACGATCGACCGCCACATTGCCCAGCGGTGTGGCAAACGCATCGGCCTGCGGCACGGCCAGGCCGGGGAAGCCCAGCCGATGGGCGGGAGCCAGCAGCACCACGCGCCGCACCTCAGAGGCAAGGGTGCGCACGGCGCCGAATGCCGTGCCGGCGATCGGGCCGGAGAACACATAGCCCGCATGCGGTGCTATGATGGCCTTGGGCCGTATGCCGGCGGTATCCGGCGCCTTGGCCAGGAAGTCGTCCACGGCGACGCGCAGGGTCTCGGCATCGGCAGGATAGAAACGGCCGGCCACGGAGGGCTGACGGATCAACGGCAGGGTATCGGTCATTGCCATGGTGGGTCCCTCGCCGAAATCGCGTATTTGGCTTAAAATGATAGTATACTGCATCAGAACGGATTGAGATGGAAATTGCGTTAAGACCGGTCGGCGAAATTGGGAGGCTGCGATGGCCACGGTGAGGCTGGTGCGCGAGCGGCCGGCGAGACCGGCCGTCAACGATACGGTGCCGACGAAGTACTGGCACGCGCTGCCGGACGGGCGCGTCCAATGCGATGTCTGCCCCCGCGAATGCCGATTGAACGAAGGCCAAAGGGGCCTGTGTTTCGTGCGAGCGCGCGAAGGCGACGCCATCGTGCTGAAGACCTATGGCCGGTCCAGCGGCTTCTGCGTCGACCCGATCGAGAAGAAACCGCTGAACCAGTTCCTGCCCGGCACGCCGGTGCTGTCGTTCGGGACGGCGGGCTGCAACCTGGCCTGCAGCTTCTGCCAGAACTGGGACATCAGCAAATCGCGCGAAGTCGACACGCTGGCCGACGCGGCGGCCCCCGCGGTGGTGGCGCGCGCCGCGGCGAAGCTCGGCTGCCGCAGCGTGGCGTTCACCTATAACGACCCGGTGATCTTCCTGGAGTATGCCATCGACGTGGCCGAAGCCTGCCATGCCGCGGGCGTGAAGACCGTGGCCGTGACGGCCGGATACGTGCTGCCGGAACCGGGGGCGGAGTTCTTCCGCCACATGGATGCCGCCAATGTCGACCTGAAGGCCTTCACCGAAGACTTCTATTGGCGCGAGACCAAAGGGCATCTGCAGCCGGTGCTGGAGACGCTGAAATACCTGAAGCATGAAACCGACGTGTGGTTCGAGATCACCAACCTGGTGATCCCCGGCTGCAACGACAGCGACGGTGAATTCGAGGAAATGACCCAGTGGATCGTGGCGGAGCTGGGGCCTGACGTGCCCGTTCACTTCACCGCTTTCCACCCCGACTACCGTATGCGTGACCGGCCGCGCACGCCCGTACAGTCGCTGTTGCGCGCGCGCAAGATCGCGCTGAAGAACGGCCTGCACTATGTCTATGTGGGCAATGTCATGGATACGGGCGGGGCCGCCACGTACTGCAAATCGTGCGGCACCGTGCTGATCGGCCGCCAGCATTACGAGCTTCTGGCCTGGACGCTATCGCCCGAAGGCACATGCAGCAAATGCGGCACACCGGCCGACGGCGTGTACGAGGCCAAGCCCGGCACATGGGGCCGCCGTCGCCGGCCCGTGCGCCTGGCCGACTTTCGCACGGCGCCTGCCTGACGGGCGCCTTGACGCCGCGCTGAGCGCGCCGCATCACGGGGGCATGCTCGGCGAACGCATCCTGATCCTGGCACCGCATCCGGGCGACGAGGTGATCGGCTGTGCTGCGGCGATCGGCCGGGCGCGCGCCGAAGGGGCCGCGGCGCATGTGCTGTACCTCACCACCGGCGTACCGCCTGCCGAGACGCTGTGGTCGTGGGATCGTGACGGCCATCCGGCGCTTGTCGCGACGCGGCGGGAGGAGGCGGAAGCCTCGGCAGCAATGCTGGGGGTCAGGGTCGCCGGTTTTCGCGATATCCCGGCGCGGACACTGAAGTCGGACCTGAAGGACGCGCGCGATGCCATTCGCGAGGCGCTCGACGACGTGAAAGCCGACATGGTGTGGGTTCCGACCTATGAGGGCGGGCATCAGGACAACGACGTCACCAATTCCCTCGGCAGTGCGCTGAACGCCGACGTCGAGGTCTGGGAGTTCGCGGAATACAACAGCGCCGCCGGCTGGTCAGCCAGCCACCGATTTCCACGGCCGAATGGCGGCGAGCGGGACGTCGCTCTGACGGAGGACGAGAAGGCGGCGAAGCGCGCTGCGCTGGACATCTATGCCTCGGCACGCGCGACGCTCGGTCATGTGAAGCTGGACCGCGAGTGCTTCCGCCCCATCGCGGCCTACGATTACGGGCACCCGCCGCATCCCGGCCTGCTGTTCTACCAACGCTTCCAGTGGGTGCCGTTCCGCCACCCCCGTGTCGACTACACCGACCCGGGCGAAGTCTGCCGCGCGATCACCGGCTTCGATCCGGGCGAGCCCGGCGGCGCGTAGGTCGCGGGAAGCAGGACGCCGCCGCAGGAGGCGATACCGTCTCCCCGCGCAGGCGGGGACCTCCTGCAGCGGGGTACGAACGATGGCAGGAGATGCCCGCCTCCGCGGGCATGACGCCTTCCTTTCCAACGTGCCGGCGAGACCAGAGACGCCGGAACTCTGCGGCTACTCTTCCACCAGCAGCATCGCGTGACCCGTCGGGCCGCGCACTAGAACGCCGCTGGAAAAGCCGAGCCCATCGGCATGCGCCTCAAGACTCACGGCGCCCGGAGAGACCCAGTCGTACCCGCCCTCGATCACGGCGGCAGCCGCGGCATCGGCATCGTCGGTGGCAAGCTGCACATGCCAATGCCAGAGGTCGTTGGCCTGGCTGTCCACCGGCGTCGGCCGGCCCGTGGACGGGGCCAGGTATTCCAGAAATTCGATGCCCGGGCCGCTCTCTGCCACAAGCGCGGTGATGCGCAGGCGGGCACCGAAGACGTTGTTCAGGCGCTCCTGCTCGATTCCATAATTCTCCGCCCCGCCGGCCACCGTCAGGCCCAGCGTGTCGCGGTAGAAATCCAGCGCCTCGTCCGTGTCGCGCACGACGATCGCGGTGTGGTCGATGCCGAGAAACAGGTCGTTGGTGGGTTCCTGCCAGCGGGGATTCCCCTTGTCCGGCGGGAAATGGATGATCTCCAGGTGATTGCCGTCGGGGTCGCGGAAATAGAAGGCGCTGATGCCGCCGGCATTGGGGTTCCAGTCGGGCAGCGTCTGCGGGCCGGTCGATGCGTGCTGGACGCCGTGCACGCGCAGGCGCTCATAGGCCGCATCCATGTCGCTGACGACGATGGCGATGTGCTGGAACCATTCGTCGTTGCTGCGCATGTCCGGCGGGAACGGCCGGCCCGTCGGGGCCAGGAACGAGATCAGGTCGATCCGTTCCTGGCCCAGGGTCATGCCGACGATGCGGACGCGGGCGCCGAACACCCCCATCAGCCGCTCTATGCCGTCGCCCGTCACCTCAACGTCCGAGACCGGCTCGAAGGCCAGGACATCGCGATAGAAGGCAACGGCCCGGTCCATGTCGGTGACGGTGATCCCGACCGACTGGACGGCTGTCACCATCTGGGCGCGGGCTGGCTGGCCCGCAAAGGTCAGGGCAACCAGGACAACGGCGAGAGCGGATGTGAGACGGCGCATGGCGCAAACCCCTTTCTCAGGCCTGAGGTCAGTTGCGGGCGGAGCCGCGCTCGAACATGAACGCGATCCCGATGCCCAGCATCACGTGGCCTAGGCCGGATGCCCAGGTGATATTGCCCCAGTTCAGCATGAACGGGTTGCCGGCCAGCGGCGCCATGATGCCCAGCGCGAAGACCCAGAGCGCGGCCCCCCAGATCGCACCCTTCGCGATCCACGGCAGCGGCAGGATCTGGCGAACGATCAGCACATAGCCCAGCGGATAGGCGATGATGCCGGTCGCATAATGGATCAGTTCCGCCAGCCAGCGATAGCCGCCAGGCCCACCCGGCAGACCAAGCAACGCCATGACCAACGGCGCCGGCTCCGGCCGCGTGCTGAACAAAAGACGCGACAGCACGTCGTTGGTGATGTCCCAGGCAAAGATGCCGACAATACCTGCCAGCACAATCCGCCCGAAGTTCCCGGTCACATCATTGACCGCCTTTTCCACAAGAGAGCTCATTGTTCCGATCCTTTCCAGACGAGAGGCTTTTCAGCATTTCCCACGAGGTCCTTGCGGCACCCCGC
Source organism: Anaerolineae bacterium (assembly GCA_028285185.1). Lineage (GTDB taxonomy): Bacteria > Pseudomonadota > Alphaproteobacteria > DSM-16000 > Inquilinaceae > JACKIG01. The sequence goes on along the minus strand of JANQQD010000134.1, from coordinate 2,131 downwards.
GAACTCGCCCTTTGGATGGCGCGCGCCCAGCGGACGTTGCGGCCCGTGGTCATGACAACTTTGTGAGAATCGCGTGTGGGATCGCGATTTGACGAACGACCACGGATGTGAGCCGGCGGGCTAACTCTCAGGTCGTTCCTGTTTCTCGACCAGCCGGTTGCGGATGCGGATGTATTCGCCCAGTGACCAAGCCTGGAAGGGGCAACCGCGCGGAAAATGTGGCGTATCCCCGTCCGCGATTTCCGAGATGTGGCCGAGGCCGGCGGTGCCAAGATGGTTCGTCAACGGGTCCAGGAAGCGGGTTCTAGCCTCTTCCCGGGTCTCCGACGTGTCGCCGTGGACCCGAAGCCAAGCGTCGACGAAGGGCCCCATCAGCCACGGCCACGTGGTGCCCTGGTGATAGGCGCCGTCACGCTGCCACACACCGCCGGTATAGCGCCCGCAATAGGCGGGGTCGTCCGGGCTGAGCGTGCGCAGGCCCATCGGCGTTACCAGTTCCCGTTCGACCGTCTCGACGGTCTGGCGCGCGGGCGCCCCTTCGATGACCGGGAACGGCAGGCCGCCGACGGCCAGGATCTGGTTCGGGCGGACGGCCGGGTCGGTCCGCCCGCTCACGTGATCGGCGTCGATCACGTCGAACAGACACCCGGCTTCAGCGTTCCAGAGGCGGCGGCGGAAGCTCAACAGGGCGCGATCATGCTGTGCCGCCCAGGCACGCCCGCCGATATGCAGGGCATTGATCCACAGTGCCTGGATCTCCACCGGTTTGCCGATGCGCGGCGTCACCACCCAGTCGCCGACCTTCGCGTCCATCCAGGTCAGCTGCACGCCCGTCTGGCCGCAGGCCAACAGCCCGTCGGCATCCATGCGGATGCCGTAGCGGGTGCCTTTGGCGTACCCTTCCAGGATCGCCTGGACGGCCGCCCGGAGCGGGTCACGCACTTCGTCCGGCGGGCTCGCCGCCTGCAGGAACTCGTGCACCGCGACGATGTACCAGAGCGAGGCGTCGACGCTGTTGTATTCCGGCGTCTGCCCGGCATCGGGAAAACGGTTGGGCAACATGCCTTCGCTGACATGCCCGGCCCACGCCGTCAGGATCTCGCCCGCCGTCTCAAGCCGGCCCGTGGCGAGGCATAGACCGCGGATGGCGATGAAGGTGTCGCGCCCCCAATCCGTGAACCAGGGGAACCCCGCCAGAATGGTCCGGCCCTGGCCACGCCGGACGATATAGGTGTCGACCGACCGTTCCAGCGGCTCGAGATACATGCCGCGCCGCCGCCGCTCAGCATCGCGCAATGTCTGGGCATGGGTCGGCGCGTCCACCGCCAGGTTGGCGACGGCACGCAGGATCATCGTCCCTTCGCCGTCGCCCAGATCGAAGGTGAAGGCCCCGGGTGAGGCCAGGTCTTCCGTGTCGTCCAGGTCGCGATCATGCTCCTGACGGTAGAAGAAGTTGCGGTACCATTCCGGTGAGTGCCAGTAGGTGCCGTTGGTCAGCACCGCGATCGGCGGGACGTCGGGGTACGGGCGCCACAGCACGTTGCCGCCGATGGGATAGGGCGTGAAGTCGAACGCCGCATTCTCATGATGGGTGGAATGGTACTCGCGGCCCGACAGCATCGGCCTGACCGACAGCTTGGCAGGCCCCGACCCGGCCGTACGCCGCCATGCCAGCACGGTTTCGCCGCCAGCACGATAGACCATCAGTTGCTGCACGATCTCCGTACCGCCGGGGTAGCGGTACGTCCAGGTCGGCCATGGATCGATGCGGAAGGTATGCAGGAAAGCCGTCCCATGGGGATGGACGATGTCCGGCAGGTACCGCTGCGCGCTCAACGGATAGCTGCCGCCCTGCAGTTCCGCCCACACCTCGATCCCGTTGATCAGCACAAAGCGGCCAGCCGGCGGTTCGGTGGCAACGGTCAAAAGGCTGTGATAGCGGCGCGTGCGGAAACCGCCCACCGTACCGCTTGCGAAGCCGCCCATCGCGTCCGCTTCCAGCCATTCCGCCTCGAGATCCTGCAGGACCGTGGACCGATCCGACACCGGCGCCTCCCAGCTTTCGTCGTCGTTGTTGCGATTCACGCCGGTCGCACCATACTGCCGTCGGTGCTCAGCCCGGAAGGGCAAT
>JANQQD010000132.1 GCA_028285185.1 Anaerolineae bacterium | reverse complement strand
TCGCCCATCAGGCGCTCGTACTCGTCATTGCAGAAATTGGCGTAGTTGAAGCCCGTGTTTTCGCATTCCACCAGGAACAGGAAGTTCTGCGGGTCGCTGTAGTCGCCGATCCACCCCGCCCGGGCCACGTCGAAATCACCGCCGTCGCGCAGATGCGCGTAGTGGGTGGCGACGTCGGAGTTGAACAGCTCCACCTCGACGCCGAGCAGGCTCCACATATCGGCGATGGCCACGGCCACCTGGCGGTGGTTGTCCGAGGTATTGTAGCGAAGCTCCAGCGTGATCGGGTTGTCGGGGCCGAAGCCGGCCTCGGTCATTAGGCGGATCGCCTCGTCCTCCCGGTCCAGCATCGACATCTCGGCATAGTCGGCATAGGCCGGCTCGCCGTAATTGCTGATGCCCGGCGGCACGAAGCTGTAGGCCGGGATCTCTCCGGCGCCCGTGATCTCCTCCACGATGTATTCGCGGTCGATGGCCAGCGAGAGCGCCCGGCGCACGCGGATGTCGCTCCACGGCTCCTTGTCCGCGCGGATGGCGTAATAGTAGATGCCGAGCTTGGGTGCGGCCCGGAATTCGTCGGGCATGTTCTCCTGCATCCAGGACACCTGTTCCTGCGGCACGTCGTTGTTGATGTGCAGCTCACCCGCCTGGAAGCGGCGCAGCGCGGCCGACCGGTCTTCCGTGGGGTAGTAATAGACGCGGTCGATCGCCACCGTGTCGGCCGCATGGAATTCGGGGTTCCGCTCCAAGAGGATATGCGCCTGCGGCACCTGCTCCACCAGCATGAAGGCGCCGTTGCTGACCATGTTGCCCGGGCGCACGAAGTCTTCGCCATGCTCCTCAACCGAGGCCGGGTGCACCGGCAGGCCCGTCTGGTGCGTCAAGAGCTCGAGGAAGTAGGGCGTGGCTTCACCCAGCGTGATCTCCAGCGTGCGCTCATCCACTGCGGCTGCGCCGAGCTCGGTGCCTTCCATCTCGCCTTCGAACACGGCTTCGGCGTTCAGGATCGGATAAAGGATGTTGGCGTATTTCGCGCCCGTCGCCGGGTTCAGGATGCGGCGCAGGGAGAAGACGAAATCCTCAGCCGTTACCGGATCGCCGTTCGACCAGCTGGCATCTTCCCGCAGATGGAAGGTGTAGACCGTGCCGTCGTCGCTGATGTCCCAGCTTTCCGCTGCACCGGGAATGATGTTGGCGGCTTCGTCGTAGACCACCAGGCCTTCGTAGAGGTCGCGCAGGATGTGCGCTTCGTAGATCGTCGAGGTCTGGTGCTGGTCCAGCGTCTCGGGCTCACCGGTATTGCCGCGGTGGAGTGTCACCTCCGCCGCCGCGCCGGCCACGGCGCCGAGCAGAAGGGCCGCCGACAGGCTTGGGACGGCGATCAGGGATCGGTATCGGGTCATGATGACGCCTCTGCCTCGTGGATCAAGATCATGGTTTTGTCGGCGCGGCCGCGCGTCATGGGCGCGTCCGGCCGCGGCTGAGCAACCGTATCGCCGGGCCCCGGGGAAGGCCACCGGAAATGCCCGTTGCGAGTACGGGCACGCTCACGGCACCAGGCCGGGCAGCCACAGGGCGAGGCCCGGGGCCGCGATCAATAACGCGATGGCAATGACGAAAGCTGCCAGAAACGGCAACACGCCGGCGAACACGCGGCCGATGGGTATGTCGGGCGCCACGCCGCGCACCACGAACACGTTCATGCCCACCGGCGGCGTGATCAGCCCCATCTCGACCACCATTACCAACAGGATACCGTACCAAACGGGGTCGTAGCCGAGATCGACGACCACGGGGAAGAACACCGGCACGGTCAACAGGATGATGCCCAGGCTGTCCATGAAGCAGCCCAGCACCACCAAAATGCCCAGCATCAGGATCAGCACCGCCAGTGGCGGCAGCCCGCTGTCCGCGGTCAGCGCGCGCAGCGCTTGGGTCAGGCCGGTCACGGTCAGGAAGGTGGAAAACAGGCTGGACCCGAAGATGATCAGGAAGATCATTGCCGAGGTCACGGCACTTTCCACCAGCGCCCGCACCAAGAGCTGCCGGTTCAGCTTGCGGCGCAGCGCGCCGATCACGCCGGTGCCGAAGGCGCCAATGCCGGCCGATTCCGTCGGCGTGAACAGCCCGGTATAGATGCCGCCGATGACCACGGCCAGCAGAGCAACCAGCGGCCATACCCCGCGTAGCGCCGCGATGCGCTGGCCGAGAGGCAAGGGTTGCGCCGGCGGCGCGCGGTCGGGCCGCAGCCGCACCCAGACCGCGACGGTGGCGACGAACAATCCGGTCAGCACGACGCCGGGAACGACGCCGGCCGCGAAAAGCTGGCTGACCGATTGTTCGGTCATGATGGCGTAGATCACCAGAATGACCGAAGGCGGGATCAGGATGCCGACGGTCCCCCCGGCGGCGACCGCGCCGGCGGACAGGCTGCGGTCATAGCCGTGGCGCGCCATCTCAGACAGCGAGACGCCGCCCATGGTGGCCGCAGTAGCCAGCGACGATCCGCAGATGGTGGAGAATCCCGCGCAGCCCACCAGCGTGCCCATGGCCAGCCCGCCACGCACCTGCCCGACCACGGCATTGCCGGCGTCGTAGAGATCGCGTGCCAGCCCGGTGCGCGCCGCCAATGCTCCCATCAGCACGAACAAGGGGATGACGGACAGGCCATAGGCGGTCGCGCCGTAGGGCACCGCGCCGAGCTGGAACGCCGCCGCCGTCCAGCCCTGGATGGCGACGATGCCGCCGATGGCCGCGGCCAGCATGGCGATGGCCACCGGAAGCCTGAGCAGGATCAGCAGCAACAAGAGTGCGGTGAAGGCGAGGCCGATGGCAAGCGGGCTCAAGGCCTGTCATCCGTGACGGTGACGGCCGCTCGGCTGCCAGCGGCGATGGCGATCTGCCCGGCCAGAAGCACGGCGATGACGGGGACCGACAGGGCCGATCCTGCGATCAGCGGCAGCCAGTTTACGATCTCCGGCAGGCCCAGATCGCCGGTGATGTCGCCGTAGCGCCAAGCGTCGAGCGCCCGGAGCGAGGAGGCCCAGGTGAGCAGCCCCATGACGGTGCCCGAGACCGCGAGGCCCGCGGCCACCACCGCGGCGCGCAGTCGGCGCGGCAGCCGGTCGACCAGCAGTTCCACGGCCACATGCCCGCCGATCCAGAAGGCATAGGGCATGGCCAGCGGCACCAGGATGCGCATGCCCAGGGTCACCAGCTCGAACGCGCCGGGCACCGCTTCGGCGAACTGCCGCAGCGTCACGTCCACCACGGTCAGCGCCACCATCAGCACGCTCAGCGCGACCGCACCGACGAAGCAGAGGCCGCGCGATGCAACCTCCGTGACACGTTCGATCCGCCTCAGCACGGGCCAGCACCCAGTCCTTGAGGCCGACGCCCCTCCGCCGCCTCGGTACTACAGACGCTATTGCGCCGCCAGTGCGCCGATGCGGCCGCGGATCGCGCCTGCGTCGACGCCGTCTTCCTCAAGCGCCGCAATGATCTCGTCCACTGCCGGGGCGACGGCATCCATCCAAATCTGGCGTTGGGCGGCGTCGGGCACGATGATCTCGTTGCCCAGGTCCTCAACATAGGCGCGGCCCCGCGCATCTTCCGCATCCCAGGACCGGCCGACGCGTGCCGCCTCATCGACGCCCGAGTTGTCGAGGATCACCTGCTGCAGGTCGTCCGGCAGGCCATCGAAGGCCTGGCGGTTCATGATCAGGTAGAAGGGCAGCACATAGAGGCCAACCTCGATGTGGTATTGCACCTGCTCGCCCAGGCGCAGCCCCTTCATCGCCTCATAGGGGAAGGCCACGCCGTCCAGCACGCCCTGCTCCAGGTTCTCGTAGACCTGCGGGGCCGGCACACCCACCGGCTCTGCGCCATAGGCCACCAGCATGGCGCGGATGCCGGGCGAGGCGAAGCGCATGCGCAGGCCCGTCAGCGCCTGCGGCACCATCGCGCCCACCAGACGGGTGTGCAGCTGTGCTGGCGAATGGGTGTGCAGCACCAACAGCTCCACACCGTCGAACTCACCGGCCAACAACCCCTCTTCGGCGAGTTGCATGGCCACACGCGAGGCCTGTTCGGCGCTGGTGAACTGGAACGGCAGCTCCAGCATCTGGGTGCGCGGGAAGCGGCTGGCCTGGATCGCCGGCAAACCCCAGCCGATCTCTGCCACGCCGGTGCGCACGCCGTCGAAGATCTCTTGAATGCCCAAGAGCTGCCCTGCGGGGAACTGCTCGATGCTGATGCGGCCTTCGGACTGCTCTTCGATCCGGCCGATCCAGTCCGGCAGCACATTGGTGCTCTGGTTGTGCGTCGGCGGCAGGTAGTGGGCCAGCCGGAACTCGAACTCCGCAGCGCGGACGGCGGTGGTTGCCAGCATGGCGCCGATCGCAAGCGCAAGGGCCCAGATGCGCATCACAAGCCTCCCAGTTCCCGTTTCATTGGCAGCCACGATAGGCAAAACGCGCCAGCGTGTCAGCCGCCGTTCCGGGAACCAGTGTCGGTGTCGCCGTCACTCTCGTCGTCGGGATCGTGCCGCTTGCGCACCAGATACATCAGTCCGAGATGCAAGCCTGCGACGCCGACGGCGGTCAGGCCGAGCGCAATCCAGCCGTGCAGGCTGATGTCGAGCCGGAAGAGGTCGGCGAACTCGGACATGCGGAGATACCACCTATAATCTTAGCTACCGTGGCAGCCGCCCCGATACTGCCCGGAACCTGTAAGGTACGGCTCAGGTCCCCAAACAGCTTGGCCCTTCGGGGCGGCAAGGCCACCTATAAGGCCACCTATACAGATTATGATGCGGGAGGGCGCCAATGACCGAAGCACAGACCAAAGTTCGCAAACGGCCTCTCGGCCAGGACCATGCAGGGGTGCAGGCTGGCCTGCCCGGAGAGATCGATCTCGCGGCCGCGGCCGTCGTGGCCTTTTCTTCGGAAGACCCTTCTTGCCCGGTCGAGCACATGCTGGATGGCACCTATGGGCCCGGCGCCTCGCGCTGGCTTAGCGGGCGCCCGGACATGACCGAGCAGCTCTTGTTCGACTTCGACGCACCGCAGAAGATCTCACGGCTGGTCTATGAGGTGGAAGAGACGGAGCGTCAGCGGACGCAGGAAATCCGGGTAGAGGTATCGACGGACGGAGGGGCATCGTTCCGCCAGATCTTGGTTCAGGAGTACACCTTCAGCCCCGGCGGTGCGACCTTCCAGCACGAAGACCTGCGCTTCGAGATCGAAGGCGCGACCCATCTGCGATTGACCATCGTTCCGCACAAGAATGGAGCCGGTACAGCAACGCTGACATCGCTTCGCGTTTGCGCGTGATCGTGGCACCTCGTCAAAGGTAGGGGGAAAGCATGGACATGACGAGGAGGGCACAGTCCTGCGGACTCGCGTTGGCTGCATCATCGGCCCTGCTGCTGGCGCCGCCATCGTTTGCCCAAGTCTCGGGAGGCTGCAGCTACAACGGCATCAACCTTTGGGGCGATGTTCAGGCGGTGGAGAGTTTTCCCGATATCAAGGTCCAGGTGGTCACCAGCTTCCCGGACCTGCGTGTGGAGCAGGTGACGAGCTTTCCGGACGATTGCGGGCAGTGGCGGATGGTCAACAGCTTTCCGGACTTCACGGTGCAGTTCGTCGACAGCTTCCCTGACATCCAGATCGAATACGTGACCAGCTTTCCGGGCGTGCCGTAGGCCGGCAGCACGCCACACGTCACCCGGTATTGATTGGCAGCCGCCCTCAGCTCTCCAGCGCAAACAGCTCCTGCTGCTCGCGCACGCCGCGGAGCGCGTGGAGACCGACGGACGCGAGCGTGTCGGGGCTGCCGGCTGCCCGCCTGAAGGTGCTTGATGTCAAGACGGTTTGGTCGAGCGGACGGCACAAGGCCTGGATGCGGCTTGCTTCGTTGACCGCCGGTCCGATCACCGTGAAGTCGAGGCGGTCGCTGGCACCGATGTTGCCGTAGAGCACCTCGCCCAGATGCAATGCCAGGCCGAACCCCATCAGCGGCTTCCCGGCCGACCGACGCTGCTCATTGAAGTCGGGGAAGCTCCGGCGCAGGTCCGCGGCGGCGTGCAATGCGTCCCGGCAGACGGCGGTTTCGTCCCGGCCCGTCAGGTCGAAGACCGCGAGCAAGCCATCGCCCATGAACTTCAGGACCTGGCCGTGATTGTCATGCACCGGCCGAGCCATCGCCTCCAGATAGTCGTCGAGCGTCGCCACCAGGACGTCGCGCGGCAACGTGTCGGCAAGGGCAGTGAACCCGCGCAGATCGGAAAACCAGATGGCGGCACGGATCGTCTCCGCCGAGCCGCGGGCGATCGCGCCGGTCAGAACCCGGTGGCCGGCGTCCCTGCCGAGATAGGTTTCCAGGACAGTGCTGGCCACGTCGTAGGTCAGGCGCGATTTCACGGCAAGAGCCAGAAAGGGCAGCGTCGCCGTGACCTGGCCGAGGTGATCCTCGTCGAAGCCCTCCGGGCGGTCGGTCGCACAGGAAAAGAAGATCCCGTCGATGGCTTGGCCCGCGACGTCGCCATCGGCCGACGCGGCGGCGCCCCGGGCTATGGCCGCGGCTTGCGCCGGATTGTAGGGCACGACCCGGGCCGCATAGTCGGTCAAGCCTTCCGCGCGTAACTCGGAAAAGATCGGAAACGCGTGCTCGCCGGCGATGTCCAGCCGTCGGCGCAGGGTCAGGATGCCGCGGCTGCGCATGTGATAGACCGGGCTTCGCAGATAAACGTCCTGGCCCAGGACCTCACGGTCCCGAGGCTTGTGTTCGATGGGGCCGGCGCCGGGCCGCCAGACGAAGGTGTGCGAGCCGTATCGGGGATGCAACGTGTTCATCCCCAGCTGGGCGCGCCGCATCGGAAAGCCGGCTTCGTAGATCCGCCGGCAATAGGCTTCCAACTGCTCCGCCAGCGGCAGGCCCTGCATGCCCCGGTCTACAAGCCAATGGGTGACGCCTTCGAGATCGAGTGGTCTTGTCGATGCCGTATGCGACTGCCCAGAGGCCATGATCGGTCGCTCTCTGTGTCGCTGCCGCCGGTCAGGTCACGCGACCGCGCGCTGCCACGGTCAGGGCGCCGGCGACCGTGCTCCCGCGGATGGCCCAAACCTGGTCGACCATATTAGATACGACACATCCGTGGTTCGGCACGATGCGGATCCGTTCCCCGACTTGCGGCTGCCAATCTGTGCCTGAGAGGTCGAGAACGCCGTGCTCTTCGCTGAGCCCGGAGATCCGAGCGTCAGGCCTGATAGGCACCAAACCGAACCCGTCCATACCCAGCTGGTCGGACGTCAGCACCTTCGAGCCTGCATCGAAAACCGCCCTTGTGTCGGTTGGCCGGCTGACGACCGTCGCCATGACCGTCAGGGCACAGTCCTCGACACCGCAGGCGCCAGCCGCAATCTGCATGCGGTCGTTGTAGACGTATACGCCGGCGCGGTGCTCGGTCGCGTTCGCCACCTGGTGGCATTGCCACATCTGGGGGCTGCCGCCGGTACTGATGCGCGGGCAGCCAAGACCGCGGTCCGCGAGCGCACCCATGGCGTCCGCCAGCCATCGGTCGACCAGGCTCGGATCGCCGGTCGGGCGATAGGTCATCAACCCGCCGAACGCGACCCCGGGCAGGTCGGCAATCCGCTGTGCCAACTCCACCGCGCGACCGGGCGTCTGTACGCCACATCGGCCGGAGCCGGTATCGCATTCTACCAGCACCTCCAGCGGCTGAGCCTCGCCGGCGAAGCCAGCCGACAGCCCGTCGATGACGGTCTCGTTGTCGGCGACCACGCTGAGCCTGCATCGTTCCGCGAGACGGCGCAGGCGCGCCAGCTTCGCCTCGCCGATCAGATTGTAGGTGATAAAGATATCGTCCAATCCGGCCTCGGCCATGACCTCGGCTTCGCCGATCTTCTGGCACGTGATTCCGACTGCACCGGCGGCCACCTGGCGGCGCGCCAGCTCGACCAGCTTGTGCGTCTTGATATGCGGCCGGAGCTTCAGACCGTGCTGGTCGCAATGGGCCTGGAAGCGCTGGATGTTACGCTCGACGATATCGAGGTCGATCAGGACGGCAGGCGTGTCGAGGTCGGCAAACATGGTGCATCTCCGTTCCGTACCGTAGCCGGCACGGCCTTTATGTCCAAGGCGCTGCTATAAGCGGACACCACGGCCGATCAACCGCCAGCGGGCAAGGGTTGCGGCCAGCGAGACAGCGAGAACCGCTGCCGCCATGGGCACGGCCGTGCCGTCGGTCAGGTGGCCGACCGCAACGCCGACGCCTGCTGCGATCGACATCTGGGCGAAGCCCAGCAGGGAGGAGGCGAGGCCGGCCATGGTGGGATAGGGGCCGATCGCCCCGGCCATGGCGTTCGGCAGCGTGAGCCCAGCACCGATCATGAACACGAAGAACGGACCCACGATCGCCGGAACGGTCAGCCAGCCCGCGGCGGCGCAGGCCAGCATCACCATGCCGCCGGCGGCCGATGTGGCGACGCCTGCGAAGATCATGCGGTCGATGCCGAGCTTGAGCGTCAGGCGGCCGGAGGCGAAGGTGCCGACCATGTAACCGCAGACGATGGCGGCGAAGCACAGGCCGTAGGCATCCGGCGTCAGACCCATGCCGTTGATGAATACGAAGGACGAGCCGGAGATGAACGCGAAGATGCCGCTATAGGCACAGGCGACGACCAGCGCATAGCCGATATACCTTCGGTCGCTCAGCAGGGTGGCGTAGTTAACCGCAAGCCTGGCAGCCTGGGTCGCCGTCGGGTCTCGATGCCGGTTGGTTTCGGACAGCAGGGTCAGAAGGCCCGCCAGCAACAGGACAGCCACGACGGTCAGCGCCCAGAAATTGGCGCGCCATCCGGACCACACGGTCAGGTAGCCGCCCAGGATCGGGCCGATCGCGGGGGCCAGCGCCATGGCCATGGCCATATAGGCCAGCACCTTTGCCGCACGTTCGCGGCCGTAGACATCGCGCACGATAGCGCGACCGACCACGGGCCCGGCGCAGGCGCCGACGGCCTGGATGAAGCGGAAGGCGATCAGCATCTCGATGCTGGTCGCCAGCGCGCAGGCAATGCTGGCGGCGAGGTAGACCGCCACACCGGCGATCAATACCGGCCGGCGGCCGAACCGGTCGCTCAGTGGCCCATAGATCAGCTGGCTGACCGCGAAACCGGCGAGGAAGACGCTGAGCGTGAGCTGAACGGTCGGTGCGTCGCTGCCCAGCGATTCGGTCAGCTTCGGCAGTGACGGCAGGTACAGGTCCGTGGACAGAGGGCCGAGCGCGACCAGACCGGTCAGCAGTGCGCCGACGATGACGCTTTCAGGGCGAGGCATTGGCAGGGGGGTCTATCCGAAGCGGTGCAGGCTGGCGCCGTGCGTCTTCAGCCACATTCGCGCCGGCTCCAGCGCCGGATCCAGGCGTCGGACCACGGCCCAGAACCTTGGGCTGTGATTGGGTTCCAACAGATGGGCCACCTCGTGCGCCGCAACGTAGTGAAGAACAGGCTCCGGCGCCATGATCAGCCGCCAGCAAAAGTTCAGCCGACCTGTACGTGAGCAGCTTCCCCAGCGGCTCCGCGTGTCGCGTACGCCCACATGGGCGACGCGTACGCCCAGCCGATTGGCGAAATGGGCAGATCGCGCGCCGAGCTCTCGCCGCGCCTCGCGCTTCAGATGGTCCGTGATCCGCCGCGCCAGATGCTCCGGCCCACCGCCAACCGTCAGCCTTCCGTCTTGCCGCCGCACACCGGCGCGGGCCTCGGGCTGATGGTGGATCTGATGCGGCTCGCCCAGGATGGGGATAACGGTGCCATGGGCGAACGGAACCCGCGGCGGCAGGCTCTCCAGGCGCCGCTTCGCCCACCCCGCATTGCCCGACAGAAACTGGGCGACATCGGCGTTCCGCACTTTGGGCGGAACAACCACCCTGAACTGGCCGGCGCCGATATCGAGCCGCAGCGACATTCGCCGCGCCCGGGCATCCCGGCGCAGCACCACGGGCAGATCAATCCCGGGAATCGAATAGGCTTCATCTGCCATGGGGCCGATCGTCTTCTTCGACATCCAGATCTAGCGGGTCCCTTGCCGGCGCCGTCAGCAGGGCGAACGCGGCAACACCGACGATGCCGACCGTGGTTGGGGCAACCGCCAGGGCCAGCGGCGTGCCGTCTTCCAACGCTGCCACCAGCAGGGTTCCGGCCGCGCCCGTGCCGATCTGCAGGAAGCCGACCAGAGCCGATGCGGCGCCGGCCCGATCCGGGAACGGTGCCATCGCCTTGGCGAGGCCGTTTGGCAGTACCAGTCCCATCCCGACCATCCAAAGGCACATGGGCAGCACCACGGGCACGACACCGACCCAACCGACGGCAAGCGCGGCCGTTAGGCCTATGCCGCCGGCAAGGATTGCCAAGGCACCGGCGCACAGCAGCCGGTCGGGGCCTGTGCGGCCGACGATCCGGTTGGTCAGAATCGAGCCGCCGAAATACGATCCGGAGATGCTGAGCGCGACCCATCCGTACGCGACGGGGCTCAAGCCGACAAGGTCGATCAGGACGAACGGCGCCGCAGCCACGAAGGTCAGCAGGCCGCCGATCGCACAGGCGAGAAGGGCCGTCGGCCCGAGGAACCGCCGGTCGGCCAGTAGCTCCGCATATCCCTTGGCGACGGCACGCGGGGCGATCGGGCGCTTAGCATCGCCGGCATTGGTTTCTCGAACCAGCCAAACAGTCGCGATCAGCAGGGTAAGGCCGAATGCGGCCTGTGCCAGAAAGATGGATCGCCAGCCAGTCCAGCCCTGCATATAGCCGCCCAAGAGCGGCCCGACCGCTGGTACGACGGCAATCGCTAGGCCGATCAAGGCATAGACGCGGGCCGACGCCGCCTCTGCGAACTGATCGCGTACGATGGCGCGGGCCATGGCCGGTCCGGCGCAAGCCCCCAGTGCCTGGACGAACCGGGCGATCATCAACCCCCAGATGCCCGTGACAGCTCCCGCCATCGCGCTGGCCGCGACGTAGACGGTCAGCCCAACGATCAAGACTGGCCGTCGGCCGAATCGATCGCTGACCGGGCCATAGACAAGCTGGGCCGACGCGAAGGCCACCAGATAGACCGTAAGCGTGAGCTGAACCAAGCTGGCCGAAGTCTCGAGCTTCGACGCCAAGGCCGGCATAGCCGGCGTGTACATGGACATGGTCAGCGGGCCGAGGGCTACGAAGCAGGTCGCCATCAGGGCGACCTGCGTTTCCCGCGGCGCTGCGTTGGCCGACAAGGGGATCAGTCCTTCGTCCGGCGGGGCAGCCGCTGCAGGATTAGGTCGGGGCAGTCGGAGATGACAGCATCCACGCCTTGGGCCAGTAAGGTCACAGCCTCTTCAGCATCGTTGACGGTGTAGGTAAGGCAGCGCCGGCCGCCGCGCTTGTAGTTTGCAACGTCTACCGGTGTAGCCATGCCGGCGGCGATGTTGACGGATGCGGCCGTCAGGCGGTCCGACACCCGGCCCCAGTCGGACAGTGCTGCTTCGAGCAGCAGTCCGCGTGGCCAGCCTGGTGCTACGCGCCCCGCTACCTCCAGGCTCTCGATCGCAAAGCTGGACACCAGGGGCGGCGGCCTATCGGCGGGCCAGAGCTTCAGCGCCTCGGTCAGCGCGACTTCCGCCGTTTCCACCTCCCGCCCGGGGCACGGCTTGATTTCCAGGTTGAGGCACAGTCGGTGCTCGATCATCAGCGCTAGCGCCTGCGCCAGGGTCGGCATGCGCTCTCCGGCAAATCCGCTGCCGAACCACGACCCCGCGTCAAGTCTCGCGAGATCGGCATAGTCGGTCGTGGCGACGGCGCCCTTGCCGTCCGTCGTGCGCTCCAGTGTGTCGTCGTGCATCAGCAGCGGCACGTTGTCCCGGCTCAGCTTGACGTCGACCTCGACCATCGCGACGCCGAGATCGGCCGCCAGCGCGATGCCGGCTAGCGTGTTCTCCGGCGCATGAGCCGCGGCGCCACGATGCCCGATCACCCGCGTTGGCAGCCAGTCGGCGGTCACGATGACCGCTCGACGGCATCCCGCAAGGCTGCGATTTCCGCCCGCAACCCGGCCAGCTCCCGTGTCACGGCCTCTTGCTCCTGCTGCTGTGCACGGCGGATATCGGCTTCCTGCTCCGCACGTTCCGCGTCGTGCTGACCCTGCATGGCGCCGACGATGATGGCAATGAACAGGTTCAAGACAGCGAAGCTGGTGATCACGATGAACGGCACGAAGAACGCCCAGGCATGGGGGAAGATCTCCATGGTCGGCCGCACGATGCCCATGGACCAGCTTTCCAGGGTCATGATCTGGAACAGCGAGTACATGGACTGACCGATGGTCCCGAACCATTCCTGCATGTTCGGGTCGGGATGCGAACCGAACAGCTTCGTCGCCATCACCGCGGAGATGTAGAAGACCAGGAACAGGACGGCGATGATCGAGAACATGCCCGGTATCGCCGAAAACAGCGCCTGCACCACGCGGCGCATGGTCGGCACCACGGACAAGAGCCTGAGTGCCCGCAAGATCCGCAGCGAGCGCAGCACCGAGAGGTTGCCGCTGGCCGGCACCAGCGAGATGCCGACGATCAGGAAGTCGAAGACATTCCAGCCTTTGGTGAAGAAGCTCAGCCGGTAGGCAAAGAGTTTGATCAGCAACTCGACGACGAAGATGCCGAGCGCTGTGCGGTCGATGGCCACAAGCAGGTCGCCGGCCGCCTCCATCGCCGTCTCGCTGGTCTCAAGCCCCAGCGTGATCGCGTTGACCACGATGACGGCGGCGATTGCCTGGTTGAAACGGCTGGATTCAGCCAGGCGCCGGGCGCGGCCGCGCAGGCCTTCATTGGTCGTGGGGGCGTTGCTCATGGCCTCTGGAACTGACGGGACAACCAGCGGCTTAGCTAAGCGACACGGGCCGTCCGAGCAAGAGAGTGCGTTCCTGCGGCGCCGGAGCGGCGGCACCCCACGGCGGCTCAGTCGAGCGTGAGGACCCGGCTCTGGCGCTGGCCGTCGCGGTCGACGACGATGGGGATCGCCTTGCCGTCGCCGGGCGGGATCATCTCGCCGGCCAGCGTGTCCGGGTCCAGTGGCCGGCCGTCGATCTCAAGTATGATGTCGCCTTCGCGTAAGCCTGCGCGGGCGGCGGGCGAGCCATCGACCACGGCGGTGATCACCGCACCGTCCTTGTTGGCCAAACGCCCCTGTTCCTCGTCGGTCAGCTCCCGCACGAAGATGCCGAGCCCACCCGGCAGGATCGGCGCATAGTAGACCGCGACCTGGCGGAAATGCTGTTCCGCATAGGGGACGTAGGTGACTCGGGGGCCGTAGAAAGGCAGGCCTGTGCGGCATCCGCGGAAGCCGCCATAGCCGTACCGCCAGGGATAGAAGCCGGTGAAGCTGCGCGTGAAGACCGGCCGCAGGCCGGTGAAGGTGCCCAGATCTTCGCGGTAGATCAGAACGCGGTTGGCGCCGATCTCCTGCGCGATGTCGCGCGCCTGGCCCTCGGGCTCAAGCCGCCCCTCGAATTCGGAATAGCCGACGGCGTCATAGCCCTGGCTGCGCATGGACTGGAGGTCAAATTCCATCTCCGTGCCCTCCAGGATCAGGGCCGGCTCAGTGCTCTCAGCCAGGTAGGGCTGCCTTTCGGCCAAGTCTTCGGACGGCGTGAAGGTCCGGCTGTACGAATTGGTTAGGCAGCCGGCGGCCAGTACGCCGACCGCTGCGAGTGCGATGAGCCGGATGCCCATGGCGTCCCTCCTGCGCTTGGCTCACCCCCCATTCGATCCATCGATTTGTGGTGAAGTTGCGGCCTTGGGTGCGGCTTGGCTGGCGCCAGATGCCGCACCCAAGGCCGGATCACAAATCAGGCGGCCACCCTGAATGCTTCGGCACCGCTGGTCGACGGGCTTCCTGCAAGGGCATCGGCGCTCAACGCGCGGGTGAGCCCGGCATAGTCCGTCTTTCCCGTGCCCAGCACCGGGATCGCCGGCAGAACGGCAATGGCCCGCGGCACCATCAGCTCAGGAATGCCGGACGACTGGGCCATCGCGATCAGGGCGGCCCGGTCGGCGCTGGCCTGGTCTGTCGCCAGCACGATGCGTTCGCCCTTGCGGCCGTCCGGCAAGGCCACGGCCGCGTGGCGGGCCTCAGGCCAAGCCTTGGCGGCCAGCGCCTCGACGGCCCCGAGCGACACCATCTCGCCGGCGATCTTGGCAAAGCGCTTGGCCCGGCCGGCAATAGTCACGAAACCCTCACCGTCGATTGTGACGATGTCGCCCGTGTCGTGCCAGCCCTCGGCGGGCGGAACGATCTGGCCATCGCCGTCCGGCAGCAGATAGCCGGCCATGACATTCGGCCCCCTGAGGTACAGCCTGCCGCCGGCATCGATGCCGGGCACCGGCTCCAGCCGCGCCTCGACGCCCGGCACCAGCCGGCCGACCGTGCCGGGGCGCAGATGCATCGGCGTGTTCACGGCGGCGACCGGTGCCGTCTCCGTCAACCCATAGCCTTCGAGAATGCGGACGCCGAATTTCTCCAGCCACAACGACCGCGTATCCTCCCGCAACCGCTCCGCCCCGGCGAAGACCAGGCGCAGGCGGTGGAAGTCGTACCCTTCGGCAACCCGGCCATAGGCGGCCAGGAACGTGTCCGTGCCGAACAGCACGGTGGCGGACATGTCGTAGACCAGTTCCGGGATCGTGCGGTGGTGCAGCGGCGACGGGTAGAGGATGGTGCGCACACCGTGGATCAGGGGCAGCAGCAGCCCGCCGGTCAGCCCGAAGCTGTGGAAGATCGGCAGCGGGTTGAACACCACGTCGTCCTCTTGGAAGGGGATACGGGCCGCCACCTGGTGCGTGTTGGCCAGCAGGTTGCGGTGGCTCAGCACCACACCCTTCGGCTTGCCCTCGGTGCCCGAGGTGAACAGGATCGCTGCCGGCCCGTCGGGATCGGGGCGATGCAGGGCAAGCCGGCTGTCGGGCAGCATCTTGGCCCGCAGCAGGGCGCCCAGCCGGTCCATCCGGCCGATCGACTGCGCCAGATCCTCCAGATAGACGATGTCTACGCCATCGGCCAAACCGGCCACCAGATCGCGCAGACCCGCCGCGGCCACGAACCGCCGCGAGGTGATCACCCGGCGCAGGTCCGCAGTGGCGCACGCGCTCTTCAGCGCCGCCAGCCCGGCGGTGAAGTTCAGCATCGCCGGAACGCGGCCGGCCGCCTGCAGGGCCATGAAGGCGATGGCGGCACCAGCACTTGTGGGCAGCAATACCCCGACGCGCTCGTCCTTCCCGGTCATGACCGCAAGCCTCTTGCCGAGGGCCAGGGACCCGGCGATCAGGCGGTCGTAGGTGAAGGCCCTCCGGTCCACCGCATCGTTCAGGATGACCGTGCTTCCGCCATTGGTCCGGCGCGCTTCCAAGAGAGCGTCGAACACGGTTGCCGGCGTATCCTTCGCCTGGAACTGGGCCTCGCTCAGCGCATCGTAGAGCTCCAGAGCCTGGCGCTGTCGGGCCTCACTGCGCGGGCCAGACTGGGCCGGCAGGGTGCGGGGCGGCAGCACCGTGATGGTCATCCGCGGGAACCAGCGCGTGCGGCGCCTGTGCTCGATCTGCGTCCAGGGCAGGTGTTCCACGCCGTCCAGATAGACCGGAATGATCGGTGCCCCAGTCTTCGCGGCCACTAGGCCGGGACCGTCATAGATCTTCATGATCTTGCCGGTACGGGTCAGCCGGCCTTCGGGGAAGATCACGCAGCGCCGGCCCTCGCGCACGGCCTTCACCAGCGTCTTGGTCGCCAGCGGATTGGTGGGATCGATCTCCACCGTATCGACCAGCGCCAGGATCGGGCGCGCCCACCAACGCTTGGCAATGAAGGTGTTCACGGCGAAGACCGGGTCGCCGGGCAGCACGGCACCCAGGATCACGCCGTCAAGATACGAGACGTGGTTGGGAACGATAACGGCGGCCTCTGGCGCATTCCGCAGATGCTCCAGACCACGCACGCGCACCCGGAACACCAGACGGATCAACGGCCTCATCACCATCCGGCCGAGCGTGTGCCGGAACCAGTAGCCCAGGATCAGGGCCACGGCCAGATTGCCGATGCCAGCGATCAGGTAGATATCGGCCGCAGTCAGCCCAAGCTCCAGAAGGCCTGCGGCCAGAGCAAGAGCGGCCAGCATGCCGCCGGCATTGATGATGCTCCCCGCGGCCATGACGCGCGACCGGCGGGTGACCCGCGTGCGGTCCTGAATGACGGCATAGAAGGGCACGACATAGACGCCGCCCGCGATCGCGATCACGAACAGGTCGACCAGCACGCGCCAGTTGGCGGCGGTGGAGAGGAAGGCGCCGACGCTCAGCAGCCCGCCCTCATTCGGTGCAGCGGCGCCGGCGGCGAAGAACAGATCGATGGTGGCAACGGTGATCACCAGGCCGGCGATGGGGGCCAGACGCGGTGAGATCTCATCGCCCAACAGCTTCTGGCAGAGGATCGAGCCAGCACCCACGCCGACGGCGAAGACGGTGAGGAACAGCGTCACCACCTGCTCGCCCGCGCCCAGCACGGACTGAGCGAAGCCGGGGAACTGGGTGACGAAGGTGGCCCCCATGATCTGGAACCAGGCGACCGCAAGGGTGGACAGCAGCACAACCCGGTCGGCGGCGGCATAGCGCACAATCGTCTGGGTCGCGCGTGCCAGGTTCAGGTCGATCTTCAGGTCCGGCCGTCGGGGCGTCGATCGCGGGATAGCACGGCTGACAGCATAGCCGGCGAGGCCCACCGTCAGTGCCGCCGCGGCAACCCAGACGGGTCCGCCATCCATGGCGATCATCAGCCCACCGGCGATCGTGCCGCCCAGCACGGCTAGATAGATGCCCGCCTCCATCAGCGCGTTGCCTGCGATCAGCTCGTCATGATCCAGCACTTCGGGCATCAGCGCATATTTGGTCGGCCCGAAGATCGCCGACTGCAAGCCCATCAGGAACAGCGCCGCGAACAAGGTCGGCAGATGGTGGAAGATCAGCCCGGCCGCAGCCAGGCCCATGATGCCGATCTCAGCCAGCTTCAAGAGGCGCAAGATGGCCGTCTTCTCGAACTTGTCGGCCAGCTGCCCACCCAGTGCCGAGAACAGGAAGAAGGGCAGGATGAAGACGGCACCGCCGATCGTCACCAGCACGGGCCCGTTCGTGCCGCCCGCAGCGGCGATGCCGAACAGGATCAGCACCTGGGCGGCGATCTTGAACAGGTTGTCGTTGAACGCGCCGAGAACCTGCGTGATCAGCAGCGGCGAGAAACGCCGCGTGCGGAGCAGTGTGGTCGGTGTCGACATGGCACTAGGCCCTTCCAAGTGTCACAGATAATGAGCGAGCGCTCACTTATATGTCATTCGCCAAGGCGGCGTCAACATGAAATGTGAGTATTTGCTCATTTCCCTTGATGGTTGACCGCTGCGTCGCGCCGATTTGCGTGCCCTCGGTCTGGGCGGCGCCAGCGGCATGATTGGATGGACGGTATCGTTGCCGCGCGAGCTACGCTGTGACGACCGTCATGGGGGATCGCAAAGAGGGGGCGCGATATCGCGAAAACGCATCCGCTTGCCTGCTAACCTACGCCTAGGGAACATGTTACTTTGGCGGAGGCAGATCGACGCGTAGCCCTCTGACAAGATGCGGAGTTATCGGGCCTGTCTTCGGGCGTCGGGGCTGCGTCCCGTGCAGATCTGGGTCCCCGATATCCGCAGCCCAAGCCTCAAGGCCGAAGCGCGACGTCAATCCCTTGTCGCAAGCCAGTCAGCCGGCGAGCGTGAAGAGTTGGACTTTCTCGATACGGCGGCCGCTGATCTCCTTAAGGATCTGCCACCGGAATGAAGCGTGGCGATATCGTGATCGTCGCGATCCAGGGTGATTTCGACAAGCCGCGGCCGGCGGTGGTGGTTCAGTCGGATCTCTTCAACGATACACATAGCAGCGTCGTTGTTTGTCCGATGACCAGCACGCTGATTGATGCACCTTTGTTCCGCATCGGCATTCAGCCGTCCGCAGCCAACGGGCTGACACAGTCTTCACAGATCATGGTCGACAAGATCATCACGCTGCGGCGGGAGAGGGTGGGTTCGCGGATTGGCGAAATCGACGGCGGCACGGAAGTCCGGCTCAATCGCAGTCTGGCGCTGTTCCTCGGACTGGCTTGATCCATGACGAAGGTTTGGGATGGCGTGAGCGATCACTTGCTTCTCTAATCTTGTCGGCGTTACTCTGAAGGTAGGGGTGGACGCCGATGCGGGCGGAGGGATCGTGATGAACGGTTATGCGCGTCGTCTGATACTGGCTGTGTGCCTGGCGGCTGCCCCGCAGCAGGCCTTGGCCGACCCCCGGCCGTCCGATTTCACAATCCCCGACAGCGCCGTCGACGTGACGGCGCGCTATGCAAGCCTGCTGGACGGCGATGCGCTGGACCCCACCCTTGTGGAGGCCGCGTTTGCGCCCGTGCGCCACCTGATGTCCGGCGTCCGGGTCGTGATCGTGCCGTCGTATCTCACCGACTTGCTGATGCCCGGCCGCGAATTGGGGTTGATCGACTATTTCTCCGACCAGCAGCTCTGGCTGGAGTCGCTGGGGGCGGAGACGGTGCTGGCGCCGGTCGATACCGAGGCGACGGTCGAAACGAACGGCCGTGTGCTGGTCGACATGGTGGAGGCCAGCGACCGGCCAGTCTGCTTCATCAGCCATTCCAAGGGCGGCATCGACACCCTGGAGGCGATGATCCACATGACGACGGCGGAGCTCTCGGGCGTCAGATGCTGGATCGCGCTGCAGGCGCCGTTCGGCGGCAGCCCCATTGCCGATGCGGCGGCGAGCTGGGAAGACGCGCGGATGATCATCGACGAGTTGCTGACCGCGCTTGGCGGCTCCGGCCGGTCGTTGGACGATCTGACGGTACCGGTGCGGCAAGCCTATATGCGCCGCGCCGACGATACGATCCGAGAGGTCACCTGCCACGTGCCGGTCCTGTCCGTCGCGACTGTCATGCCCCAGCCAGAAGGCTGGCTGCCGCAGTCGCGGTTCGAGCCTGGCCGGCTGTGGATGGCGTGGCACGGCATCTGGAGTGACGGCGTCGTGCCGACCTATGCGTCGATCCTGCCGCATGCGCCCTACATCATCGTGGACGGACTTAATCATACGGACACGGTCGACGGCGATCGCCCCTTCGGCGATCGCATCCACAACGATGTCGTGTTTCTGAAGGCGCTGCTGGCCATCGCACTGCGCGCGCCCGTCTGCGCGGTTTGACGAGATCAAGGTCCGGAATCGGGGGACGTTGACGGTGAGCCCCCCCTTGGCTGAAGCCACGCGCACAGGCTAGAGTGAGCGATTACACGGTTTCTCTGATCAGTGGTGGCGATGCGCAAGGGTGATGTGACGCGGGAGAGGCTGCGCCGGGCGGCGCTGGAGCTGTTCGTCGAACAGGGGGTTACCGAAACGACCACGCGAGACATCGCGGCCCGTGCCGAGATCGCTGAGGGCACGATCTACCGGCATTTCCCCAGCAAAGACGACCTCGCCGCCGATCTGTTGCGGGACCAGTTGAGCCGCATCGGCGAGGCTCTGCATGCGGCCGACCAGGCCCATCCTGACCTGCCGGCGAAGGTGCGCGCCTTCGTGCACTGCTATTGCGACATGGCCGATGCCGACTGGTACGGCTTTTCCTATCAGCTGCTTTATCAGCATGTTTGGCTGCGAAGGTTGCCACAGCCGCCATCGCGCAACCCTGTCACCGTAGTGCGCGACGCCATGGAGCGCGGGATGGCGGCCGGTGAGATCCCAAGGCGCGAGATCGAGCTGGTGCTGGGCATGGCGCTCGGCGTGGTCATGCAGACGGCCATCCAGAAGCTTTACGGCAGCCTGAACGGCCCCATGTCGGACTACGCCGACGAGGTGGCCGAAGCTGTGTGGCGCGTGGTCGGGATGTAATTGGACGATAGGCCGCAACAGGGCGCTTCACACAAGATTGTCTTGCCGGCGTCAGGCTGGACCCTACCTAGCAAGAGGCTTGCTTCTCCCGAAGAACATGCCGGAAGGCATCATGCCGATGATCCCATCGCTTCCCCAGCTCAGCCCTGGGGATCGGGCGCCGAACTTTCTGTTGCCGGCTGCCGACGGTTTTCTCTGGGTGTTCTATGAACGCGTTCGCGGTTTTCGGAACCTGCTCGTCCTGGCGGCAGGGGCCGACGAGGCGGCGCGCGCCTTGCTCGCCGCTCTTGCTGAGCGCCACGGCAGGCTGGTGGATATCGGGGTCGACGTGTTTGCGGTCGTGGGCGGCGACGTCGAAACGGCGAAGCGCCTGACCAGCGAATTGTCGCTGCCCTTCATGGTCTACGCAGACCCCAAGGGAGAGATACTGGGGGGCTATGCTGAGGCACTGGGACGGCGTCTCGATGGGCCCGTCTGCCTGATGCTCGATGAGAATCAGCGTCTCTTGCAGACGCTCGGGCCGGAACTGGTCTCCACCTCCACCGGGCCCGATCTGGCAGCGGCGGCGGAGGCTTTCTATCGCGCAGACCCGCCGCAGCCGGGCCAGCTGATGCATCATGCCGCTCCGGCGCTGATTGTGCCGAATGTGCTGGACCAGGATACCTGCAAGGCGCTGATCGCACGCTGGCACGACGAGGGGCATGAGGAAGGCAAGACCCAGTCCCGCGACGCTTCGGGCCGCGACGTTGTCCAGACCGAACATTCGGTGAAGAAGCGCCGGGACCACCGCATCCGCGACCAGGCGCTGAGCCGGGATCTCGCGAACCTGATCGGCCGCCGCATCGCGCCTGAGCTCAACAAAGCCTATCTCTTGCCCAGCTTCCGTTTCGACGCCTTCGTGATCACCTGCTACGACGCCGATCGGGGTGATTGTTTCCGCCCCCATCGCGACAACACCACGCGGGAAACCCAGGATCGCATGTTCGCCCTGACGCTGAACCTGAATACGGGCGAATTCGAAGGCGGCGGCCTGCGCTTTCCGGAGTACGGCCCCACGCTCTACTCCCCGCCGGCCGGCGGCGCGATCCTGTTTTCCTGCTCCCTGATCCACGAAGCCACACCGCCGACCAAGGGTCGCCGCTTCACACTGCTGAGCTTCCTGCGCGACCCCAATCCCAAAGGCCAAGCCAACCCGCTGGGGGTGTGGGGGCGGGGTGCGTAGCGGCCCGTCGGCAAGGGCAGACAGATGAGCAACAAGCCGAAACCCATCGTGCCGTCGGAACTCCGCACCTACTACGAAGACTGGAGAATGTCGCCCGGACTTCAGGCGGACGGGTTTCTCTTCCTGACGGGGTTCACCGGCACAGGCGTTGACGGCACGCTCTCCGCCGACCCCGGGACGCAGATTCGTGCGGCTTTCGACAAGGTGGCACTCGTCTTGACGGAGGCCGGGCTGGATTTCGGCGCGGTGGTGGAGATGACCACCTACCATGTCGGCCTGAAACAACACCTCGATCTTTTTCGAAACATTCGGGCCGACTACGTGCGGGAGCCCTATCCGGCCTGGACCGCCATCGAGGTCGCAGGCTTTGTGCGCGAAGGCGCGATCGTCGAGATCAGAGCCATCGCCCGGCGCAAAGACTGATCGGCGCCGTGGCCTCGATGCACAAGACCGCCATCTGCATCGCCGGTTTCGGCGACAACGCCTCGATGTTCGAACCGCTGGCGCGGACGCAGCTGGCCGAGGCCTGCCGGCTCGAGCTGCTCAACCTCCCGGGGTTCGGCGCAGGCGACGCGCTGAGGCCGACGACGCTGCAGGCACTTGGCGACCGCGTGGCTGCGAAGGCGGGGGAAGCCGGTGCGACAGTCGTCATTGCGCATTCCGTTGCGTCGATCATCGCGTCCTTGGCAGCACGCGAGCCGACCGGCCCCATCGACACGGTCATTTCGCTGGAAGGGAACCTGACCGCAGCCGATGCGTACTTCTCCGGAACCGCGGCGAACTATCCGGACCCTCAAGCATTCCGGTCTTCCTTCATGGCGAAGCTGCAGCGCAAGTCGGACCCTCTGCTTGTCCGCTACTGCACCGTCGTGGCGGAGGCTGATGCACTGGCGCTGTGGCAGCTCGGATGCGACGCGAAGCGTTTCTCCGAAGAGACGGTGCCGGGAGAGGTGCTGATGCAAGCG